>JANQKT010000204.1 GCA_028280965.1 Phycisphaeraceae bacterium
CGGTCGGAAGCGCGTCCAACCCCGCGGCCTGCGCATCGGGCTTGAGCCCGGCCCGGATTACCAGCTCGCGCCCCGCGCCCGCGGCCTGCTCGGCCGGCAGCGCGACGGGCAGGTCGAAGTTCACGCCCTGCTCGCGCTCGCCCGCCGGCCAGGCCACCTGACGTGTTGTCTCCGCTAGCGTTGCGCCTTCAATCGATTGCACGGCAACCAGCAGCCTCGCTTGGCGTGCCTGCGCGATCCCACCGAACCGCCGGAGCTTCACGCGCCCGCTTACGATCGTCGAGCCGGTTGACTCGGCGACCACCATCCGCCGACGCGGCGTCAGCGACATGACCTGCACGTTGTCCGTGCCCGCCGGCGGCAGCGCGGTGACCAGCGTCGCTCGGTCGCCCAGCCCCTCGAGCTCCGGCGGCAGCGGCTGGTCGAAATAGCCTGCGGACGCGGGAAAATCACTGAGCAGCACGACGACCGCGTTCCCATCGCGCACCCCCGACCGATCCATTGACGACTGCACCAACGACAACGCATCGACCAACTCACCCCGGCTGTAGCGCGGCTGGATCGACTCGATCGCATCGCGCAGCGCTTCGGCGTCGGACGTCGGCTCGTCAAGCACCGACGCGACCGGCCGGGCCATCCGCACGACGACCGCGCGGTCGTCCGGCCGCATCTCGCTCACCACCTTCAACGCCTCGGCCTTGTGTGCTTCAAGCCGCGTGGTGCCCGCCTCGCGCGTCTGGCTGGAGAGCGCATCGTCGATGACGATATACACGACACGCCCGCTGGAACCTGTCCATGCAAAACCATCTTGAGAGCAGCCACTGAGGACAGGCCCGGCCAAAGCCAAGCCCGCCAACGCTACAACCA
This sequence comes from Phycisphaeraceae bacterium, assembly GCA_028280965.1. Lineage (GTDB taxonomy): Bacteria > Planctomycetota > Phycisphaerae > Phycisphaerales > Phycisphaeraceae > JAHQVV01. Next base: position 868 of record JANQKT010000204.1, read on the forward strand.
TGCAACGCGCAAGCAGCAACAGGAGCTTTTCGATTTGGAGACGCTTGCGCTGCTTGCGGTAGGCCTCGATCAAAAAACGCATCGCGCCCCAGGCCTCGGGCCTGCGGCGGAACCGGCTCATCAGGTGGATGATGATCGGGATCGACACCGCCGCCGCGCCGATGCCTGCGAGCAAAGGGACGGTGAAGAAGCCAGCGGCTTGGGCGAGGTTCACAATGATTTAAGCCCCCTATCCCAAAACCCCAAACCAACCTCACGCAAAGGCGCAGAGGCGCAAAGCCATATGTTGATTGAATTCCTTTGCGCCTCTGCGCCTTTGCGTGAGATAAAAAGATTCATTTAGCTCCCCCGATTAATCATGGCGCTGCGCCTGGCCAAAAAGTGCGACAGCGGCGGGCCCAGGTGCTCGCTCGTATTAAGTAACAAATGATCGATCTGGAACTTCTGGCACGCCTGCTGAACCGCGCGGTTGTGCTCTTCGACGACGCCCAGATAAGCCTTGCGGATCGCCTGCGGGTCCAGCGGCAGCCGGCCCTCGCCCTCGAGCCCGGTAAACTCGCTGACCGAGCGGAACGGGAAGCTCAACTCCGCCGGGTCCATCGTCTGGATCACCAGCGCATCGTGCCCGCGGTAGCGCAGCCGCGCGAGCCCGCGCTCGATGTTCGCGATGTCATCAAAGAGGTCACTGATCACGACCACGAGCGCTTTCCGCCGGAGCTGCGCGAGCAGGTGGTCGAACACGACGCCCAGGTTCGTCCGGCCCTGGATCGTCTGCACGCCGGCCTTGCTGCTGCTTGTTTCGCCGACGATGTCCGACTCGACCAGCGCCCGGGTGATGTCGCGCCAGTGGCTCTGGTTGTTGCTCAGGCGCGTGGAGCGTTTGACATCGTCCGCGAAGACGCCGAGCCCGACACGGTCGGCCTGGTTGAGGGCGAGCTGGCTGAGCGCGACGACCAGCGCGCAGGCGTGGTCGATCTTCCGCCAGCCGGTCGGGGCCCTGCCCTTGAAGTCGCGCCCGGTGCCGCTAGGCGCCCGGCCGCTGTTCATCATCTCGCTGCGCGCCTTCCCGCCGGTGAACCGCGTGCCCGAGGTATAAGCCATGGATGCGCTGACATCGACCAGCACCATCAGGTCCAGGCTCGTCTCGCGGACATACTGCTTGAGGTAGAGCTTGTCTGTCTTGGCCATCACCTTCCAGTCCAGGAAGCGCGGGTCGTCGCCCGGCACGTACTGGCGGTGCTGCGCAAACTCGACGCTGAAACCCTGCATCGGCGAGCGGTGCATCCCGGTCATCAGGCCGTCCACGATCATCCGCGCCCGCAGCTCCAGCGACCCGACGCGCGCGAGCGTCTCGGGGTCGAGGTAGGACGTGAAAGAGGCGGTTGAAGAAGGCATATAGGAACCACAGATGCACACAGATCAACACAGATGCCAATCCAGATTCATCCGTGTGAATCCGTGTGCATCTGTGGTTTCAAAACTCAACGCAATACCGCCTCGGCCTGCGCATCGCTCGCCGCATCGACCTTGATGTGCTCGAGCAGCTGCGTGATCAGGTCATCGCTGCTCACCCCGTCTGCCTCGGCGGCGAAGTTGGTAAGGATGCGGTGGCGCAGCACGGGCAGCGTCACGGCCCGGATGTCTTCCGGCTCGACGTGCGTTCGGCCGTGAAGCAGCGCGTGGGCCTTGCCCGCGAGGATCAGGTTCTGGCTCGCGCGCGGGCCGGCGCCCCAGCGCAGGTAGTTGGCAAGGAAGTCCGGCCGAGGGTCCGCCTCACCCTTCTCGGGGAAACGCGTCGCGCGGACCAGTCGCAGCGCGTACTTCACGACGTGGTCCGCCACCGGCACGTCGCGAACGACGTCCTGGATCTGCAAGACCTTGTCGGCGGTCAGCACATGCTCGACCGTCGCGCTCTGGCGGGTGGTCGTGCGCTTGACGATCTCCAGCTCCTCGTCCGCGCTCGGGTAGCCGACCTTGATGTTGAACATGAACCGGTCCAGCTGCGCCTCGGGCAGCGGGTACGTCCCCTCCTGCTCGATCGGGTTCTGCGTCGCGAGGACGAAGAACGGTTGCGGCAGCGCGTGCCGCATCCCGCCGGCGGTGACGTGGTGCTCCTGCATCGCCTCGAGCAGCGCCGCCTGCGTCTTGGGCGGGGTGCGGTTGATCTCGTCGGCGAGGATGACGTTGGCGAAGACCGGGCCCTTGACGAAGCGCATCTCGCGGTGGCCGGTCGCCTTGTTCTCCTCGATCACCTCTGTGCCGGTGATGTCCGAGGGCATCAGGTCGGGCGTGAACTGGATGCGGTTGAACTGGAGCGACAGCGTCTGCGCGACGGTCGAGACGAGCAGCGTTTTCGCCAGGCCCGGCACCCCCACCAGCAGGCCGTGGCCCTTCGTGAACAGACAGATGAACAGCTGTTCGACGACCTCGTCCTGGCCGACGACGATCTTGCCGACCTGGGTCTTAAGGCCGGCGGCGGCCTGGCTGACCTCGCGGATCAGTTCCATCGATGCGCCGGGCGGGGGGCTTCCGGGGGTGGGAGACGGATCAGACATGCAAACACCTTTCAGAACGAGGGGAGCAACGGGCGAGTATAGCCCCGGCTTACACGGCCGGCCCTGCTTCACAGACGCCGGGCGGTGCGGCCGGGATTAAAATCGCGTCATGCCGGAGCTGCCCGAGGTCGAGTGTGTCAGGCGTTCGCTTGAGCGCCTGATCGTGGGACGCCGGGTCGAGTCGGTGCGCGTCACGCGGCGGGACGTGATCCGCGGTGAATCTTCGGCCACGGCGTTGTTGCAGCACGACGGTATCGATCGGGTGCTGCGCCACGGCAAACAACTCGCGCTTGTGAGCGGTACGGGCCGGTGCGTCTGTGTTCACCTGGGCATGTCGGGCCAGTTGTGTGTCCTGCCGGCTGGGGATGCGTACCGAGGCGGGCCTGCACCCATTGAACGCACCAACGGCAGGACAAGTTCAAACGGCCGCCCGCTGATACCTCCTCACACGCACGTGATCTGGCGCTTCGAGGACGGCTCGGCAATGCGGTTTACCGACCCGCGGCGGTTCGGCGGGCTGTGGACCTTTGCCCAGCTTGACGCGCTAGCCGGCCGGCGCTGGTCCGCGCTCGGGCCCGACGCCTTGACCATCACGCCAAGCGATCTCTACCATCGATTGTCCGCGACACGACGACCACTCAAGGCGGCGCTGCTGGATCAGGCTCTGGTCGCCGGGCTGGGCAATATTTATGTCGATGAGCTGCTGTTCGGGGCCGGGCTGCACCCGCTGACGCCGGCCGGCAAGGTCGATCGGGCTCTTGCCGGCTCACTGGTCGGCCGCATGCGGACACTGCTCACACGTGCAATCGAGCGTGGCGGGTCGAGCCTGCGGGACTATGTCGATGCCGACAACCAAAGAGGCAGCCAGCAGGACCGCCACCGCGTCTACGGGCGGTCCGGTCTGCAGTGCAGCAGGCGGGCCTGCTCGGCGACCATTTGCAGTGATCAGATCGCGGGGCGGACGACGGCCTGGTGCCCGAGCTGCCAGCCCGAGCCCTAAACCGCTTGGTCGGGATTAAGCACGGATTATCCCCATAACCTTATTGATGAGTGGGTCTGTCCGTACGGATCAAGGCGTGATTGATGATTTGCAAGGGCTTCTGAAGAGAGATAGAAAAGATATCTTTTCTTCCTCTCTCATAATGAGGCGTCGGATTGGGGGAAACCCGGCGTTGTCGATCCAAGCAACTGATATAGAAGGGCTTAAGAGCGAATCGTATTGCTGCAAGCCTGTCGGTTAACTGCCAACAGCGCTCGGCAGGAATGGTTATGGAGCCTCCAGATCATGGCTTGGTTCGTTTCAGACCGGATCGAAATCCGCCTGTGCCGAGTAGGTTGTTATCAAATGGCACAGAAGCAGCGCGCTTTCCCACCTGTTTTCCACAGACCCACAGATAGACGGATCTGCCTCTTGTGGCGGTGTTTGAGCGTGTGCAACAGCACCCGTCATGTGCGGGGTGCTGTTATGGCTGGCCTTGATGTGCTTACTCCGGCTGCTGGATCTGGCTGTTGAGCTGACTGACCTGCGCGGCGTAGGTGGGGTTCTTCTCGCAGCGCTCGTCGACGGTCTTGATCGAGTGCATGACGGTCGTGTGGTCACGGCCGCCGAAGTACCCGCCGATCTCTTCGAGGCTGAACCGGGTGTTCTTGCGGGCCAGCCACATGCAGACCTGCCGCGGCTCGGTGATGGACTTGTGGCGTCGGCGGGATTGGAGGTCCTGGAGCTTGACGTTGTAGAACGCGGTGACCGCGTCGATGATGGCTTGGAGCGTGACCTGGTTGTTGCGCGGCGTGGGCACCTCGGCGCCGAGCATCTCGCGGGCCAGGCCCAGGTCGATCGCCTGGCCCTGGAGCTTGGCGTGGCCGATGAGGTTGGTCATCGCGCCCTCGAGCTCGCGCGCGTTCGAGTCGATCCGGCTGGCGATGAACTCGAGGACCTCGTGTGGCACCTCGGCGCCACGCAGCTCGGCCTTGGCCTTGAGGATCGCGATGCGCGTCTCGAAGCACGGCCGACCGACTTGTGCGACCAAACCCCAGTTGAACCGGCTGATGAGCCGCTCTTCGAGCTTGGGGATCTCGTTGGGCGCCGCGTCGGAACTGAGCACGATCTGTTTGTTGTGCTGGTACAGCTCGTTGAAGGTGTGGAAGAACTCTTCCTGGCTGCGTTCTTTGTCGGCGAGGAAGTGGATGTCATCGATGACGAGCATGTCCACGTGGCGGTAGCGCTGGTGGAACTCGCTCATCTGCCCGCTGCGCACGCACTCGAAGAACTGGTTCATGAACGCGTCGCAGGACACGTAGAGGATGTGGTGGTCGGGGTTGGCGTTGAGGATCTTCTGGCAGATGGCCTGCAGGAGGTGCGTCTTGCCCAGGCCCACGCCGCCGTGGATAAACAGCGGGTTGTATGCGACGCCCGGCTGGTCGGCGACGGCGACGGCCGCGGCATACGCCAGGCGGTTGTTCGGCCCGGAGATGAAGTTGTCAAACGAGTAGTCCGGCGAGAGGACCATCTGGTCGGCGTCGTAGCTGCCGGCGAGGTGGTCGGGCAGCGGGCGCGGCACGCCGAACGAACCGCTTGGCGCCACGCCTTCGCCGACCAGCGCGGGCTGTTTCGTGTCGGCGGTGCGGGCGCGGGTGGTCTCGCTGACAAAGCGCACGGCGATGAGCGCGCCCGTCGCGTGCTGGGCGGCCTCGTTGAACGGCTCGAGGCACTTGTTCTGCAAATAGTTCTGCTGCACGTTGGTCGAGGTCTGGATCTCCAGCAGCCCCGAATCCATCGCGACCGGCTCCAGTTCCTCGAACCACTGGCGGCAGATGCCGGCGTGGTGGTCGCGGAGGTAGTCCATCAGACGCTGCCACTGCGCGCTGTCCAGTCGGGTCATCGCGGCTCCGTTCTCTATCTAGCCCACCATCAACCGCGACGGAACACATCAGCGAGTCGGCGACCTGCTCGCCCGGCCGTTCGCGGCGGTTGTCATCAGTAACGCATCGCCCAAACTAACCAGTCTCCTATCACCATGTCAATACAACCTCTCCACATTCGCGCACTTGACAAAACCGAAGCGCCAGCGCATCGACCGTCCCGGGTTTCTACGCGGTTCACGCCAACACAGGCCAAGGCCCGCGACAGGTTATTAACGAACAACCCACAACCCATTACACTGTAAGTCTCAACGGCATCGGTGCGGGCGTGCGCCCAATCCCGACAGGAGCCCCCGGGTGTTCGGTTTGATGCGATTTCAATCCCTGCTGTTGATCGTGCTCATCGCTGCGGGGCACGACAGCGTACACGCCGCTGCACCCGATCACGATGCCGGCCCGACGCCCGAGCACACCGCCGGGCGATGCCTGGCGTACCTAATCGAACGTTCACGTCTCCAAACAGAACGAGCCGGCCAACTCGAACCGATGCTGGCACGCAGCAGTGCACTCGATTCGGCACTGAACGTGTTGGCGGTGCCCGCGCCCCGACCCGACCGGGCCCGGGAAACAGACGCCGAGGCACACGCATTAGCGCAACAGGTCGCGGACCTGACCCGTGTGCTGGATGGCCGATCCACCGAGGCCGGGCAGGACCTGCCGAGCAAGGCGTTGCGTGAAGAGATCACCGAACTGCAGACATCGTTGGCAAGGCACCGGCTCCTCGCCCGTGCCCACGCCGCCGCGGGACGAGACCGCGTCGCCCTGCGCGACCAATTACATCTCGAGAAGCAGGACCTGTCCGAGCGAATCGACGCGGTTGCTCAGCCGTTCGAGCAGCACCTGGACTGGCTGCGCGGGCGCGTGAACCGCCACAGCGGGCCGTTCGAGCAGGCGATGCGCCGCTACGCGCGCCTGGCGGAAGTCGGCGGGATCACGGCCCAGGCCGTGCGTGTCCACGCCACGATCAGCGAGGGCCGGCTCAGCTTCAGCTGGACCGATGCGCGCGGGTCGATCATCGCCTCGGCGCAGCTGCGCATGCGCGTCCGCCCGGACACGCAGACCGACCCGCCGGTTGTCCACGGCCGGTACCCCGTACTCATCCAGAACCAGCAAGAGACACAGATCAGCGCCGGCTACTTCCTGATCGATTTCCGCGTCGGGGTCGATGGGTTGGCCGGCGAAACGCGTGTGCTCGACTGCGCAACGGAGCTGCTGGATATCGACGGGCTGGGCCGGCTCGTGCCGCGGCTGGGTGATCAGGGGTTGAACTAAGCGTCAAACCCATAGCGTAGATTCGCACCCTCACGGTATGATCGTGAACCATGTCCCTGCGCCGCAAACTGCTTATGGTCCTGCTGCTCACCGCGGTGCTGCCGATGCTGGCGGTCCGCGCGGTGCAGGCCGTGTCGATCTACAAGCTGCAGACCAAGGTCGCCGACGACATGCGCGAGCGCCTCACCGACGAGGCCGAGCAGGACATGCTGCGCACGGTGGACGGCCACGCCCTGACGCTCGAGCAGCGCGGCAGCCACATCGCCGCGCTTCTGCAGGCCCAGGCGTCTGAGGTCGAGCGCCGATTGGCGGGCCCGGTCCCCGACAACCCGCCACGCGTGCCGACGACCCAGCAGTTCAATGCCTGGGCGGAAGAGGACCCGGTCGCCGCCGAGCTGGTTGACAGCCCGCGGCACTTCATCGTTGACGCCGATGGGGCGTTGTTGCCGCAGTCGGTCAGCTATAAGTCACAGATCCTCGTGCCCCAGCGCACCGGCCGGCCGCGTCAACCCGACCGTGCGGAACGTGATCGCGACCGAGCTGCCGCCGACCTCGCCCGGCTTGCCGACCTGACCACGGTGTACCGCTCGGTGTACGAGCAGGCGGACGACATCATCCTCTGGCAGTACACCGCGTTGGAGTCGGGGGTGCACCTGTCCTACCCCGGCAAGGCAGGGATGCCGCCGGACTACGGCCCGCGCGACCGCAACTGGTACCGCCAGGCGCGCCTCGCCGACCGACCGATCAACACGCCGCCTTACCTGGATATCTCGACCCGGCAACTGGTGATCACCTTTGCCCAGCCGGTGCGCGACGCGTCGGGCAGGTTCGCCGGCGTGACGGCGATCGACCTGCCGTTGGGCCTGCTGCTGGATCCGTCAGCGCTCAATACCGAGTGGGCGAATCAGGCGGAGCTGATCATCGTCGGCGCGTACCCCACGCGCCCGCCCGGCCGGGGTGCGGGTGATGCCGAACCCGGCCCGGACCTCAACGCCGACGCGGACGTGTACATCCTGGCAGACGTCCACCAGGACCCGCTCGCCAGCCGTCGGCGGATGGAGCCCCAGACGATCGGTTTTGATAAGCCCGCAGAACGCGAACGAATACGAGACGACCTGCTTGCAGAGAAAAACGGCGTGCAACGCGTCTCGATCGACGGGCGCGACCGGATGGTCGCCTATGGGCGCATCGGCGGGCCGGGCGACCGCGCGGTGTTTACCCTGATCCTCGCGCCGACCGACACGATCCTCGCGCCCGCAGAACAAGCCATCGCCGAGGTCGAAAGCGATCTGCGAGAGTCGCTCGTCACCACCGGCGGGATCCTGATCGCGCTGCTGCTTGCGGTCGGGGTGATTGCGTTTGGTGTATCGCACCGCTTGACGCTGCCGATCGTGCAGATGGCCGGCGCGTCCCGCCGTGTCGCGGAAGGCGACCTGGAGACGCGCGTCGAGATCGAGCGTAAGGACGAGCTGGGCCAGCTCGGCCGGGCGTTTAATGAGATGGTCCCGGCGCTCAAGGACCGGATGAAGATGCGCGAGTCGCTGGCGGTGGCGATGCAGGTCCAGCAGAGCCTCCTGCCCGCCGGCCCGCCGACCGTCCCCGGCCTCGACATCGCCGGCCACAGCGAGTACTGCGACGAGACCGGCGGGGACTACTACGACTTCATCCAGCTCGACAAGCTCGGGCCCGATACCCTCGCCATCGCCGTCGGCGACGTCACCGGCCACGGCATCGCCGCCGCCCTGCTCATGGCGACCGGACGCGCGCTGATCCGCAGCCACGCCAACACCACCGGCTCGCTCGGAGAGGTCTTCACCGCGGTCAACCGGCAGCTCTGCGACAGCGAGTTCACCGGCCGGTTCATGACGCTGATGTACCTGATCGTCCAGAGCCCCGTGCAGGCTATCGGGCCTGATGGCTGCGTCACCGTGCGCTACCTCGCCGCCGGCCACGACCCCGTGATCGTCTACCGCCCGACTGAAGACACCTTCATCGACCTCGCCGGCCAGGACATCCCGCTGGGCATCGACCCGGACTGGACCTACCACGAAGAAACCTCAAACGCCTTGCGCCCCGGCGATATCCTGGTCGTCGGCACCGACGGCATCTGGGAGTGCTTCAACGACCACAACGAGCAGTTTGGTAAGGAACGCCTGCGCGAGACGATTAAAGCATCATCAGCGGGCGACGCACAATCCATCGCCTACGCGATCAGCAGGGCCTGCCGACACTGGCGCGGTGCGACGGATCAGACGGACGACATTACATTAGTGGTGGTGAAGCTTGATGCATAAAACATACGAACGGCGCAGGAGTGCGTCGGTATACTGAGTCGTAATGGATTTTTTCAGATACGACGTTGGCTTATTTTACGACGAGTTGTTTCATCAGGACGGCTCCACCCGCCCGGGCGCGGAGATTTTGATCCAGAAAATCCAGGACCTGCCGGCAGGCGACCTGGTGCGGCGCCAGCAGGCTGCTGAGGCTGCGATGATGAGCCTCGGTATCACGTTCGCGGTTTACGGAGATACGCAGGGCTCGGAAAAAATCATCCCCTTCGACATCATTCCCCGGATCATTGAGCCGGAGGACTGGCGTGTCATCGAGGCGGGACTGATCCAGCGCATCACCGCACTCAACATATTCCTCAACGACATCTATCACGACAAGCGGGTTCTCCGTGATGGCGTGATCCCCGAGGACGTGATCACTTCTTCGACCAGCTATCGCATGCAGTGTGAAGGCATCCGCCCACCCAAGGATGTTTGGTGCCACATCACCGGCACCGACCTGGTGCGCGACAAGGACGGGCGTTTCTACGTGCTGGAGGACAACCTGCGGTGCCCGTCGGGCGTGAGCTATGTTTTGGAAAACCGGCAACTGCTCAAGCGCACGTTCCCAAAAGTGTTCGAGGCCTCGCGTGTTCGCCCGATCGATGACTACCCCGGCTGGCTGCGGCACACGCTCGGCTGGCTGGCACCCCAACGCATCGAATCTCCGACGATCGTGCTGCTCACGCCCGGGGCGTACAACTCCGCTTATTTCGAGCACGCCTTCCTGGCCCAGCAGATGGGCGCCGAACTCGTTGAGGGCCGGGACCTGGTGGTCCGCGACGGGTTTGTCATGATGCGGACCACCCGGGGATTCACACGAGTGGACGTGATCTATCGGCGGATCGATGACGACTTCATCGACCCCGAGGTGTTCCGTCCCGACTCCATGCTCGGTATCCCCGGGCTGATGGAGGTCTACCGTGCCGGGCGGGTCGCGCTCGTCAACGCGCCGGGCACCGGCGTCGCCGACGACAAGGTGGTCTACGCCTACGTGCCGGACATGATCAAGTACTACTTGGACCAGGACCCGATCTTGCCGAACGTGCCGACTTACCTGTGCTGGCGCGAAGACGATCGGCGGTATGTGCTGGATCACCTCGAGGAGCTGGTGGTCAAGGCGGCAAACGAGTCGGGCGGGTACGGCATGCTGATCGGCCCGGGCTCAACCCGGGATGAGCGCGACGCGTTCGCGGAAAAGATCAACGCCACACCCCGCGGCTACATCGCCCAGCCGGTCGTCGCGCTGTCGCGGGCGCCGGTCATCGTGGACGACCACTTCGAGGGCCGGCACGTCGATCTGCGCCCCTACGTCCTGTACGGAGAGGACATCCGCGTTATGCCGGGCGGGCTGACGCGCGTCGCGCTGCGCAGGGGCTCGCTTGTCGTAAACTCCTCGCAGGGCGGGGGCAGCAAAGACACCTGGGTCATCGACGACGAATCGGGCGCAACGCCCGGCCGGTCCCAACAGCAGGCAGGCGGGTAACACATGCTCAGCCGGGCAGCCGATTCGATCTACTGGATGAGCCGCTACATCGAGCGGGCCGAGAACACCGCGCGCTTCGTGGACGTCGTCCGGCACCTGGTGCTGGACCTGCCCGGCCGGGCGACCAACCAGTGGGCGTCGCTGGTCCAGGCGTCGGGCGACGAGCAGGCGTTCCAGCAGCGTTACGGCGAGGCGACCGAGGCCAATGTGATCCGCTTCCTCACCCTCGACCACGACAACCCCAACTCGATCTATTCGAGCCTTTGGCTGGCGCGCGAGAACGCCCGGTCGGTACGCGATGCGATCTCCTCGGAGATGTGGGAGCAGATCAACCGGACCTACCTCATGGTCAAGAACGCCGAAGAGATCAAGCGTATCGATGACGATCCATCCGGCTTCTTCCGGCATTTCAAGAAGGCGTGCCACCTGTTCGCCGGCATCACCGACCTGACGATGACGCACGGCGAGGGCTGGCACTTCGGGCGGATGGGTCGGCTGGTCGAGCGTGCGGAGAAGACCTCGCGCATCTTGGATGTGAAGTACTACATGCTGCTGCCCCGGGTTGACTACATCGGCTCACCATACGACAGCCTCCAATGGAAGGCGCTGCTCAAGTCGATCAGCGCGTTAGAGATGTTCCACAAGCAGTACCACCGCGTCACACCCGTATGTGTCGCAGAGTTCCTGGTGCTCAACCGCCAGTTCCCCCGGGCCATGCGGTACTGCCTGATCAAAGCCGAGGAATCACTGCACGCGATTACCGGCTCGCCGCCGGCAACATTCGGCAACCTCGCGGAACAGCGCATCGGCCGCCTGCGCGCAGAGATGGACTACACCGACATCCGCGAGATCCTCGACTCGGGGCTGCACGAGTACCTTGATATATTCCAGGAGAAGCTCAACGCGTTCGGCGACGCGGTGTTCCAAACCTTCTTCGACCTGGCGACCCGACCGGACCAGAACAACTAGGGCGGCGCGATGCGCTAGACGCCGTTCAGGTCAGGCCGGCCGTACCGCGCGTGCGCCGCGGCAACGAGGTCGTGGATATAGCGGAGTTTGTCGATTACCGGCCCGTTGAACGAACGAGTCAGCAGGTCCTTCAAGCCCATGGTCCGGTTGATTTCGTTGAGAGCCGTTCCCAGACGGGTGTACTCACTTAGCCTGTCATCCAGCCCCATCTCCGGCGAGAACGCCGCCCCGCCGATTCCCATGTGGTAGGACGTGTCGATTACAGCGGTCATTTCCAGGTACGCGGCGAAGGTCTCGGCGAAGTCTTCCCAAGGATGCATCGAGGCGTAGGCGCTGGTGTAGTTGAGCCGCCAGTTTGCGGGCGGACCATCCTGGTAGTAGCGTTGGATCGCGTGGTTGTAAGGTGGGTTGCGGTGGTCGCCGAACAACGCGATGCAGCCCGCCTCGCCCTCGCCACGGACCAGCAGGTCCCAGTAGTAGTGGGCCATTTCGTGGCGGAAGTGGCCGACCAGCGACCGATGTGGCTCGCCGAAATGGACACGCAGCCGCTCGCGCTCAACGGGATCGGCTTCGTGGATATTGATGGTGATTGTGCCATTGAGGTGGCCGGTCATGACCACCTCCGCCTCGTCAAGCAGCGCGGTGGTCGCGTATCCGCCGGGCTCGGCAGGTTGGTCGGGCGCGAGCGTTTCCTTGAACTCGAAGGACAGCGGCGGGTCGAAGCCGTCGGATGCATCGCCCCGTGGCAGGCCCAGCAGGTCGAGGTGGTAAAAGGCCCGCCGTTTGGCGGATTCAAGCCGGCGCCACTTCGCGCGGTTGTCGCCCTTGCTCAAATCGGGGATGACCGCGTTGAAGCGGCAGCAGTCGCAGAAGTTATTCTCGGTCGCCGAGCTGTCTGAGACCGCAACGCACCGATTACAGACGCCCTCGACGCGATAGTTGTGGCACTTGACAACGGGCTCGCCACACGCGGGGTTGCCGCAGGTATACCCGCTCTGCTCATCGCCCAGCAGCGTGTGAAGTTCGCCACACGCCGGGCAAAACCCCAACTCACACCCGCATGACACGCATTGCGTATTGTCAAAAAAGACGACTTGGTCGCACAGACAGCGGAATGTACGCATATGGGTCTTGGCCTGGTCGGGAGCGCCTCTTCAGCGATTGTATCCGCCCAGCCGGCCGGGTGGCACGATGCTGGGTGAGAGGGTGCCGCCGATTCGGTTTAGAACACCGGCTTGTCATCCTCCGGGATGATCACGATCATCCGCGGGTCTTCGCTCGGCGGGAGCGTGTCGCGCAATGCGTCGGCGTGGTCGGCGGTGGTGTGGGGCATGTACCGCTGAAGGATCGCGGTCAAGAGCGGGCCCGGCACCTCGCCCTGCAGGTCCAGCGGCAGCACCTCGACGATCGACAGGTCTACGGCCGGCGTTGGCGCGTCCGCGGTCTCCACGGGGTCGGTCTCGGCCGGTTGTTGCTCGGGCGGCAGATCGGCCTCGGCGTGTTGATCGGCCGGCGGGCCGGGCAGTGCGCCCAGGCCCAGCCGCAGGATCAGGCCGACCGCGACGATCGCCAGGGCCATCTGCCAGACCCGGAAACCGCATGTTGTGGATGCTGCGTCGGCTTGCTGATTCATCGCGGCCCTTTCGCGGGCGTGTCTGACCCCGGAACCATCGTCCTCCCGGAGCCCCCATCCGATCGACCTACTCTAACGGGCCCGTGGACCCCGGGGCAAGGATTTTCCGTCGGATCATCCCGCAGGTGGGAGCGTCATCCGGCCCGTATCCCCGGTGTAGACGTTCAAAGGGGCGATTTGTTCACATGCGCCCGGCTATTTTTCACCGGCCGGGGCCTACCATTGACATCGGCCGGTACGGGCCCGGAGGAATACACAATAGACTCCCGCCGGTTTAATGACTGCTGACCCCGATGGACCCCGCTGATGATCGCCCCCGCACTGCCCGAGACCGAGACCGAACGCTTGGCATCGCTGCACGCGCTGCAGCTGCTGGACACGCCCAGCGAGCAGCGGTTCGACCGCATCGTCGAGCTGACCAAGGCGGTGCTCGGCGCCCCGATCGCCTACATCGCGTTGATCGATTCGGACCGGCAGTGGTTCAAGGCCAAGGTCGGGATGTGCGACGTCGTGACCGAGACGCCGCGGGACGAGTCTTTCTGTGGTCATGCGATCCTGCAGGACACGCCGTTGATTGTTGAGGATGCGCTGAAGGACCCGCGCTTTTTCGACAACCCGATGGTGACCGGTGAGCCGCACGTGCGCTTCTACGCCGGCCACCCGCTGCAGAGCGAGGCCGGGCACAACATCGCGACGCTGTGCGTGGTCGATCACCGGCCGCGGGCGTTTACCGACGACGACATGGAGAAGTTCCGCCGGCTGGCGGCGCTGGCCGAGCACGAGCTGGGCCTGATGGGTGTGATCGCGACACAGCGCGAGATGATCGAGACGCGCAACGCGCTGGTCGCCTCCCAGCAGGCGCTGGCCCGCGAGCTTTCGGAAGCGGCGGAGTACGTCACCCAGTTCCTCCCGCCACGCGAGGTCGGCGTCGATGCGCCGGTGCGGATCGATTACCAGTTCGTCGCGTCCTCGCGTTTGGGCGGCGACCTGCTCGGCTTCCACGACATCGACGAAGACCACCAGGCGTTCTGGCTGCTGGACGTCACCGGCCACGGCGTCGGCGCGTCGCTGCTATCCGTCTCGGCGGGCAACGCGATCCGGTCGGGTGCGCTCGCCGGCGATCCGCGCGACCCCGCGGCGGTGTTGGCGACGCTCAACAACGCCTTCCCCATGGAGCAGCACAGCAACAAGTTCTTCACCCTGTGGTACGGCGTCTACCAGCGCTCAACGCGCACGCTCCGTTATGCCGCCGCCGGCCACCACCCGGCGCTGCTGATCGATCGGGACGGCGAGCGAAAAAGCCTGGGCGTGCCCGGCCTGATGATCGGTGTCGTGCCGGACACCCGATACGAAGCGCAGGCCATCACCATCGAGCCCGGCGGCCGGCTGTACCTCTACTCCGATGGCCTGTTCGAAGTGCGTGGCGGCGAGGACGACCAGCTGCTCGGGCTGGACGGCGTCGCGGGCATCATCGCCGAGGCGGGCTGCCGCTCCTGCTCGCGCACGCGCGCCGAGCATGTGCTGAGCCGTGTCCGTGAGTACCAGAACGGCGAAGAAGCTTTCGCGGACGATGTCTCGCTGCTCGAGGTCGAGTTTGTGCGGTGATTAGATGAACAGCCGCGAGGCGCAGCCTCGCCGGTAAACACTGACAAGCTTATCGTTGTATGAGCGCGCAAACACGGCCGCATGGATCACAGCTTTCCGGCGAGGCGTAGCCTCGCGGCTGTGTTGCGTTAGACCCGGTCAAAGCCCCTGAATAAACATCTCGATCCCGCCGAGTATCATCTGCACGGCGATCACGGTTAAGAGCAGCCCCGTCAAGCGCTCGGCCGCGATGACCAGCCGCTTGCCGAGCACCCTGATCAACTCTGGTGACAACAACAGCACCACCGCGGTGATCCCCCACGCCAGGCCGACCGCGAGCAGGCCCGTGCTGAACCAGCGCTCGGACGTGCCGTGCAGCAGGATCACGGTCGCGATCGCGCTGGGCCCGGCGATAAGCGGCGTGGCGATGGGCACAATGAACGGCTCGCCGCCGACGGACTCTTCGCCCATCACCCCGCCCTTGCCGGGGAAGAGCATCCGCAGCGCGATCAGGATCAGCACGACCCCGCCCGCCACCGCCAGCGCCGGCTGCTGCAGGCCCAGCAGGTCCATGACCTTCGGCCCGGCGACGAGGAACAGCAGCAGCAGGCCCAGCGCGATCAGGCACTCGCGCAGGATGACCTTCCGCCGACGCTCGGGGGCGACGTCTTCGAGCAGGCCGATGAGCACGGGGATGTTCCCGAACGGGTCCATCACCAACAGCAGCGTGATCGCGAGGGTCAGCCATTCCATGGGCCGGGTACGATACCACGATGCAAGATGAAGACCGCCTGATCCGGATCGAGGAGAAGCTCGCGTTCCTTGAGAAGCACATCGCGGACCTGGATGATGTGGTGCGCGACCTGTCGGCACGGCTGGATGTGCATGGCCAGGGCGTCACCGCCGTGCGCAAGATGCTCGAAGACCACCTCAGCGAGCAGTCCGACCCCGGCGACGAAAAGCCGCCGCATTGGTAAAAATAGTTGTCGATGCCCCTGTTTTAGCGGGTGACGCGCCGCGTCCCGTGCAAGCACCCTAAGCTCATACCGATCGAACCTTTTCACCGGAGTCTCACCATGAGCACCGATCCGAGCCCTGAACCGTCCCGGAAAAACCTAACCCGCCGCGGCCTGTTCGGCGTTGCGGGTGCCAGCGCGATCGCCCTGACCGGTGCGCAGGCCTACGCGGATGGGCACGGCGACGACCACAAACAAGACAAACCCTCCGGCCCGGATGGCCCGTATGCCTTCATCGACGGCACCGGCCACGGCTGGGTCACGCTCGGCGAAAAGGACTTTAGCAAGGTCAATAGCGCCGACGACACCTGGTCTTGGAAAGACGGCGTGCTCTACTGCACCGGCAAGCCGCTCAGCGTCATGCGCACCGCGAAGATGTACGGCAACGTCGAGATCAGCATCGAGTGGAACCACCGCAAGAAGGGCGGCAACTCCGGGCTGTTCGTCTGGTCCGACAAAGAGGTCATCGACAAGATGACCGAGGAAGGCAAGCCCGGCCTGCCCAGCGGGATCGAGGTGCAGATGCTCGACCTGGGCTACGAAGAAGTCTTCAAAGCAGGCGACCCCAACCGCGACAGCAGCTGGTTCACCTCGCATGGCGACGTGTTCCCCGTCCGCCAGAAGATGACGCCGTTCCCCCCGCTGTCCCCCAACGGCGTGCGCAGCTTCCCATCGGAAGACCGCGTCAAGCCGCACGGCAATTGGAACCACTACTACGTCCGCGCGATCAACGGCGAGGTCCGGCTGTGGGTCAACGGCAAAGAAGTGTCCGGCGGCAACAACTGCTCGACGACCAGGGGCTATCTGTGTTTAGAAGCCGAGGGCTCGCCGATCGAGTTCCGCCATATCCGGCTGCGCGAGCTGCCGTAAAGGTAGGCCGGGCTTCAGCCCGGATTGCTGTGACATGTTGAGGGGAATCCGGGCTGAAGCCCGGCCTACTGACTATCGCTTTGGTATCAAGATTTTTCAGACATAGTCTCGATTCCCAACGGATACTGTATTACGATTCAATCAAACACAACCGGGAGTAATTATGCATATCTCTTTTATCTCGTCCCTGTTTCTGATGACATCGATGATGCCGGGGGTACTACCTTCGGAGGATAATCCTGAGAAAGAGACCAAACGCTACGCAATCAAAGCGGAACAGAGTGAACTGGAAGACAGCTCTTACCAGCTGCATTACCGTTTCAGTAGCCCCAAGCGCCATGGTGTTGTGAATTCGTTTATTCAGTACACCGATCCAGGTAAATTCTCGACAAATTCACGCAATGGAGCTTGGAAAGAAGAAAAAGATGGCAGTGTCGAAGTGACCGTGACGATTACGATGGCACTGTTACCACCCGGAGATGATCAACCCCAGCAACGGATCGAACTAAAGATTGTTCAGGCAAGCAACCTCGGCAAAGCCTACACCTCTCACCGGATCAAACTTAAAAACCCGATCAAGCATCTCGATGATGTGATCGGGGATTCGATTGAGGGCGGATGGATTAATATCGATGAACAAGTCACGCTGCTTACCTTGAATGAGCAGCCGATTTACTTCACGCTTGAGACCGAACGTCCTGAACAGAATGACTGAGAGCGCCGAGTCGCTTGACTCTCACCCCAACGGCGTGCAGAACCACCCGCTCTCGCGGCCGATTTGGACCTGTTGCAAGAGGTGAAGTTTGACCCGCCCGGCGAGCTTGCCGACGAGTTGTGTCGCCAGGTCGGCGCGGTCGGTGAACAGATGCAGCACCGGGTCGGTGTCGATGAAGTCGCGGTCACGCTGGGTCAATGCGAGCAGCTCCAGGTGGTCGCGGACCCATTGCCCGGCGGCGATCAGCTGCATGACCGTATCGTTCATGGGATCGGTCCCCTGTTTCAAGATATGCACAACGCCGTGCGCATCGACAGCGAGCTGGGTGCCCGGCTGGTCGGGGAGGCGCGCGTCAAGCACAGCGGGCTGATCGATCGCCGCGGGCCCGCCGGCCAGGAGCGCAACCAGGTCTAGTTCGGTCCTGGGTGTCAGCACGCGCGGCTGCGGCGCGGGCCGGGTCGGTTCGCTCGCGGTGGCGGGTGCCGGGGTGTGGCCCGGCTGCCTTGTCGCTGCGGCCTGTTGGGTCGCGCCGCCCCGCGCCGAGGCCGTGCGTTGGGTTGGCGGGGCGATCGGTGGTGTCGGCTGCATCCCAGGACGCGGCGATGGCCGTGATGCCGGCGTGCCGATGCCTGCCGCTTCGGGGCTTAAACGCTGAGCCGTCGGCGCGGTTTGTTGGGCGGGTTGCACATCCGGCGGCGGGACAATCGATTCGATCACCGCCGGGCGCTCGGGTTCCTGCTCCTTTATTGCCTGACCGGTGTCCGCCATTTCCGGTGACGGGGGCTCGAGTGTGTCGAACCAGGCGACCAGCTGCGGCCAGACACCGACGGGGTCGGGGAAGCTGCCGATTTCGCGGACCTGCACCGGCTGCATGCGTTTGAGGTGACCGATGAACTCGACCTGGTTGGCCAGATCGCCCTGCATGTCCAGCGACACCCTGCTTGCCGCCGCATGGGCCGAGGCTTCGTCGCTGCCCATGACCATGAGCCCGATGCCGCGGTCGGCCAGGCGCGGGTCGGCGCGCACAATCTGTCGAAGCTGCTGCGTGGCCCCGGCGATAGACGCGTCGTCCGAGCCACACAACAGCGTCCAGTCCTCCAGCGCCGCAAAGCGCGACAGCGTTACCGCGTCATCGCCGGGTTCCAGACGCACCAGGATCGTCCGCGTCGGCGCGCTCTCACTACGCGTCAGCGCATCAAGCAAACCCACCAGCCCGGTCTTGTTCCCACGCATCGGCGGGATGCGCACCGCGGCGATCGATCCGGCCGGCGAGGGCTCGGCCTCGGCACGCGGCTCGATCAGCTCCAGGTCGATCGCGCTCTCGCCCACGTGCAGCAGCGCGACCGGCCCCTCGCTCTGCGCGATGAGCTGGGCGTACTGCGTTAGCCACGGCCCGGACATGCCCGGCAGGTTGCCCAGCACGACCGCCTCGACCACGGCCTGCGGCGCCGGCTCGTTGTCGTCCGCGTCGAGCACTTCAACCGCGGGCCCGGTCTCCTGGGCCGGGTCGGTCTGCGTGTCTGTCTCTACCAACGTCGGGTCCTCTTGCTCGCTCTCGGTCAGCCGCAGCACCGGGTGCCGGTCGTCGGGCTCCTTGCCCGCCGCGTCGTTCAGATCATTCGCGAAAGCCCCCGCCCCCGGTGGGTTGCCCCCCGGGTGGCCCGGCTCGTCGAGCTTGGGCGGCAGGCGGATGGGCTCGGGCCCGTCGATCGGGCTGTCTTGGTCGGCGGGCGTATCGTCGGCGTTCGACCCGTCGACCACACCGGTGAGGTAAAGCTCCGCCAACTCGTCGATCTGTTTGCGGCTGGTAGGGTCGTCCATGACCAGTTGCCCCCGGCATCAATAGGGTCAGGCGACCTCGAGCACGCTGTTGAGTTCGCCGAAGGGGTTGGTTTCGGTTTCGGGGTTGTATGGGTCCTTGACCCACTGCCCGTCGATGACCAGGCGGTAGCGGTAACGGCCCGGCGGGATGGCGATGCATGCCTGCCAGACGCCCAGCTCTTCATGGCGGTTCATCGGCGTGGACGCGGGGTTCCAGTTGTTGAAGTCGCCCGCGATGCCGACACGGCTCTTGCCCTCGCCCGGCTGGACAAACAGCACGCCCTTGTGCGTCTTGCGGATGCCGTACAGCTTGTCGAGCTTCTCTTTCAGGCCCGGCCGCTCGGGCGCGGGCTGCACGGCCGAGGCGACCGGCTGCAGCGGCGCGGCGGGCTGTGCTTGTTGCGGCTCGGCGACCGACGGTTCGGGCTGCGGCGGGATCGGCTGGTCGATCCCGTTCGCCGAGGCCTGGCGGCTGAGGCGTTGCGAGAGCTGCGCGGTGCGTGCGGACAGCTCGCGCGCCCGCTCGACCAGTTCCGCGGCACGTGATACCGAGGCGTTGTCCGCGTCCTGCGGCGGGACCGGCGCGGACCGCGCCACATCGCTGCCCGACAGGGTCGGTGTGTTGGCGTAGGCCTGGCCATTGGGCAGCGTGGCCGTCGTGGTTGCTTGCGCGGGCATCGCGGCCGGGACAGGCGGGTTGGCGACCAGCCAGGCGGCCAGCTCATCGAAGTCCTTCATCCCGCGCGATGCGCCGTCGTACTCGGTGATCGGCTGGCCGAAGCTCGCGGCTTCCTTCAGCTTCGCGTTGAAGTTGATCACCAGCGGCAACAGCTTGTCGCCGAAGTGCTTCTTCAGCTCGCTGAGGATCTCTCGTGCCAGCTTCGTGCGGACGTCGTACAGCGTCGGCAGCACCTTGAAACGCACATGGTGACCCACCTTCGCGGTGAGCATCTCGATCGTCTGCTCCTGCCGGTAGCTGCCCTGCATCGCGAAGTAGCCGGTCTCGACGGGGACGATCACCTCGTCGGCGGCGCGCAGCGCGTTAAACGTCAAGAGCCCGATCGAGGGCGGGCAGTCGATCACGCAGTAGTCGTACCGATCCGCGGCGGGCGCAAGCACCTGGATCAGCCGGCGGTCACGGTCCGCGGCGTTGGCCAGCCGCTGCTCGATCCCCGCCAGGCCAACGGTCGCCGGCGCGAGGTCCAGCTGCCGCGAGATCTGCCAGACGATGTCGGCGATCCCGAGCTGGCCGTCCATGCCGTGGCGCAGCAGGTCCGCGATCGACTGGCCGACCTGTTTCTCGGGGACCGCCAGGCCCAGCGCGCAGTGGCCCTGCGGGTCCATGTCCACCAGGAGCGTCTTGTGCCCGCGCGACGCGAGCGTCGCCGCGAGGTTGATCGACACGGTCGTCTTGCCGCAGCCGCCCTTCTGGTTGATGATCGCGATGGTCCGCACGACGCGTGCCCTTTCGTCCGTGATCCGGGTGCGATCCGCCGGTCCATCCGACGCGCTCGCTGTCTGGCTCTGCCTTCGGCGGGCTCCGCCCGGCCGGTCACAAACGTCCTGCGCGGGACGATCCAACGCCCGCTTGTCGCAGTTATCGGGGTTCATCGCGCAAGGGCTTGAGGAATTCGTGCTTAAACCACAGGCACGGGCGGTTCGACGCTGTGTCTGACGCCCGATACGATCTCGCAGCCGCCGGTCATGAGCCCCAAACCTCCGCTTATTCTCGCCAGCCAATCGCCCCGCCGTGCGCAGCTCCTGCGCGAGGCGGGGGTCGTTTTTGAACAGCGCTCACCGCCGTTTGCCGACCCGGATCAGCCGCCGGATCGTTCGGTGCTCTTCAACAGCGGGCCCGGCGAGTACGCCCAGGCGCTTGCTTTGCAAAAGGCGGACAGCCTGGCGCGTGGGATGCGCGAGGAGGCAACCATTCTTGCGGCCGACACGATCTGCGCAGACGACCAGGGCAACCTCATCGGCAAGCCCAAAGATCGGGACCACGCCGAACAGATGATCCGCTCGTTTGTGAACACGCGCCACGAAGTGATCACGGGGGTGGTGATGATGGTGTTGAATAAGAGCGGGCAGGGCAGTTTCATCGCGGATTCCGTATCTGCGGCGGTTCATTTTGGGTCGATTGCGGACCGGCAACTAGGCGATTATCTGGCGACCGACGACTGGCGCGGCAAGGCCGGCGGCTACAACCTCTTCGACCGCCAGGCCGCGGGCTGGCCGATCACGGTTGAGGGCGACCCGACGACGGTTGTTGGCCTGCCGATGCGCTGGGTTAGGCAGATGCTCGACTCCTCGTTACTCTCGGGCGGATGAGCCTGCGTGCCCGAGCCCTGCAAGCGATGTCCAACGGCGACCCGTCGCCGGGTGATCGCGCGCTGCGCACGGCGTTGTCGCTCGCGACCCCGATCTACGCCGCGGGTAATGCGCTGCGCTCCACCGGCTTTGCGCTCGGCGTCAAGCGCTCGCACGCGCTGGGCCGGCCGACGATCTCGGTCGGCAACCTCACGACCGGCGGGACCGGCAAGACGCCGATGGTCGCGCACGTCGCGCGCACGCTCATCGACAAGGGCCACCGCCCGTGCATCCTGCTCCGCGGATACCGCGGCGGCGACGAGGCCGGAGAGCACCAGCGCCTGCTCGGTGACGCCGTGCACGTCGAGCCGAACCCCGACCGCGTCGCCGCGGCACAGATCGCGCTGGGCGAAGACCCGTCGATCACCTGCTTCGTGCTCGACGATGGCTTCCAGCACCGCCGGGCAAGGCGTGATCTGGACCTGGTCCTGATTGATGCGACCAACCCTTGGGGCTTCGGGCATCTCCTGCCGCGCGGGCTGATGCGCGAGCCCAAGGCGGCACTACGCCGGGCCGATGCGGTCATCGTGACGCGCGCGGATCAGGCCGGCCCCGCTGAGGTCGCGCGCCTCGATAACGAGATCCAGCGGCTGACCGGCCGGGCCCCGCTCGCGCACACCGAGCACGCGTGGGCCGGGCTGCGCCAACACGAAGCCGACCGCCTGTCGCTGGACACGCTCGCGGAGTTGGATGTCATGGGTGTGGTCGGCATCGGCAACCCGGCCGCGTTCGCTGATACGCTTGCGCGGCACGCCGGCCGGGTTGTCCACTGCGAGCAACTGCCCGACCACTACCGCTACACGCGCAAGCAGTTGTTGGGGCTGATCGATTTGACGAAGACCGCTGGCGCGGGCGCGCTGGTTACGACCGAGAAGGACTGGGTCAAGTGGTCGCTGCTCTTGGAAGATGAACAGCTCGACCTGCCGATCTACCGTGCCGATCTTGCGATCCGCTTCAGAGACGGCGAGGAAGCGTTGATAGCGCTGATCGATAAGGCGGTTGCTTAGATCACCCCTCCTATCTTGGCGTAAACAAGGGGACAGCCCCTTTGTTTAAAGGGGCTGTCCCCGCCTGCTAGATTGCACGGTTCAACGCAGCGCCTCAAGTAGCGATTCAATCCCGGGATGATCCGGCGCAAGCGTCTTGAGGTTGTCGATCGAGATACGCGCCTCATTGGCTTGGCCGGCCTTGATCTGCCACTCGGCGAGCAGCGCGACAAAGTCCGCGACCTCGCGATCGATACGGTCCGGGGCGATCTGGTGGTAACCGTAGACCTCCGCCAGGTGGTTCACGGCCTCGTCGAGTTTGTCCGCGCGTTCGTACAACCGGGCGCGCAGTCGGGCCGACTCGATCCGCCAGCGCGATCCGGGGAACGCGCCCCAGGTGTATTCGAGCTGGATTACCGCCTCGTCGTCCTGGCGGTTGTCCATGTAGAGGTGCGCCTTCTGGATGTTGTAGGCCGCGACATCGGCCCGGTGGTCGGCGTTGCCCAGGCGGATCGCGCGGTCGATCGATTTGTGTGCCGCTTCATAATCACCGCGCAGCGCCGCGACGTCCGCGAGGCCGGAGACCCCTTCGTGCCGGAAGTTTTGCTCGCCGTTGGGCCCTTGTTGGGCTTTGACTGCGCGGTTGAACGCGATCTCCGCCGCCGAGATATCGCCCAGGGTCAGGTAGATCTGCCCCAGTGCGTTGTACACCCCACTGTCCGCGCCGTCGCCGGCGATGCGGACCGCGCTCTGATAGTGCACTTCAGCCTGCTCGAGCCGGCCCAGCTTCGCGGCACATGCACCGGCCAGCTTCTGCAACTCGGACACCTCGGCGTCATGCTCAAACGCTTTATTCAGCGACGCGTACGCTGGCTCCCACTTCTCTTGCTGGATGCGCGTCTGGGCAAGCAACACGTGCCCGTCGGTCTGGTCGGGGTGGTCCTGCGTAAACGCCCTGACCCTCGCCTCGAAACGGGACAGGTCCAGGTTCTCCTGCAGCAGGGACTGGAATTCTTCTTGCAGGCCGCCCAGCTCGGCTTCAATCGACTTGGCGCTCGGCTGGCTGCGCTCCTTGCTTTCGGAATCGTCAGCCCCACCGCCGCGATCGATCAGGAGGTAGCCGACCACGCCCACCGCGACGGCGAGCAGCACCAGCAGGCCGAGCACCGACGGAGCGATGCGCCCGGTTCGGTTCAATGCACAACTTGGGTTGAGATCGCTCACGCTGTCAGCGTAGCAGATGTGCCAAGCACCGCGGTCGGATCGGCCGGTGGTTGCTTGCTCGGCAGCGCGTCCGGGACTGCCGGCACGCTCATCGGCGGCGCGTCAAGCTGCGCCGGGCGGGGCTCGGCGGCGGGCGCGGGATACGCCGTCCAGGGCGGACGCACCAGGGCGCCGGAGATCAGCAGCCCGACGTATACCGCCACGCAATAACGGACCCAACTGGTCATCGTCTGTAGTCACCGATTCATCGGCGGCCGCGGCAAGCTCTCGGCCGGCAAGGAGCAAAGTGAATCACGTCGGCGGCCCGCACAACCGCTACAGGCCTATACTCCGGCCATGCTCGAACTGTCCCGCACCGTGCGCTTCTGCCTGTCGGGCGACCCGGCCGACCTGGGCACGCCGAGGCACAACACGTTCAGCGCCTGGCCGGCGATGCGCGGGCTGGGTAGGTACTACGAGCTGGCCGTGACCTGCCGGGGCGAGGCCGACCCGCAGACCGGCTACTTCATCAACATTACGCAGATCGACTGGGCGGTCCGCGAGCACGGCATCCCTGTTCTGCTCGGTGCGCTGGCCGATGAATCCGCCGCCGAGGTGCCGGTGGGGCGGCTGATGCACGATCTGCTCGCCGCGCTCGGTCCACCGCTCAGCGGTACGGTTCAACGCGTCGCGTTGGTGTTGACGCCCTTCCTGCAGATCGCCATCGAGAAACAAGACATGCACAGCGTCCTCCTCCTGCAGCAGTACGAGTTCTCCGCGGCCCACCGCCTGCACGTGCCGGCGCTTAGCGATGAGGAGAACCGCGAAGTATTCGGCAAGTGCAACAACCCCGCCGGCCACGGGCACAACTACCGCGTCGAGGTCGCCGCGCGCTGCGCTGTTGACGAACACGGCCGATCACTCGATCCTGCTGCGCTCGACGCTGTGGTGGACACCGAGGTGATCCAGAAGCTGGATCACAAGCACCTGAACACGGACGTGCCCGAATTCGCCCGGCTCAACCCGTCGGTCGAGCACATCGTGCGGGTCGTCTGGTCGATGCTGGCCGGCAAGCTGCCCGGCGGGGCGACGCTTGAAGAAGTGCGCGTGTGGGAGACGGGCAAGACGGTGTGCGCGTACCGCGGCGAGTGACCTGCTTATCATTCTCATCATGCACCCCGCCGCGCTGGATGAAGACGACCTGCTCAAGCACTGCGACCTGGCCTCCGGCCGAGCCTCGGGCCCGGGCGGACAAAACCGCAACAAGGTCGAGACAGCGATCCGGCTCACCCACCGGCCGACGGGCATCACCGCGACCGCGACCGAGCGGCGGCACAAGGAGCAGAACCGCCAGCAGGCGCTGTTCCGCCTGCGTGTCAAGCTCGCGGTCCAGGTGCGTGAGCCGGTGGACCCCGGCGCATCGGCGAGTGGGTGCTGGTCGTCGCGCGTCAAGGGCGGCCGTCTGCAGATCAATCCAACCCATCACGACTTCCCCGCGCTGCTCGCCGAGGCGATGGACCGTGTCGCGGCAATGCAGGGCGATGTCTCCGCCGCCGCGGAGGCGCTCGGTGTTTCGATGTCACAACTGGTCAAGCTGCTTAAGCATGAGCCCGCGGCGATCGAGTCGCTCAATCAGGCACGGCAGGCGGTGGGGCTGCGCAAGCTGCGCTAGCCCAGATCAACCGGCACCGACATCGCGTGCCCGGCGACGACGCGGACCAGCGTGTCGCGGTCGATGGGCTTGGTCAGGTAGTCGCTGCAGCCGGCGTCCAGGCAGAACTGGCGATCGGCGGGCGAGGCGTGCGCGGTCAGCGCGACGATCGGCCGGCGGATCCCCACGGCACGCAGCGCCCGCGTCGCGTCGTAGCCGTCCAGCACCGGCATCTGCATGTCCATCAGCACCACGTCGAACGGCCGGCCCGTGTCCTCGGCGGCTAGCACGGCGTCGCGCCCCTCGGCGCCGTTCTCCGCGACTTCAACCTCCGCGCCGGCCTTGGTCAGGTAGTGGCGGATGAGCCGCTGATTATCCGCGCCGTCTTCAACCACGAGCAGCCTGAAACCATCAAGCGGCGCGGTGTCTGCGCCTGTTGCCGGTTCCGCGGCTGTACAAGGCTCGGGCGAAGCGGTTTCGCAGGGCTCGACGCGGAATGTTGCGGAGAAGGTCGACCCGCAACCCGGCGTACTCGTGCAGGTCAGGGAGCCGCCCAGCATGTTGCAGAGGCTGTGCGAGATCGTGAGCCCGAGCCCCGTGCCGCCGAAACGCCGCGTGGTAGAGCCGTCCGCCTGGCTAAACGGCTGGAACAACTGTTCGAGCTGCTCGGGTTCGATCCCGATGCCCGTGTCGATCACGTCGCAGGCCAGCTCGATCCCGCCATCCGCGAGTGTTTGGCTGCGCACCGCGACGCGCACCGAGCCCTCGGCGGTGAACTTGATCGCGTTACCGATCAGGTTGAGCATGACCTGGCGCAGCCGTGTCGGGTCGGTCTTGACGCGCTCGGGCAGCGGCCCGGATTCCTCGAAGTCCAGGCCGATGCCCTTCTCCATCGCGCGCGGCATCATGAGTGTGATGACGCTGGTAAGCAGCTTTGCAGGCGAGCAGGGCACACGCTCGATCGACATCTTGCCCGCCTCGATCTTGGACACGTCAAGCACGTCGTTGAGCAGGCCCATCAGGTGCCGCCCGTTGCGCTGGATCGTCTTGGCGTGGTTGCGCCTGTCCGCCTCGGTCTGATCGGTATCGAGCAGGAGGTCGGCGTAGCCGAGGATCGCGTTCATCGGCGTGCGGATCTCGTGGCTCATGTTCGCGACGAAGGCGCTCTTCGCGTCGCTCGCCTGCTGCGCCTGGTCGCGTGCTTCTTTCAGTTCAAGCTGGGCGAGCTTCTGCGCGTGGATATCCAGGTGCAGGCCGACCATCCGGGTCACCCTGCCGTCGGCGTCGCGCTCGATCGCCTCGCCGACGTCCATGATCCATTGCCAATGCCCCGTCTTGTTCTTGATGCGCATCTCGCAGGCGTACCGCTCGGTTTCGCCGTTGAAATAGGCCTCGAGCGCTGCTTTTGCGCGCTCCAGGTCGCCGGGCTCGGCGATGCTGTACCACGTTTCGACGTGCATCGGTAACTCGCCTGGTTCGTACCCGAGCATCGTGTACCAGCTATCGGATAAGTAATTCTGCCCGCTCTCGATGTCCCAGTCCCACAGGCCGGACCGCGAGGCGTCGAGCGCGTATTCCAGCCGCCGGCGTTGTTCCTGGATCGCCCGGTCGTGCATGATCCGTTCGGTGGCGTCGCGTTCGACGGCCATGAAATGAGCCACCTCGCCGTCCGGCCCGAGCATGGGCTGGACCTGCAGGTCGCTCCAGTAGGTCGTGCGGTCTTTCCGGTACTTGAGCACCGTCACGCCGAAGCCCGCCCCGCGCTGCATGTGGTCGCGGATGTATGCGATCGTGTCCGGGTCGGATTCGGGCCCGGCCAGGAAATCCGGGGGGACACGCCCCTCGACCTCCTGCAAGGCGTAGCCGGTCAGCGTGGTGAACGCGCGGTTGACCCATTCGATCCGCCCCCGGGCGTCGGTGAGGACGACGCCGTTATCGGTCCGGCTGGCGATCATCGACAACTTCAACAATTCTTCCTCGTGAGCCTTGCGTTCGGTGATGTCCGCAAAGGTGACCGCGAACCCATCGCCGCACTGCGTCGCGCTGATGCTGAACCAGTGGTTCAGCCCGTCGTGGGCGTAGTAGTGCTCGGTCAGGAATGGTTCGCCGGTCTCGACGACCTCGACATAAGCATCGAACAGCCCGTCGGTCTTGTTGCCCGGCAGGGCCAGGAGCATTTGTTGTCCCAGCAGGTCGTCGGCTCTGCGCCCCACGATCTGTTCCGCCTTGCGGTTGACGACGGTGAAGACAAAGTCGATCACCCGCCCGCTGTCATCACGCAGCGACCGGAACGCCATGATCCCGTTCAATGAGTTGTCCAGCACACCGGCGAGCAGGTCGGCCTGGCCTGGAGATGAACCGGCGGCGGGTTGTGGTGGCGTCTGATCGATGGTCTTTGCCCTTTCCCCCGCTGACCAATCGACATAACCCGAAGGCGAATTAACTGACAGGCCGAATCCGCAGCCACGACCTAACCCGCAGGGCCGGACGAGACGAAATAATGCGTGTTGGACTTTATCTGGAGCCGCCCGCCATGCTCCGAGTCGATATCAGGACCGCCCGGCCCGGGATGACCCTGGCGCTGCCCGTGATGAACCCGCGGCTGCCGGGGCACGAGCTGCTGCGCATCGGCTATGAGCTGACGCCGACGGTCATCGAGAAGCTCGACGAGATGCGCGTCCGCACGCTGTGGGTGGACTACCCGAGCCTGTCGTTCCTCAATAAGTTTGTGGATACCGACGCCGTCGCCATGCGCGCCAACGTCGTCACGCAGATCCAGGACACCTTCGAGACGCTGCAGACCACGTCTTCGGCCAAGCTCAACTACGACAGCTACACCCGGACGATCAGCGGCCTGGTCGATCGGGTGATCTCCAACCCCGACGCGGCGCTGTTCGTTGATGACCTCTGCGGCCAGGCCACCGGCGACGAGTTGATGCGGTCCGGCTCGAGCGTGACCTACCTCGCGCTCCTGCTCGGGCTCAAGCTCGAGGGCTACCTGGTCAAGCAGCGCAAGCACGTTGACGCCGAGCGGGCGAAGGATGTGGTCGCGCTCGGCGTCGGGTCGATGCTGCACGACATCGGCGTCACCATGCTGCCCCCGGAAGTCGTCGAGCGCTACCGGCAAACCCACGACGAGTCGGACCCCGGCTGGCGCGAGCACCCGTCGCTGGGCTTCCGCGCGGTGCGCGGCCGCATCGAGCCGACCGCCGCGACCGTCGTGCTCCACCACCACCAGCGTTACGACGGCGAGGGCTACGCCGGCAAAGACTTCCCGGTGCAGAACGACAAGGGCATCCACATCTTCGCGCGCATCGCCGCGGTCGCGGATGTCTTCGACCGCCTGCGCCACCCCGGCGGGGGCACTGAACCGACGCAGGTCTGGGTGCTCCACGCGATGCTCGGGCCCCGGCTGCGCGAGCGCTTCGACCCGAATGTCCTGCGCGCGCTTGTCGAAGTCGTCCCACCCTACCCGCCCGGGTCACGCGTCACGCTCTCGGACGGCGGCGAGGCGATCGTCATCGACCACCACCCCGCCAACCCCTGCCGGCCGAAGGTCCAGCGACTGCCCGACAACGAGCTGCCCGGCCCCGAAGGCCAGCTCGGTGAAAAACTCGACCTGCGCGATTACCCCAAGCTCAGGATCGCCGCCTGCGACGGCCGGCCGACCGAGAAGTACAACTTCGGCCCCGAGCTGATCCCCGGCGTCCGCGAAGCGATGCACGGCTGGGCGTGAGGCGGCGGCCACTTGGCGTACAGTAGTACGCATGCCAAAAAAGCCCCACCATCTCCAGTCCATCGTCAAACAAGTCAAACCCGTATCGCTTCTGCTCAGGCCGCGGCGGGAGGTTGTCGTCGGCGCGGCACCCGGCCTGACACCACAGCAGATCGCCGAGCAGATTCGAGAGGAGCAATCGCCGGCCCGGATCGACATCATCGATTACGGCGGGGGGCGGTGTGAGCACGCGCAGAACATCGATGACCTCGGTTCCGCGCTGGAGCAGGGACGCCCGGACTGGGCGAGGGTCAGGTGGATCAATGTTGTCGGGCTGCATGACCCGCAAACGATCGCCACGCTTGCGGCGCATTATGATCTGCACCCGCTGGCGATGGAGGACGTGGTCTACGCCTCGGCACGGCCGAAGGTCGAAACCTACGGCCAGCCCGAGATCGGCCGGCCCAGCTACTTCATCGCCGCGCGGATGCTGTACCGCGATGAGCAAAACCACGCGCTGGTTTCCGAGCAGATCAGCATCTTCGCCGGCCCGCACACCGTCATCACGTTCCAGCAGCGGCCCGGCGATGTGTGGGAACGGGTCCGGCAACGCATCCAGAAGCCGACCAGCCTGTTCCACGAACGCGGGCCGGGCTACCTGCTCTACGCCCTGCTGGATGCGGTCGTTGATGCGCTCTTCCCGCTGCTGGACGGCTATGCCCAGCAGATCGAAGCCATCGAGGACCGCATCCTCGGCAGCCGCGCAGACAGCGACATCATCACGGATACGCATCGTCTGAAGCGCGAACTGATGCTGCTGCGCCGCGAGGCAGGGCCGCTGCGCGAGCTGGTCCGGTCCATCCTGGAACAGGATGCCATCCTGATGGACGACAAGACAAGGATCTATCTGCGAGATGTCGGCGACCACGCGGTGTCCGCGATCGAATTGCTGGAGACCTATCGGGAACTCGCCCAGGGCCTCGCCGAGGCGTGGATGAGCGAAGCGAGCAACCGCATGAACGAAGTGATGAAGGTGCTGACGATTATCGCCTCGCTCTTTATCCCCATCTCGTTCCTGGCCGGTGTGTTCGGGATGAACTTCCAGGATGTGCCCGGCCTGCAACATCCCGGCGCCTTCGCATTCTTCTGCTTCGCGTGCGTCGCCATCTGCGCGGGGATGCTGGTGTTGTTCAAGCGGCGCGGATGGATCTAGCGGCGGGTGGCAAAGCCTCGACCCCGGCCATACACACGACCTGCTCCATCAGAAAAACCGCCCGGCGGGATGGACCGGGCGGCTTGATCCCTCCAGCGGAGGACCGGGTGGATCGCTTCGA
This sequence comes from Phycisphaeraceae bacterium, assembly GCA_028280965.1. GTDB lineage: Bacteria > Planctomycetota > Phycisphaerae > Phycisphaerales > Phycisphaeraceae > JAHQVV01. The sequence goes on from JANQKT010000204.1 coordinate 31,297, forward strand.
TTGTCAGTACGGCTTTAGCTATTGCGACGGCGACGCAGCATGCCAAGGCCACCGAGACCGAGCAGCGCGAGCGAGGTCGGCTCCGGGACGACGCGGACGGTGACCTGCGCGATGCCGTTGGCGTACAGGTCGCCGCGATTGAAGTCGATCAGCGCGGCGTCGGGGTTCGTGTCCAGGTCCGGAGGGGCGTTGAGGAAGCCGCCGTAGGGGATGCCGTCGACGTTGCGGATCACGCCGTTCTGGTCGGCTCCCTCATCGGGCGCGCCCTGGCCGGCGGGCAGGCCGAGCTGCGGGAACAGGCCGTTGCCCGGGCCGGTGCCGAAGTCGTTGACCTCGGTGCCCGCGTCGTTGACGGTCTGGCCGATGAAGAAGGTGATCTCCGTGCCGACCGGTGCGTTGTAGAGCGACGACAGGTCGTGGGCCAGCGGGTTGCCGTTGGCGATGAAGTAGTCACTGGAGGGCAGGATCATCGAGGCGTACGAGAAGTAGCGGTTGGATCCGTCGGCGTCGATGTCGAAGGTCTGCGAGACGGTCTCGCCGGGCGCGATCGGCGGCGGGCCGGAGGGGCTGGCGATCGTGCCGTCCACCCGGCCGGTCGTCTGGCTGGTCAGGACACGGGCGTTCATGCCGGCATCAACGTAGGTATATCCGCCGAGGAAATCGGCGCTCAGCACGCCGGTGTCGCCGTCCTCGGCGATGCGCTCCAGGCCTTCCTGCGCGCCCAGCCCGCCGTTGTAGCTGTCGAAGCTGCCGTCGTGGAAGCCGACCCAGACGGGCGTGATGTAGACCCCGCCGGCCGGGGCGACGTTGCTGATCTCGACCTGGACCTCCAGGGCCTGGGCCGAGCCGGCCGCCAGCAGCAGTGCGCTGATCCCCATCGCCTGGGTTGCGTGCTTGTACATCGATGTGTTCCTCACGTTGCGGCGGTTCCGAGCCTTATCCGCCGTGGACCGCGCCAGTCGCCGGCAGCTGCATTGCTGCACACTTAAGCGCTGGCGTCCGACATAAGTCGCACACCCCCTCAGGTGATTACACCGATGTTGTTATTTTTATTGTTGCCGCAGCGCCTGCTCGATCCTGCGCCGTGCATCGGGTGAAAGGGCTGTTTTCAGCGTCGGCAAGCCCGGGCCCGAAGGCTGGTGGAGCCGGTGCAGGAAATCCAGCTGTCTGCGCATCCGCTTGCAGCCGGTGCAGGACAGCAGGTGCAGGCGGAGGGCGGCGAGCTCGGTCCGGGTCAGGCCGCGCTCAAAACCATCAGAGACCAGCCGCGAGGACTCGTCGCAGGTCAGGGTCAGGATTTTCAGCAAGCTCTTGATGGGAAACATGGCTATTGCTTCGATCGCCCGCCGAACCACTGGTCTTCAAGGCACCCGCGGAGTGCGAGCCGCGCCCGGTGAAGCCGGACGGCGAGGTTGGATGTCGAGATGCCCAGCACCCGGCAGGCGGTTTCGGGCGCGAGCCCTTCGAGCTCGCGGAGGGTGTAGGCCTCGGCCAGTGTCGCGGGCAGCTTGGC
>JANQKT010000206.1 GCA_028280965.1 Phycisphaeraceae bacterium
GGAGAAGTGCGTGCGGCGGAACAGCGAGCCGCCGAAGTAGCGCCGGTCGAGGTTGCCCTCGGCGGTGCGGTTGAACGGCACGCCCATGCGGTCCATCAGGTCGATGATCTTCGGCGCAGCAAACGCCATCTCATAGACCGGCGGCTGGTGGTTGAGGAAGTCCCCGCCGTAGAGCGTCTCGTCGAAGTGGTCCCACTCGGAGAAGCCCTCCTGGCGGACCGGCTCGGTGCAGGCGTTGATGCCGCCCTGGGCGCAGACGCTGTGGCTGCGCTTGACCGGGACCATCGAGAAGAGATCCACCGCGACGCCGGCCTCCGCGACGCGTACCGCCGCGGCCAGTCCCGCCAACCCCCCGCCAACTACGATCACTCTGGGTGTGTCTGCCATGTCAGTATCTATCGTAGGCCGGGCAGGGGCTCGGCGGTTTCTATCTTTTGCTTTGCGGTCCGGGCTGAAGCCGGGCTGCTCACTTCAGTCAAATGCTTCGTCAATCTCTGACAAGCCGCCCAAGGCCTCAAGGTATTCTTTCAATTCCGGGTCGGTCAGTTCGTCTTCTTCGATCAATTCACCTAATTCGGATGCAAGTTCTTTGTTCTTGACACTTAGGGCGAGGACCAGCTTCTGGTCCGCGGTTGTGTGTTCATATAAGTCGTACCTGATCGCGCCACCCATCGCGGCGAGGAAAAACACGGTCAGAGCCAGGAACAGCCCGGCACATGCGTAGCCCCAGCGTTTCATCGCGGCCTCACTTGTCGTGATGCCCCATGAGATCGCCGCGGTCCAAAGCCCGTTGGCCCAGTGGTAAACGACCGACATCACGCCGATCAGGTAGAACAAAACAACAAGCCAGCTCACTTGCAAAGCATACGCGGTGTAGGGCAGGGACATCGGGGTTTTGTGCCCAACGATGCCGTCATCTGTGGCAAAGCCATGCGCCCAGAACGGCGTGAACCACCCGAAGATATCCCACCGCCAGCGCAGCGTCGCGATGTGCAGGAAGATGAAGATCAGGGCAAGGATGCCGGTGATGCGCTGGAGGGTGTACCGCCAGTTGTCCTTGTACTTGTAGTGCTGGACGTTGTGTTTACCTGTGAAGGTGTAGTAGAACCCGAGTACTGCGTGGAAGCCGATCGAAGCCCACAGCGCGATCTCGATGAACAGCAGGGCGGGCATCGAGTGGATGAAATCGACCTCGTGCTGGAACACCGAATGGCCGTCTGGGCCTTCTTCCTGGCCCCAGATCATTTGCGCGTTGGTGAACAGGTGCATGCACACGAACAGGCCGACGGGCAGGATGCCCGAAAGCGAATGCAGCCGGCGGAGCAGGAAGTGGTAGCGGGCAAAAGGTGAGGCGGGTGGAGCGTCTACGGACACGTGGAGGTCTCGATGTATCAGGTGGGGCAGGCGTCCCGCCTGCCGATTGGGCGTGTCAGTGTTCGAGGCAGGCGGGACGCCTGCCCCACTTATCAACTCTATTGCGTAGGCCCGCCGGTCGCGGGCGAACGCGTCGCGTTGGCGATCTGCACGTAGCTGGAGCGCAGGTCGTACAGCGTTGTTGCCAGGGTGGTTTGTTCTTCGTCGGTCAGGTTGCCTTTGGTCTTGTCTTCGAGCACGCCGAGCAGGTCGATGGCGTGCCGGGCGGCGTCGAGGTTGGTGAACCGCCGGCCGGTCTGCGGGTCTGGCACCGCGCCCATGGCGAACAGGGCCTGGCTGGTAAACGAGGAGACCAGCGTCTTGAAGTCCGCCGGCGGGAGTTGGCCGGGCCCGGCTTGCGGGTCGGACGCGTCTGCGGGTGGCGATGTCGTATCGGCCTCGGCGGCTTGCCGCTTCGCAGCCTTCTCCTTCTCCGCGAGCTTGGCTTTCTCGGCCTGGGCCTGGGCCTTCCAGTCATCATCCACGTGCAGGATCGGTGGGTCGTCGGGCGGTGTCATGGTGCGTGTAATCGGGTGAGTAGCGGGAAACGTGTTAGCTCCAGCAGTATAAGCCCGCGGGCAAGCGTCGGCGACCGGCTCACGCCAATGATACTCGGACGCAATAACACCCTGGCATGGCCGACATGCGGTAGACTCCCGCCCATGGCGAAGCGCACCAAACATAAACAAACGAAGAAACCCAAAGCCCCCAAGCACCTCGACGCACGTGTCAAGCTATTCCAGTCGCGCCTCCGCGCCGACAGGATCGCCGGCGTCCTCCTCTCTAACCCCAAAGACATCCGTTACCTCACCGGGTTCGTCGGCGACGACTCGTGGTGCTGGGTCCCCGCCCGTGGCTCGGGGCTGGTCGTTATCTCGGACATGCGCTTCTTCGATCACATCCCCCAAGAGGCCCCGCACGTCGGCGTCTGTATGCGCGGGATGGGCAAGGGCAAGAAGGGCAGGCAATCGCTCGCGGATGCCGCCGCCGGCCTGCCCGCGATCCGCCGTGCCGAGAAGATCGGCGTCCAGGCCCCGCACCTCAACGTGCCGACCCGCAAGCAGATCGCCAAAGCCATCGGTGCCCGCCGGGTCAAGGACTATGACGACAAGCTGCTCACCCAGCGCTCGGTCAAAGACGCGGGCGAAATCAAGAAGATCAGGGAAGCGGTCCGCATCCAGCAGCTCGCCTTCACCGAGGTGCGCGACTACATCCGCGTGGGGATGACAGAGCTGGAGGTCTGTGCGTACCTCGAGTACCGGATGCGCTGCCACGGCGCCGACGGGCCGGGCTTCAACACGATCGTCGCGTTCGACGGCCACGCCAGCCACAGCCATGCGATCCCCGGGCCGGCGAAGCTCAAGAAGAATTCCAGCGTCCTCATCGACTGGGGTGCGTGTTATCAGGGTTACACCTCGGACATGACGCGCGTGCTCAACGTCGGCAAGCCCAAAAAACACATCGCCGAGATCTACAAGATGGTCGAAGAGGCGATGCACGCGGGTATCGACGCGGTCGGCCCGGGCGTGTCGCTCAAGGAGGTGGACGACGCATCGCGAGATGTCTTGAAGAAGCACGGCCACAAGCTGGTGCACGGCCTGGGCCACGGCATCGGTCTCAACGTCCACGAGCAGCCGGGCATCAGTCAGGACGAGAAAACCGTGCTCAAGCCCGGCCAGGTCATCACGATCGAACCGGGCATCTACCTCGGCGATAAGGGCCCGAAGGCCGGCGGCGTCCGGCTGGAGGACGACATCCTCGTTACCGCGAAGGGCGCGAAGAACCTCAGCGACTTGCCGACCGCGCTGGATTGGACGATCATTTAAGCTGGCAGTCTTTAGTCGTTAGCCATTAGCCCGAGCCGTAGGTATCGGAATGGTGGCGTTGAGAGCTAAAGGCTATGAGCTAACCGCTAAAGGCTTCGCAATGATAGACCTTAAAAAACTCGAAAAACTCATCGGCATGATGGCCGAGAACGACCTGACCGAGATCGAGCTGGACGACGGCACGGAGAAGGTTCAGCTCAAGCGCGGCAGCGCCGCCGGCCCGGTTCAGGTCGTCGCGCCCGCCGCCCCGGTTGCCCCAGCGCCTGCTGCCGCCCCCGTCGCGGCCCCGGCAGCGCCCGCCGCCGCAGCCCCCGCGGAACCGGCTGCCGCCGCCGGCCCGACGATCGACAGCCCGATGGTCGGCACCTTCTACGCCGCGGCCAACCCCGACTCGCCCCCGTTCGTCAAGCCCGGCGACAGCGTCACCGCCGACACCGTCGTCTGCATCATCGAGGCGATGAAGGTCTTCAATGAGATCAAGGCCGAGAAGGCCGGCAAGATCAAGTCCGTGCTGGCGCAGAACGGAGACGCGATCGAGTTCGGGCAGAAGCTGTTCGAGTTGGAGTAGCGTTTGGCGGGCGACGCGCAGCGTCCCCTCCAATTCTCACGCGACAAACGCAAGCGGGACGCTGCGCGTCTCCCGCGACACAGATAACAAGCCTGCCTGATCCCTATCGCAATGTTCAACCGCATCCTCATCGCGAACCGTGGCGAGATCGCCGTCCGCATCATCCGCGCTGCGCACGAGTTGGGCGTCGAGGCCGTCGCCGTGTACTCCACCGCCGACAAGGACTCCAAGCACGTCCGCATGGCCGACCACGCGGTCTGCATCGGCAAGCCCGCGCCCGCCGAGAGCTACCTCAATATCCCGCGCCTGATCGCCGCCGCCGAGGTCACCAACGCCGACGCGATCCACCCCGGCTACGGCTTCCTCGCGGAGAACAGCCACTTCGCCGAGGTCTGCCGGGACTGCAACATCGAGTTCATCGGCCCGAGCGTAGACGCCATGGCCAAGCTCGGCGACAAGGTCTCGTGCAAGCAGCTGGCCATCGCCAACAAGGTCCCGACCTCGCCGGGCTCGAAGGGCGCGGTCGAGGACGAGAAGAAGGGCCTGAAGATCGCCCGCGAGATCGGCTACCCGGTCATGATCAAGGCGGCCAGCGGCGGCGGGGGGCGCGGCATGCGCGTCGCCCACAACGACGGCGCGCTCGTTTCGGGTATCAAGCAGGCCTCCGCCGAGGCCAAGGCCGCGTTCGGCGACGGCACCGTCTACATCGAGAAGTTCATCGACCACGCCCGGCACGTCGAGGTCCAGGTCCTCGGCGATAAGCACGGCAACGTCGTCCACCTCTGGGAACGCGACTGCACGATGCAGCGCCGCAAGCAGAAGCTCATTGAAGAGGCGCCCTGCCCGGTACTCAGCGAAGACGAGCGCAAGACGATCTGCACCGCCGCCGCGCGCATGTGCAAGGCCGCCGGCTACTACACCGCCGGCACCGTCGAGTTCCTGATGGACGGC
>JANQKT010000064.1 GCA_028280965.1 Phycisphaeraceae bacterium
GGATCTTCTGCGAGAAGGCCCAGGCGATCGCGAACTCGTTGGGGTCCACCGCGATCAGCGCGCCGTTGTTGGTCTGCACAAACAGGAAGCCCTGGCCCATCGTCAGGCGCGGCGACAACTCGGCGGGGGCGTTGGTGTTCGGGTTGTTGGGCGCGGTGCCGAGATCGAGCAGGCGCGCCGTCTTCCCGGTCTTCAGCGACAGCGACAGCAGCTTGAGCTGGGCCTCGCCCGGCTGCTGGGTCGCGGCGTAGACGGTGTTGTTCACGACGATCGGCTCGCCGACGATCCCGCGGCTGCGCATCTCGCCGCTGAGGTCTTTGGTGCTCCACAGCTGCTTGCCGGTCTCCGCGTCGCAGGCGATCATACGGGAGCGGTTGGGGTAGCCGGGCTCGGGCACGACGCACAGCAGCGTGTCGCCGGCGAGGACCAGCGACTGGTGGTAGCCCTGCCTCAGCTGGTAGCCGCGGTTGCCGATCTGGTTCGCGTGCTCGCGTGCGTCGCCTTCCCGCCAGAGGTCGGTGCCGGTCTGCGGGTCCAGCCGGGCGACGCTGCCGAGGACGAGCGTGAACAGGCGTGCGTCGTCGCTGACCACGATCGGCGCGGTCATGTTGTCGATGACCCCGCCCAGCTGGTTGTTCGCCGCGGCGATGCGCAGGTTGTTGCGGATGTCCGGCTCGATCAGCCTGCGGTTGAACAGGCGGTCGGAGAACGCGGGCATCCCGATCGACCGGCCCGCGCCCGGATTGACGCCGGGCTGCTGGGGCGCCGACGCCTGCCGGATCAGGCTGCGCATCATGACGTCCTGCCCGCCGAGCGCGACGTTGGTCGCCGGGTGGCGGAACAGGGCGTACTCGGCCAGCTCGTTGAACGGGTCCCACAGCCCCGCGCGGGACAGCGCCAGCAGGCGCTTGGCCATGAGCATCGCGTCGTCGGGCCTAGCGGCGGGGTGCTCGGCGGCGAAGCGGAACAGCGCCGCGGCCTCGTCGAAACGGCCCTGCTCGAAGCGGAAGTCGCCCAGCGCGTCGGCGGCCTCGGCGGCTGCGTCGCACAGCGCGTAGTCGCGAACGATTGCCTGGTACGCCTGCTCGCGTTCAACGAAGTCGGTCAGCGCGCGTGCCGCTTCGAGGCTTGTGTTCGCCGCCGGGTTGTTCAGCCGGCGGAAGGTCTTCTTGCCTTCCTCGGGCATCGACGCGATGAGCGCGGACTTGAGCGAGGACAGCGGGCGGAGGATGCCGTTGGGGTCGGTGATCAGCCGGTCGTCCTCGACGTCGAGCGCTTCGATCGCCTCGATGGCCTTGAGCCAGTCGCCGGCCTGCATGGATTTGAATGCTTCGCCGGCCGGGGTGTCCTGCAGCGCGGTGCCGCCGTCCGCGACGCTGAACCCATCGATCAGGTTGGTGTCGAACGACTGGCCGGGCTCGACCCAGACGCCGCCGTTCCAGATCACCGGCCCGCCCCATCCGCCGTCTATGCGGATGCCCTGCTGGAGGACAACCCGCTCGGCATGGACGGGCCAGACCGCCAGCGCCGCGGCGAAAGCCAGCGACCACCGACGCACACGGGGGTTGATCTTGTTCATCCAGCCACCGCCCTGATGTAGACCCGAAGTGGACATCACGCCATCATAAGACGGATACGGCCCGCGACGGGTTCCCTTATCGGTGACTTTCACAGAAAACACCGGATGGTTGTCGGGTAGCGGGCGCGTTCGCTTGCGAAGACCCGGAACGAAGCATCGTGATTGCATATTCGACAGCACGTTCCGGGGCATCGTCTGGGCTCTGCCCCGGCGACCCAGTTACTTTCAATTGTGCGAATCCCGACCGCGCACCACCGGAAGGGGCGTGTAAACTATTAACACTGCTTATGGAGAGACCCTGCCCGATCCGTCGCTCCGGGGCTGTCAGGCCGCTTTTGGCCGCTTCACTGTCCTGCGCCGCGGTGTCACCGGCGTTCGCGGCGCAGTACGTGCTCGGCCCGGCCGATTCGCTCGCCCTGGACCAGCCGCGGGTCGCCTTCGGCCTGACCGATGAGGCCGCCGACCCGCCGACGCTCATCGGTCCGACCTTCCCCACCCAGGCCCTGCTGGACACCGGCGCCAACGGCGTCCTCCTCGCCGCCCTGAGCTACGGGAACGGCGAGGACTACGGCCAGCCCGCCTTCCCGTTCGACTACGACGGCGACGGCACGATCGAGCCCAACGAGCAGCTCGCCCAGTACGCCGAGCTCGGCGTCGCCGGCACGACCCTGCTCGATGTCCACGAGCCGCACGGCCTGCGCATCGAGGACTCGCTCGGCGTGCAGCGGCTCATCGGCACGGACATCCGCGCGTTCGGCGACAGCACGCTCAACATCGGCAGCTACTCGGCGATCATCGGCATGCCCGCGATGGAGGGCTACGCCGTCGAGGTTGATCTCCGGCCGATGGCGAGCCTCGCGTTCCAGGAGGTCATCTTCCACGACGCGCCCGGCGAGGCCGCGTTCGAGAGCGCCGCGTCGATGAATATTGACCTGCGGATCATCGAGCCCGAGTTCACCGACCCGACCTTTATCGACGCGGGCCGGCCGGACCTGCTGCCGACCTTCGCCGGCCTGCCGGTGATTGACCACGTCGACCTCAAGCACACCGACGGCGCGAACAGCGGCGGGGCGACGCTCACCGCGGACGACTACACGTTCCTGCTCGACACCGGCGCGCAGACCAACATCATCAGCGAGCAGATGGCGACCGACCTGGGACTGGACTTCGTCAACACGCTCGCGCAGAACGGCGACGTCGTGGATTTCCTCGAGGTCGGCGGCATCGGCGGGATGGTCCTGATGCCGCTGGTGCTGGTCGATGAGTTCTCGATGCCGACCCAGAACGGGCCGGACCTGGTCTTCACCGACCTGCTCGTCGGCGTGCTCGACATCGACGGCGCGCCCTTCGACGCCGTCTTCGGCATGAACATGCTCACCAGCGGCTACCTCAACGCCGCCTTCGGCGGGGGCAGCGGCACCGAGATCACCAACCCGCAGGTCGATGAGGACGACGTCGAGTTTTTTATCGAGCAAAACACGATCACCTCGGTTGAAGACCTGATCGCCTTCGATGTCATCCGCATCACCGCCGAAGAGGTTGAAGAGCTCGGCGAGCTCGGCCTGCTGTCGGACCCCGACGACCCGCTGACGGTGTACACCGAGCTGCGGGACCTTGAAGGCTTGTTTGAGTCGCCCGCCATCGGCACCTACTTCGACAAGGTCGTCTTCGACTTCACGCCCGACGACGGCACCGCGGTCATGCGGCTGGACCTGACCAATATTGAACGCCTGGGCGATGTGGACTACGACGGCGACGTCGATGACGCGGACTACGGCCTTCTCTTCGCCGGCTTCACCGGGCCCGGCGGCGGCAACCCGCCCGTCCAGGCTGGGCTCCACGCGCTCGGCGACCTCGACGGCGGCGGCGACACGGACGACGCCGACTTCGGCCTGGCTTTCGCCGCGTTCACTGGGCCCGGCGGCCCGCCCGCGCCCACCGCCGACCTAGACGGGGACGGCGACGTCGATGACGCCGACTTCGGCCTGGCCTTCGCTAACTTCACCGGCCCCGGCGGCTCGGGCCAGACCGCCGCGGACGGCGACCTCGACGGCGACGGCGATGTCGACGACGCGGACTTCGGCCTGGCCTTTGCCGCGTTCACCGGGCCGGGCGCCTCGGCGAACGTGCCCGAGCCGTCTTCTTTGATGCTGCTCGCGGTGACGGGCTGGATCGCGGTACGCCGCCGCCGGGATTGATAGCTCCTGCCCGGTGCTCTCAATACTCTTTGTAAGAACAGTTGTCTGCCGATACCGTCTCGGTGACCGACCTCTCCCTCGACACTCTGCGCACCGCGCCCGCCGGCCTGGCCGAGCTGGTCATGGACGGCGAGCACCTCCGCCGGGTGGTCTACGACGGGGTCCTGTCGGCGCGGGTGTCGGTGGACATCGCGACCGCCGACCTCAAGGCCGTGCTCGTGCCGCCCCCCGGAATACTGCCCGGCAAGACCGCCGGCCGCCAGACGCCGCCGAGCATCCTTGAGCACCTGCACCGCATGGCCCGGCGTGGCGTCGAGGTGCGCATCCTCCACGCCGGCGTGCCGTCGGGCCCGGCGTTGCAGGAGCTCAAGAAATTGATCAAACGCCACGGCGAATTTCCGGGGGACTTTGTGCTCCGCCGTTGCCCGCGCCTGCACGCCAAGGCGGTCATCGTCGACGCCGACCGGATGTACCTGGGCAGCGCCAACCTCACCGGCGCCGGCCTTGGCGCCAAGGCCGACCGGAACCGCAACCACGAGCTGGGCGTGTGGACCACCGCGACGGAGATGATCGACGCGGTCAGCCAGTACTTCAACCACCTCTGGGAGGGCGGGGCGTGCGACGGCTGCGGGCGGAAGGATGTCTGCCCGGTGCCGCTGGAGGAGCCGCGGTTGTAACCGCCGCGTCACCACGCTGAGGGCGATCAGTCTTCATGAACGATGTGCCAGTCCGGATCAAGTCGGCGATATGACCAGATGTTGAAGCTCGATTCGATCTGCTGGTCAGTCATCCCGTAGACGAGATAGTCGGGTCCCGCGCCCTGTCCGATCTGAAGGATGACCGCCGTTGCACCGTTTGAAGTCTGAGCTGTTCTCGCGCTGTAGATGCGGTAGATATCTTTCCAGTACCAACCACTGACGCTTTTACCTGTGTTAACGCGCTGCGCTTGACGATTCAAAGCATCCCGGTGGATCGCGAAAGCGGCATGGATGGGCCACTCCGAGAGTAGACCGAGATGAAAGACAGTCAGCAAAAAGCCGATTACCGTGGCACGTTTGCTGGCATCCGTTTTTGTCATAGCCAATCCCGACAGCCAGATCGCAGCCGCTATCGCCATCGGGATGCCCGCCAGCATCCAGGCGAACACAACAATGGTCCAATCATCCTGCCCCCACGCCATCTGGACCGTGATATAAATACCGAGCAGGACCGGTATGAACAGCGCGATCCAGCCGGCGATTTTTGCCGGGGTTTTAAACCGAAATGCTTGAGCCGTCCCCCAACTTCTCCGATCCATCAGATCAAATACGCGCCCGCACTCGGGGCAACGATGCTTCGTGAGTTCGTGCAGGCTGTAGCCGCAGTCCAGGCAGTGCATGGGCAGATGATATAGGGCTTGCTTTAGCAGTTACCCCACGGCATCGCCGTTCGACAGGCTCACGGCGACGCCGTGGGCGTGGTGCTGTTTTAGAAACTGAGCACCAGCGCCCCGTAGTACTTCAGGTCGTTGTTGCTGTTGTCGTTGGGCGTGCGTGAGTCGTACTCGTTCTCGACGCCGAGCTTGAGCGACAGGCCCTTGGCGAAGTCGAGCTTGTAGGCCCACTGGAGCTTGGACTCGATGCGGAAGTTGGCGGCGTCTTCGAGCGAGGGGTAGTAGATCGTCTCGCCGGAGATCGCGGCGCGGTCGCTGACTTTCCACTTGAGGACGGACCCGCCGAAGAGCGCTTCGGGCGTGAAGTCGTTGATCTCGCCGTACTCGTAGGTCCCGCCGAAGCCCAGGCGGGTGTTAATCTCGACGTCGTCGGTCTTGGCGAGGGTGTACCCGCCGCCGCCGAAGGCGCTGGTGCGGTTCTCCCAGGCGCGTTTCTGGTCGTAGCGGTACGTGCCCTTGAGGAAGAAGAACCAGGGGCTGTCTTTCTTCAGCCAGTCCTTGGTGAGGTCGGTCTGGAACTGGTTCTGGGTGGTGTTGCCGTTGGCGACGCCGTAGAACCACGCGGCGTTGACGGTCCAGCGGTCCCGGCCGTCCTCGTGCTTGGAGTTGAGCTTGACGTGGTAGTTCTGCCGGTCGGTGTTGCCGCCCGCGCCGTTGAGCCCGAGCGTCAGCTGGCTCTTCCAGTCGTTGAGCAGCCAGTCGAACGGGCCGGTGTCTTGGGTTTTGGCCGCCTGCTCGGCGCCCGCCTGGACCTCCGCCGCGTCGGCGGGCTTGGGGGCCGCGGGTTTGGGCTCGGGCGGCGCGGGCTGTTTCGCCGGCTTCGGCTCGGCGGGCTTCGCTTCGGGCTTGGGGCCGGGCCCCGGGGGGTCGGGCTTGATCGCTTTGATCCGGTCCGCAGCGATCGCGACCGTGCCCAGCACGGGGTGTTTGAGGACGATACCGCGTTCGTTTTGTTCAACGATCTCGCCGGTCAGCGTGTCGCCGTTAACCAGTTCGACAGACCCGGTCAGCGCGGAGCCCCCCGCCAGGCAGGCGGCCAGCAGCGCTGCGGTGCACGTGCTTGTTCCCCAGATTCTCATCACGGCAAACCTCGCATCTTCTCCACACACGCGACGTTCGAAGCACCCTCCGCAATACACGTATCGGCAGGAGTTCTTGCTTTGCTTTGTCCAATCGAACAGCCGGACAAGACCGGCTGAAACCCGGTCCGTCTGTGCCGGTGATAAGCGAAACGGACGTTGGGTATGGACCCAATGACGAATACAGCCGCGGTGCTACACCTCGCAGGCGAACGCTAACAGGCCTGTCATGGTTTGCCGGCGAAGCGTAGCCCCGCGGCTGTCCTGCGCAGGCGCTATACCGAAACCGGCCGGTCCTTCTCCGGGTCCGGCAGCCAGCGCGGAGCGATCTGCGACGCGGGCGTGTCCGGGTTGGCGTGCTGCACCGCGGCGGCGACCAGGCCCATGAACATCGGCGAGGGGTCCAGCGGCCGGCCCAGCAGCTCGGGGTGGAACTGCGCACCGATAAAGTACGGGTGCCCGCCCTGATCCTTGAAGTAAGCGTTGTCCTCCGCGTACGCCGAGCCGGTCTGCGGCAGCTCCAAAACCTGCATGATCGGCTGCTCGGGGTGCCGGCCGGAGAACACCAGGCCGTGCGATTCGAGCTGTTCGATGTACGCCGGGTCCACCTCGTAGCGGTGTCGGAAGCGCTCACGGATCGTGAACGGCTGGTGGCGGTCGTGCTGTCCGGCGCGGGTGTTGTAGTAGAGGTTCGCCGCGAGCGTGGTCGGCTTGATCAAGACGTCCTTGCCGCCCAGGCGCATGTTCCCGCCCAGGCCCTCGATCTTCTTCTGCTCGGGCAGGATGTCGATGACGCGCGCCTTGCCCTCCGGGGCGAACTCGCTGGAAACAGCTTCCTTGATCCCGCAGACGTTGCGTGCGAACTCGATCACCGCCATCTGGAAGCCCAGGCAGATGCCGAGGTAGGGCACCTTCTGTTCCCGGCAGTACCTGACGCATGCGATCTTGGCCTCGGTGCCGCGGTGGCCGAACCCGCCGGGCACGATCACGCCGTTGATCGACTCGAGCTGGCGCATGAGCGCCGCGTCGTCGCCCTTGGTCACGTCGATCCAGTCCAGCTCGATCTCGGCGTTGATCGACGCGGAGCAGTGCTCGATCGCCTTGTCGATCGAGGCGTACGCGTCGCGCAGGGATGCGTACTTGCCCGTCACGCCGATGCGCGCCTTGTGCCTGCGTTTCGCGGTGACCTTGTTGACAAAGCCCAGCCAGCGCTCGCGTTCGCGGTCCTCGTGCGTGACATTCACGCGCTCGTGCAGGTTCAGCAGCGTGAGGATGTGCTGGTCCACGCCGGCCCCGCGCATCTCTGTCGGGATCGTGTAGATCGACGGGCGGTCGTGCATCGAGAAGACGCGCTCGACCGGCACGTTGGAGAACATCGCGACCTTTTCTTTCGCGCCCTGCTCGACCGGGTTCTGGCACCGGCAGGCGATCAGGTGCGGCTGGATGCCCGCCTCCATGAGTTTTTTTAGGCCCAGCTGCGCCGCCTTGGACTTCTGCTCGCCCAGCGCCGGCGGCTCGATGATGTACGTCAGCGCGACGTAGCAGACGCTGCCCGGGCCCTCCTCGAAGGCGAGCTGGCGCAGGGCCTCGATATAGAACGCGTTCTCGTGGTCGCCGACGGTCCCGCCGACCTCAACGAAGACGACGTCGGCGCGCTGCTTGACGGCGAGCTCGCGGAGCTTGTACTTCACCTCGCCGGTGACGTGCGGGATCATCTGCACGTCGCGCCCGAGGTACCCGCCGCTGCGTTCCTTGTCGAGCACGGTGCGGTACAGCTGGCCGGAGGTCGTGTAGTTGTCGCGGGTCAGGCCCTGGTCGAGCATGCGCTCGTAGGTGCCCAGGTCCATGTCGGTTTCTAATCCGTCGTCGAGGACGAACACCTCGCCGTGCCGGTAGGGGTTGAGCGTGCCCGAGTCGATGTTGAGGTAGCCCTCCATCTTGATCGGCGCGACGCGCAGGCTCTTGTCCTTGAGCAGCTTGGCCAGCGAGGAGGAGAAGATCCCCTTGCCCAGCCCGGACATCACCGTGCCGAGCACGACGACGTACTTGTGCCGGCCGCGGACGTAGCCCGGCGGGATCGGGTTAAAGAACTCGGACTCTTGGGACTGATGCCCGGCCTGTTCAAGCAGGTCTTGGGACGAGGCGGCATCAGTTTGGGGATCGGATGGGGGCATAGCCCACTGTACCGCGCCGGCGGGAACGGGACAAGACGCCCGGCGGTCAACCACACCCGGCGGGGCCGAGGCACTGATACAATCGCGTGTAGCATTCCGCCGCACGGGTTGGCCCGTGCCCAACGCCTCAAACCGCAAAGGAACCTCGATGAGATACTGCGCCGCCTCGACCCTGATCCTCATGCTGAGCCTGCTCGCGGGCTGCGGCGGGGGCGACCCTTATGAGCAGGCCGCCGACGACGTGATCGAGGTGGCCAACGATGTCCTGGAGGTTGTCAAGGGCGTTGACGACATGGAGTCCGCCAAAGCCGCGGGCCCCGAGCTGGAGAAGCTCGGTCAGCGGATGCAGGAGGTCCTCGACCGGGCGAAAGAACTCGAAGACCCCTCGGACGAGAAGAAGAAGACGCTCGAAGAGAAGTACGACCCCAAGTTCAAAGAGATCGGCGAGGCGATCGGCGAAGAGATGAAACGCATCGCTGAGATCGGGCCCGACGTGCTGGTGGAGCTGATGAAGCAGATGGAGAGCCTGAACATCGAGTCCGGCCCGGACTGGTAGTCCGCGTCCGGCTGCCAACGAAGCGGGGCGGACCCGCAACTATCGAGCAACAATGTGCAAGCCCCGGGCCCTGACCGGCCCGGTTTTTTATTTGGCACGCCAGCGCGCCACAAACGCGGCGTACTGCTCGGGCGTGTCGATGCCCGGCTCGGGGGCGCTGCCGGGGGTGGCTTCGATGACCGCGATCGCGTGGCCGTGCTCGAGGACGCGGAGCTGCTCGAGCTTTTCCAACTCCTCCAGCGGTGTCGGCGGCAGCGTCGGGTAGACGTTGAGCAGGAAGCCCCGCCGATACGCGTACAGCCCCGGGTGCTTCCAGTATGCCCTTCCGGGGGCCGCTTGCGGCTTGGCGCTCACCCCGCCCGCGTCCCGGTCGAACGGGATCAACGAGCGCGAGAAGTACATCGCCCGCCCGCGCGCATCGCGGACCAGCTTGACGATGTTGGGGTTTGTCGGGTCTTCGTCGTCCGCGAAGCGCGTGCAGAGCGTCGCCATCGGTGCCTCGGTGTCCGCCGCGATGCCCGCGACCAGCGCGTCGATGACCGCGGGGCTGATCTCCGGTTCATCGCCCTGCACGTTGACGACGATGTCGTGGTCATCATCCAGCATCGTGAGCGCCTCGGCGATGCGTGACGTGCCGTTGGGGTGCTCACGGGTCTTGACCACCTCGCCACAGAAGGATTCGACCGCGTCCAGGATGGCCTGGTCTTCGGCCGCGACGACGACACGGTCCAGCGATGCGGCGCGCTGCGCGTTCTCGACCACGTGCTGGATCAGCGGCTTGCCGGTCTCGGCGAGCAGTGGCTTGCCCGGCAGGCGTGTCGAGGCCATCCGCGCGGGGATGATGGCGAGGGCCCGGCTCACTTCACCGCGTCCGACAGCTTGCGGACCTCATCCATCTTCTGGCGGATGTCCTTGTAGTTGATGTCGGTCTGCAACAGCTCGGACGCCAGCTCCTGCGCCTCTTTGGCGAGCCCGGCATCCTGTTCCTTCTCGGCCTGCTTCATCTTGATGACCATCAGGTCGTAGCGCAGGTCCTTGCCGGTCTTGTCGTCGTTGACCGGGTGCTGGTCGATGCCGCGCTGCAGCGTGCTGATCGCCTCGTCCATCCAGTCTTTGTGGACGAAGCACTGGCCAAGGAAAAGGTGCGCCGCGGACCGGCTCTTGGGCTCGCGGGTCGCCTCCTGGAGGTTGCCGATCGCGTCGTCGAACTGGCCGGCTTGGAGCTGGCGTTTGCCCAGCTCGAACTTGAGCTTGAGGTCGGTGGGGTAGTTCTGCGACCGTTCGCTGAATTCCTGAAGCTCGAAGGCCAGGCGCTTCTTCAAGCCGTCCTGCAGCTTGGCCCGCGCGGCTTCGTCCCCGGCCTTGGCCTTGTCGTTGAGCGCACGCAGCGCGCGGTTGATCGATTTGAGCCTGACGTCCCCGGCCTTCATCTTGAACCGGTACTGCCCGGTGTCGCTGTGCGCCTTGAGCAGCAGCGCGACCGCTTCCTTGTCCTTCTCGCCTTCCTCCGGCCGGAGCAGCGCATCGACCAGCTTCTGGAGCAGGTCCATGTCCTCGGGGTTTTCTTCGTAGTTCTCCCGGGCCGTGGCGATGAGCTTGTCGGTCTGTGAGCCGGTCGTGTCCAGCTCGGCCTGGATCTGGGCCTGGGCCTCGGCGTCCTTGAGCATCCCGCGCGCGCCCTCTTCGGCGCTCGCCGCGTCGGCCTGCTGGGTGTAGTTCTTCGCCGTCAGATCCTTGATCCGGTCGCGCAAGGCGTCCTCGTCTTTGATGTTGAGCGCCCGGCGGGCGGCCTCGAGCGCGATGTGGTACCCGCCGATGTGCTCCTGGTCCATCGCGTCAACGATCCGCACGTAGGCCTTGCGGTTGGGCTTGGCGTTGGGGTTGGCATTGTACTGCACGGCGAGGTCGGCGGCCCACTGAGCAAACTCGCGCAGGTTGGCCTCCTCGCCGGCGCGGGCCTCGGCGTCCACCGCGGCCTCGACGCAGTCCACGATGTGATCGACGTTGTTCCAGTCAAACGCCCAGGCCTTCTCCGCGGTGAGCATCTTGTCGACCAGGCTCGGGCCGACCTTCTTGGTCTTCATCGGCTTGCCACCGTTGACGCTGCGGCGCTTGGCGATCTCGTGCAACTGCTCGTGCCGCTCCATCGAGTCGGGGTTGTGGCGCAGCCCGCCGATGTAGCATTCCACGGCGTAGTCGTAGTTCGTCGCGTCCGCTGCGGTGTCGCCATAGTCGAAGAACTTGTTGGCGTTTCGCAATGACCGGGTAAAGCCCTGGCCGTCATCGCCGTTCTTCGCCGGTTCCCCGCTGCCCCCGTCATCGCCGCCTTTTTTCTTGCCTTTGCCGAAAAACGCCAAGCCGCACCTCGCTAGGGTTGAATCCATCGCCATCGCCGGCCTCCCGGGTCGTTGCCCGTGGGGGTGAGCGCCAGGCGTTTGATTCATTATATGTCGTTTGCCGGGAAACGCTTGGCCCGTTATCGTCGCCGGGCTTGTTCCGAACCCAACCCGCAGGAAGAACCGCTATGACCCGACTGGCCATCCACGGCGCAGCGGGGCGGATGGGCCGCCGGCTCGTCGCCCTGGGCACCGAAGACGACGCGCTGACCCTCGCCGCCGCGATCGAGCACGCCGGCCACGCCGACCAGGGTGCCGACGCCGGCCGCCTTGCGGGCGTGGGCGACCTGGGTGTGAAGCTGGGCGATGCGATAGGCGACGCCGCGTGCGATGTGCTCATCGATTTTTCGCTGCCCGAGGGCTTCCGCCGGGCGCTCGCGGCATGTTTGGAACGCGGGCTGCCGATCGTCGTCGGCACGACCGGGCTGACCCCGGAAGACGATGCGGCGCTGGACGCCGCCGCCAAGGCGATCCCCGTGCTCCAGGCGACCAACTTCTCGCTGGTGGTGAACGTCTTGTGGAAGCTCGCCGGCGAGGCTGCCAGGCTGCTCGAGGGCTACGACATCGAGGTGCTCGAATCGCACCACCGGTTCAAGCAGGATGCGCCGTCCGGCACGGCGTTGACGCTGGCGAACAAGCTCTGCGAAGCGACCGGGCGCGACCCGGGCAAGGCCCTCGTCTTCGCCCGCCACGGCGACGCACCCCGCCGGCCCGATGACATCACCGTCCAGACCCTGCGCATCGGCGACGACCCGGGCCAGCACACCGCCTACTTCGCCGGCCTCGGCGAGCGGCTGGAGATCAAGCACGCCTCGACCAGCCGCGACAGCTACGCGCTGGGTGCGCTGCGCGCCGCGAAGTGGCTGGCGGGCAGGGGCGCGGGGCGGTACGACATGGCGGATGTGCTGGGTCTATGAGGCCTCTGAAGGAGCCAATCATGACAACGACGAATACCCAACCCGCTGCCGCGGTCGCCCCCGCCTTTGCCACAGGAACCGGCCAGCTCCGCGCGTTCATGCAGCGGCACTACACCAACTTCAACGCGCGCGAGACGCTCGCCGCGGCGCAGGGCTACGAAGCTCACCTCGACGCCGGCGGGAAGATGATGGTCACGCTGTCGGGCGCGATGTCCACCGCAGGCATCGGCCGGGTGCTCGCCCGGATGATCCGCGAGGACAAGGTCCACGCGATCACCTGCACCGGCGCGAACCTCGAAGAGGACATCTTCCTGCTGCTCGCCGGCAAGGAGTACGAGTGGTGCCCGAACTGGCGGGCGCTGACCGCGGACGACGAGCAGGCGCTGCTGGAGCGCGGGATGAACCGCGTCACCGACACGTGCATCCCCGAGACGGTGATGCGCCACTTCGAGGGCCGGCTGCTGGAGGTCTGGCGGCAGGCCGAGCGGGACGGCGTGCGCAAGTTCCCGCACGCGTACTACCGCGACGTCTTCAGACAGCCCGACTTCGCCGACCACTTCCAGATGCCCGCGGAAGACTCGTGGATGCTCGCGGCGGCTGAGAAAGACCTGCCGATCTACACGCCCGGCTGGGAGGACTCGACGATCGGCAACGTCTTCACCGCCGGCGCGATCCGCGGCGAGTATTCACACGGCATCGTGAGGCTCGGCACCGAGGCGATGGCGGACCTGGTCGAGTGGTACGCCGCGAACAACAACGCCAACAACGAGAAGCCCAGCGTCGGCTTCCTCCAGGTGGGCGGCGGGATCGCCGGCGATTTCCCGATCTGCGCGGTGCCGCTGATCATCCAGGACCTCAAGCGGCTGGACACGCCGCTGTGGGGCTACTTCTGCCAGGTCTGTGACGCGGTGACCAGCTACGGCGGGTACAGCGGGGCGGTGCCCAACGAGAAGATCACCTGGGGCAAGCTCGCGGTGGACACGCCGAAGTTTATGATCCAGTCCGACGCGTCCATCGTCGCGCCGCTGATCTTCGGGTCCGTGCTGGGGGATTGAGCGCGGGCAGCTCATCATTTGTGAAATCCGTCTTTAGCGCCGGCCCGCGAGGGCCGGGTT
>JANQKT010000077.1 GCA_028280965.1 Phycisphaeraceae bacterium
GAAGTTTGAAGAGATCAACGTCAAGGAAGACGTGATGCGGCTGCGCTCGCCCGACTTCCTGGCCGTCATCAACTACATGCTGGACCTGCGCTCCAACCGCAACAAGGCCCACATCGACGACATCGACCACCTGGGCAACCGCCGCCTGCGGACGCTCGATGAACTCGGCGTCGAGGAACTCCGCAAGGGCTTCCTCAAGCTCCGCCGCACCGTCCAGGAGCGCATGTCCGTCAAGGACCCGGACGAGATGGCGAAGATCGCCGACTACATCAACTCCAAGTCCATCAGCAGCGCGATCGAGCACTTCTTCGGCCGGGGCGAGCTGTCGCAGGTCGTTGACCAGACCAACCCGCTGAGCCAGCTCACGCACGAGCGGCGCCTGTCGGCGCTGGGCCCGGGCGGGCTGAACCGTAAGCGCGCGGGCTTCGAGGTCCGCGACGTGCACATCTCGCACTACGGCCGGATCTGCCCGATCGAGACGCCGGAAGGCACGAACATCGGCCTGATCGCGTCGCTGGGCATCTATTCGGAGATCGACGACTACGGCTTCCTGCAGACCCCGTACCGCAAGGTCGAGGACGGCAAGGTCGTGCAGGGCAAGAAGGGCATCGACTACCTGCGTGCCGACGAGGAGATGAAGTCCACGCTCGGCCCGACCGACGCGATCGAGCCGGACGGCACGGTCAAGTCCGGCCTGGTGCTCGCGCGTGTCGATGGCGACCTCGCACAGGTGCCCTCCAAGCAGATCGACCACATCGATATCAGCCCGAAGCAGATCGTCGGTGTCTCCGCGGCGCTGATCCCGTTCCTCGAGCACGACGACGCGAACCGCGCGCTGATGGGCTCGAACATGCAGCGGCAGGCCGTGCCCCTGATCAAGACCGACCCGCCCTGCGTCGGCACGGGCATGGAGAAGGAGGTGCCCCGGTACTCGGGCATGGTCGTGCGTGCGAAGCGGCCGGGCGTCGTGACTTATGTTGACGCCCAGCGGATCGTCATCGACAACGCGGACGAGTACGAGTTGCGCAAGTTCGTCGGGCTCAACGAGCGGACCTGCCAGAACCAGAAGCCGATCATCGCGCTGGGCGAGAAGGTCAAGAAGGACCAGATCATCGCCGACGGCGCCGCGACGCACCAGGGCGAGCTGGCGCTGGGCAAGAACGCGCTGGTCGCGTTCAACACCTTCGACGGCTACAACTTCGAGGACGCGATCGTCATCAGCGAGCGTCTCGTGAAGGAAGATGTCTACACCTCGATCCACATCGAGGAGTTCGACGTCGAGATCCGTGAGACCAAGCTCGGACGCGAAGAGTTCACCCGTGACATCCCCAACGTCAGCGAGAAGATGCTGGCGCAGCTGGACGAGCAGGGCGTGATCCGCACCGGCGCGTACGTCACGCCGGGCGACATCCTGGTCGGCAAGGTTTCGCCGAAGAGCAAGTCCGAGCTGACGCCGGAAGAGAAGCTCCTGCACGCGATCTTCGGCCGGGCGGGCGAGGACGTGAAGAACGACTCGCTGGAGGTGCCCGCGGGCACCGAGGGCGTCGTGATCGGCGCCAAGCGGTTCAGCCGGCGCATGCACCTCAACGACGAGCAGAAGAAGGCGCTGCGCCGGGAGATGCGTGAGTACGAAGTCGAGATGGACGAGAAGCGCGTCGACCTGTTCCGCCAGTTCGTCGAGATGGTCAACGAGCTGACCGGCAGCGAGATGGTCGACCCGTCCACGCGGCAGAAGGTCGCGGCTTCGGACATCGTCGAGGTCGTCGTCGAGCAGATCGAGTCGTTCAACAGCAAGTGGATCAAGGGCAGCAAGGACATCAAAGAGCAGGCCGAGGAGCTGTACCAGCAGTTCTGGCCGCGCATCGACGCGATCGAGAAAGAGAAACAGCGGCGTCTGGCGCACATGAAGCGCGGCGACGAGCTGGCCTCGGGCGTGCTCGAGATGGTCAAGGTTTACCTGGCGACCAAGAGGCCGCTGTCGGTCGGCGACAAGATGGCCGGGCGGCACGGCAACAAGGGCGTCATCGCCCGTATCGTTCCTGTCGAGGACATGCCGTTCCTCGAGGACGGCACGCCGGTCGATGTGCTGCTCAACCCGCTGGGCGTGCCCTCGCGCATGAACGTCGGGCAGATTTTGGAGGTCCACCTCGGCTGGGCCGCGCAGGTGCTCGGCTTCCAAGCGGTCACCCCGGTCTTCGACGGCGCGACCGAGGACGAGATCCACGACGCGATCGACGAGGCCAACGCCTACATCGACAGGCGCATGGATGAGACCGGGGGCGCCCACGGCCCGCGCGAGCTGCTCGCCAAGATGCCGCGCGGCGGCAAGGTCCACCTCTACGACGGCCGCACCGGCGAGAAGTTCGACCAGAAGACCACCGTCGGCTTCATGTACATCATCAAGCTGCACCACCTGGTCGATGACAAGATCCACGCCCGCGCGACCGGCCCGTACTCGCTCATCACCCAGCAGCCGCTGGGCGGCAAGGCCCGCACCGGCGGGCAGCGCTTCGGCGAGATGGAGGTCTGGGCGCTCGAGGCCTACGGCGCCGCCTACATCCTCCAAGAGCTCTTGACCGTCAAGTCCGACGACGTCGAGGGGCGTACGAAGATCTACGAGTCGATGGTCAAGGGCCAGAACACGCTCGAGGCCGGCATGCCCGTCGCGTTTGATGTGCTCTGCAACGAGGTCAAGGGCCTGGGCCTGAACATCACGCTCGAGAAGAGCGAGGTCGACGGCGTCGGTTCGATCCTCTGACCGCTTAGCGTGCTCGCTTGCGAGCATTCGCAAACCCCCTAAACCACCCACGCCCGACACGGAGCGTCAACGATATGTCCGAAACCCTGTACGACCGCGTCAACGACTACGCCTCGGTGAAGATCAACCTCGCCAGCCCCAACGACATCCGCTCGTGGAGCTTCGGCGAGGTCAAGAAGCCCGAGACGATCAACTACCGCACCTACCGCCCGGAGAAGGACGGCCTGTTCTGCGAGCGCATCTTCGGCCCCGAGCGCGACTACGAGTGCGCCTGCGGCAAGTACAAGGGCACGAAGTTCAAGGGCATCATCTGCGACCGCTGCGGGGTCAAGGTCACGCACAGCCGCGTCCGCCGCAAGCGCATGGGCCACATCAACCTGGCCGCGCCGATCGTGCACATCTGGTTCTTCAAGGCGATCCCGTCGCACCTGGGCAACCTGCTGGGGATGAAGACCAGCGATCTGGAGAAGGTGATCTACTTCCAGGACTACGTGGTCACCGACCCGGGCGACACGCCGTTGAAGCACATGCAGGTCATCACCGAGGACGAGTTCCGCCAGGCCGTGAACGAGTACGGCACGCAGGCGTTCACCGCGATGATGGGCGCCGAGTCGGTCAAGGAGCTGCTGGCGACGATGGACCTCAACGCGCTGGCGGTCGAGCTGCGCGAGGGCCTGGGCGCGACCAAGAGCAAGCAGAAGATCAAGGACCTGTCCAAGCGGCTGAAGATCGTCGAGCAGATCCGCCACAGCGAGAACGACCCGTCGTGGATGGTGATGGACGTGATCCCGGTAATCCCGCCGGACCTGCGCCCGCTGGTCCTTCTGGAGTCGGGCAACTTCGCGACGTCCGACCTCAACGACCTGTACCGCCGGATCATCAACCGCAACAACCGGCTGAAGAAGCTGATGGACCTCAACGCGCCGGAGGTCATCATCCGCAACGAGAAGCGGATGCTGCAGCAGTCGGTCGATGCGCTGTTTGACAACGGCCGGTGCCGCCGCCCGGTGCTCGGCTCGAGCAACCGCCCGCTCAAGTCGCTGACCGACATGATCAAGGGCAAGCAGGGCCGGTTCCGCGAGAACCTGCTGGGCAAGCGCGTGGACTACTCGGCCCGCTCGGTCATCGTCGTTGGGCCCACGCTCAAG
Organism: Phycisphaeraceae bacterium; assembly: GCA_028280965.1. Lineage (GTDB taxonomy): Bacteria > Planctomycetota > Phycisphaerae > Phycisphaerales > Phycisphaeraceae > JAHQVV01. The sequence continues at coordinate 3,907 of JANQKT010000077.1, forward strand.
CTGCACCAGTGCGGCCTGCCC
>JANQKT010000083.1 GCA_028280965.1 Phycisphaeraceae bacterium
CGCGGGTGACGCACAGCGTCCTGTGCGAATCGGTGCAGGCACTTCGAGCGGGACGCTGTGCGTCACCCGCGACACGGATGCTTATACTCGTGCCGTGACGACACGAGCACCAAACAAACCCGCGATCAGGCCCCTGATCATCTCCGCGCCCTTCGGCAACTACATCCAGCCCCCCGGAACGACGGCGACCCTGGGCACGTTCACCGCGGCAAGGCGGGGCGGCGTCTTCAACCGCGTCTGGCGCATCCTCCTTACCGTCCGCTACTACCGCAAGGCCCGGGCCTGGGTCAACAAGATCGGCCTGCGTAACCCCGGCATCGACTGGCTTGTTGAGAAGGTCAACGCGGACAAGATCGATGTCAGCGACAAACTCGTCTCCATCCACGGCTTTACCCCGGACGATTGGGACGCGCTGCTAGAAAAAACCGCTCCGCTCAAGCCGCTGGCGATCGAACTCAACCTCAGCTGCCCGAACGTCGGGCACATCTCCTGGCCCCCGGAACTGTTTGCAAACGCGGTGGCGACGGGTGTCCCAGTGATCGCCAAGATCCCGCCAGTGAACTACGACGCGATGGTCGAGCAGGCCTACACCGCGGGCGTCCGCACCTTCCACTGCTGCAACACCCTGCCCAACCCCGGCGGCGGGATGAGCGGAAAGCCCCTCATGGCCGTCGCGCTGCAGTGCATCCAGGGCCTGCAACGCAAGCCCTACTTCGACGAACTCACCATCATCGGCGGCGGGGGGATTTATCAACCCGAAGATGTCGACGCGTATGTTGATCTGGGTGTGAAGCACGTCGCGGTTGGGACGAAGGTGATGAACCCCAAGTACCTGTTCAGCGATCGCGGCATCGCGGGGATCAGGCAACGCGCGGAAGCGCGGCTGGGGGGGTGACATGATTGATACAACCCCTGCGCACGGCCGATACACGCTGCGCTCGGCGACCGAGTCGGACCGCGCGTTCGTCGTGACACTGTGGCGCGAGTCTTTGGGTCCTTATGCCGTGCCGGTGTTCGGCAAGTGGTATGAAGAGATCTCTGAGCAGAGCTTTACGACCCACCAGCCCGCGAACCTGAAGATCGTGATGGTCCGCGGCGAGATGGCCGGCGTTCTGTGCCTGCGGCGGGAGGCGGACAGGATTTACCTGGCGGACCTTGAGCTGCTGCCCGAGTACCGCAACCGTGGGCTGGGCACACGGCTGCTCGAAGACATCAATGCCTATGCGGACGCCAACGGGTTGGAGATCGAGCTGCAGGTGTTGGTGACCAACCCCGCGCAGCGGCTGTACGAGCGGGTGGGCTTCAGGCCGATCCACGTGAGGATGCAGCGCAGGCCGGAGGGATGATGTCGATGCGTACACCGACCTTGGCGTCGAATCTGTCGCGGTGGGGACGAGGGTGATGGATCTCAATTATCTACAAAGCGACGCAGGCCTGACCGGGATCAAAGAGCGGGCTGAACTCCGGCCCGTAGGCTGCCGGCATGATCGACGACCAACCCGCGCACGGCCGGTACGCGCTCCGCGGCCTCACCGACGACGACGAACACTGGATGTGGCCGGCGGGTTGCGAGGCGATGAGGCCGTGGGTCGAGCCGCTGTTCGGCTGGGATGATCAAGACGCGCGTTACTTCTTCGACAAGAGCTGGCGCAATCGCCGGGTCGTGCTCGTCGCGGGTGTGAACGCGGGCTGGCTCGAGCTGGCGATCGAGAAGGACTGGTTGTTGTTGCATGACATCGGTCTTCTGCCGGCATACCGCGGCCGGGGCCTTGGGGCACAGATCATCGCCGACGTCAACGCGTACGCGGATGCGCATGGGGTGAACGTTGAGTTGCAGGTGCTCGTGACCAACCCGGCGCAGCGGTTGTATGAGCGCATGGGCTTCCGGCCTACGCACGCGAAGATGCACAGGCCGGCCGGCGGTTGGAAGGCGGAGCCGCCAACGGGGCCGGCCGACTAGAAACAGTATTTCACATCCGCGTATCTGCGCCGTCTGATTTGTATATCAGCCGGATGCAATCAAGCCAGGACCGTTTTCTTGCGGGCTTAGCCATTATGCGTAGCACATCGCATATATTAAGTGGATGCGGCTCCGATGCCCGGCACATTCATGCCTTCGATGGGTTCTTTGCGGGGCTCTGTTGTGCGTGGCGTTCACATCGCGTGCCGACCTGCGCGACGAGGCGGAGCGGGCGATGCGCCGCGCGGCGGAGTACCACGACACGCGCGTCTCTGCGGAGGGCGGCTACCTCTGGCGTTATGCGTCGGACCTGAGCAAGCGCGAGGGCGAGGGCACGGTTGGTCCGACGACGGTGTGGGTGCAGCCGCCGGGGACGCCGGCGGTCGGGCTGGCCTACCTGCGCTGCTACGAGGTGACAGGCGACCGGTACTACCTCTGGCTGGCGCAGAAGGCCGGGGATGTTTTGATACGCGGGCAACTGCAGTCGGGCGGCTGGACCGCGCGCATCGAGCTGGCCGACCGCGACCGGGCGGGGTTCCGCTACCGCGTCCGGCCCGAGCTGGCGGGGCGTCACGCACGCAACACCAGCTCGTTTGATGACAACCAGACCCAGTCCGCCCTGCGCCTGCTGATGCGTCTGGACAAGGCGCTCGGCTTCGAGGACAAGCGCATCCATGAGGCCGCTTCATACGCGCTGGGTAAGATCATCGATGCGCAGTTCCCCTCCGGCGGGTGGTCGCAGGTGTTTGGTGGCGAGATCGAGCTCGCCCGGCCGGCGGTGCTGAAGGCGTCGTTCCCGGATGATTGGCCGCGCACGTACACCGGGCACAACAACTACTGGCGTTTTTACACGCTCAACGACCGCGCGATGCTCGACACAATCGAGCTCATGTTCGAGGCCTCGGAGGTCTACGGCGAGCCGCGCTACCGCGCGTCCGCTGTCAAGGGCTGCGATTTCCTGCTGCTCGCCCAGCTGCCCGATCCACAGCCGGCCTGGGCGCAGCAGTACGACTACGACATGCACCCGTGCTGGGCCCGCAGGTTCGAGCCGCCCGCGGTGACCGGCGGGGAATCGCAGGACGCCATGCTGCTGTTGATCGACGCCTACCGCCACACCGGCGACGCGAGGTACCTCGAGCCGGTCCCCAAGGCACTGGCCTACCTGAAGCAGTCGCGGCTGGAAGACGGCCGTCTGGCGCGTTTTTACGAATTAGAGACCAACCGCCCGCTCTACTTCACGCGTGATTATCAGCTCACGCACAGCGACGACGATGTGCCGACCCATTATTCGTTTACGGTTGGTGACCGCCTGGACCGGATCGAGCGGGCGTACGACCACGCGAAGGAGACCGAACCGGAGGAGCTGCGGCGTGAAGCGGGTCGGCCCGTCCGGCTGTCCGACGGGCTCGTGAACCTGGCGCAGCAGGTGGTGTCGTCGCTCGACGAACGCGGAGCCTGGTTGACGCCCGGCCCGATGCGTTACGCGGGTGACGCCGACAAGGTCATCGACATGGCCGTGTACGTCAGGCGCATGAACACGCTGGCGGACTACCTGGAGGCGTCGGCGGGGGAATGATCCCTAGACCCGGTCCTTCGGCGACAGCGGCCGATCGACGCGGAAGACGCGGTTGCCCTTGTACTGGCCCAGCTGGCCGATGAACTTGCGCTTGCCCTCGATCTCGAGCGTGAGCGGGGCGGTCGCGGGCTTCTCGGTGAGGATCAGGTCGCCGACCTCGAGGTTGCGCAGCTCGCTGAGCTTGACGGTCGTGTCCGCGAGGATGGTCGAGACGTCGAGACGCGCCGCGTCGAGGTGCCCGGCCAGCCGGGTGCGCAGGCGCGAGTCCTTGCTCTGGCGTTTGTACGCCGCCCAGGTCTGGTTGCTCAGCTTCTCGATCAGGGGCTCGATCACGTTGTACGGGATGCACAGCGACATCGTGCCCGCACGCCCGCCCATCTTCAGCTCGAACCCGACGACGACGACGACCTCGTTGGGCGGGACGATCTGCACCAGCGCGGGGTTCGACTCGGTTTCGGTCACGCCGAAGTTGATGTCCTTGACGTTCTGCCAGGCCTCCTTGAGCGCCGCGACCCCACGGTCGAGGATCTTGCCGACCAGCCGCATCTCGATCGCGGTCAGCGGGCGCTGCGGGATGAACAGGTCCGCGTTCGACCCGCCGAGCAGCCGGTCGATGACCGGGTAGATGATCAGCGGGCTGATCTCCAGACACATCGTCCCGTCCAGCGGGTCGCAGTCGATCAGCGAGAAGCACGTCGGGTTCGGCAGCGAGTGGGTGAACTCGGAGAAGGTCATCTGCTCGATGCTCGCGACCTTGACCTCCATGATGGTCCGCAAAAAGCCCGAGAGCAGCGCGCCGTAGCTGCGGGCGAAGGTCTCGTGCAGCGTCTCGAGGGCGCGCATCTGATCCTTGGAGACGCGTTCGGGTCGTTTGAAGTCGTAGTCGCGGACCTCGACGTCTTCGGGCAGCGGGCGGTTGTCGAGCGTGAAGATCTGCATCGACCCGCCGCCGGTCTCGACCTCCTCCGGCCCCGACTCGACCGCCGCGAGCAGGGCATCGACTTCAGACTGGTCAAGGACGTCGGCCATAGTTGAGGCGTTCCGATCTTCCTAGGGCGTGCGCGGCGTCCGCGCGGATATACCCGTGTATCGGCCGAGGCTGAGGTCGTCCTGTAATCGTCGAGCCGCGCTCAGGGTGCGATACCCGCGGTCTGGTCGGACGAGGTGTTTGAGCTCGCCCGCTTGACCGCCGCCTCAAGGATCGAGGGTGTGAGCGTCTCGGGCAGCACCTCCGGCTCGCCGCCGTCGGCGGGGAAGACCAGGTATAGCGGCACGCCCGCGCGGTCGTATTCCGCCAGCACCTTGCCGATGACCGGGTCGCGTTGGCCGTAGTCCGCTTCGATGAGGATGACGTCGTGGTCCTCGTAGAGCGCCTTGGCCTTGTCGGTGCGGAGCGTCGTCTTCTTGTTGGCCTGACAGATCTGGCACCACCAGGCGGTGAAGTCGATGACGACCGGCTTGCCCTGGCCGCGCAGCGCTTCGACGCGCTCGGGGCTGTAGTCCAGCCACTGGTAGACGTACTCGCCACGTGCTTTGGCTTCGGCCATCTCGATCTTTTCCTGCTCGATCGAGGCGGCCTTGCCGTGCACCATCCATACACCAGCGACCACGGCGAGCAGCGCGAAGGCGCGGGCGATCCAGCGGGTGCGTGGGACGCGGATCGGTGTGGACCATCGGCCGTAGGCCCAGGCCCCCATCGCGATGACGGTCAGGCCGATGAGCAGCCACACAACCATGTTGACGCTCGTCGCCTGGACGTAGCCCCACGCCAGCCAGCCGGCGGTCGCGAACATCGGGAAGGCCATCGCCTGCTTGAACGACTCCATCCACGCGCCAGGCCGGGGCATGTAGTCGAGCAGTTTCGGGAAGCAGGACAGCGCGACATACGGCAGGGCCATGCCCGCGCCGAGCGCGGTGAACACAGCGACCGCCTGGGCGTAGGGCATCTGCACCGCGGCGCCGAGCGCGGGGGCCATGAACGGGCCGGTGCAGGGCGTGGCGATGAGGGTGGCGAGCACGCCGGTGAAGAAGGACTTGCCGTAGCCCTCCTTCTTGACGCTCTGGCTCGCCTTGCCCGCCACGGCGCTCAGGCCCACGCCCATCTCGAATGCGCCGATCAGGTTCAGCCCGATGACGAAGACCAGCACGAGCATCGCGAGGACGAACGTCGGGTTCTGGAGCTGGAAGCCCCAGCCGACAGACGACGCGCCGCCCGCCGACGCCGCTTCCGCCGCGGCGCGCAGGCCCAGCAGCACGCCGACCAGCACCCAGAACGACACCATCACGCCGGCACCGAAGGCGTAGCCGTGTCGGCGGACGATCGCGGGGTTCTCGCCGGCCTGCTGCACGAAGCCAAGGATCTTGATCGACAGGACCGGGAAGACGCAGGGCATGAGGTTGAGGATCAGCCCGCCGAGGAACGCGAAGCCCAGCGCGACGGCGAAGCCGATCTCAGGGTCGCTTTTCGCGGGTGCTTCTGCATCCCCGGCGTTATCCGCTTGATCGCCGCCCGGTTTCGTCGCCGCGTTGTTCCCGCTTGCCTGCGCCTCGGCGTCCACGTTCTTGATCTCGACATCGATCGGCACCGCGGTGTGGGCCCTTTCGCCGAAGCCGCTGGTGGACACGAGCACGCCGGTCAGCCTCGTCAGCGGCTGGTCGCGGACGAATGGGGCGGGCGGGTCGGCGAACGAGTTGGGGTCGGTCTCCCGATCGGGCAGGTGGATCAGCACGGCATCACCATCGACCTCAGCCGAGTATTCCTCGGACGCGTCGTGGGTGTACTGCACGTCGTGATAGTAGCGCAGGCCCTTGAGCGCTTGCGCGGCTTCGGCGCTAGGCGCGTGGACGATGAGCGTGAAGCCGCCCCCGGTCTGCTCGCCGGTGAACGACCAGCCCTCGGCCGGCCGAGGCACACTCTGCTCAGCGGACTCGATCGTGTCGGCATCACCCGACGGCGAAGGAGCGTCCGCGCTGACCGGCAGTGTCAGCGAGACCTCCGCGTCCTCCGGCTTGCAGATCCCTTCGCCGCAGGCCAGCCAGTCCAGGCCCGCACCGAGTCTGACATCGCTCCCGACCGCGAGATCATCCGGCGCAGCGATGTCGAACAGCATCGTCAACTCGTGCTCGTAGCCGAACTGCTGCATGCCGGTGAACAAGAAGTGTGTCGGCGCGGGCCACCGCTGGGCCCTGACCTCGAAGCCGTTGGGCAGTTCCCACTCGACGTTGGGTGCAAAGCCGGCGCCCTCGGGGTTGGTCCAGTACAGGTGGTAGGGGTACTTGATGTCGAAGTGGACCGCGACGGTGAAGGTCTCGCCCGGCTGGATGCTCTTGCCCTCGGCGATGAGTTCGGGTGTCGCGATCGCGTCGCCCCCACCAAACTGTGCCCCGGCTTGCAAGCCCGGCAGCACCAGCCCCAGCAGCAGGAACAGGCCGAGGACTCGGCGGCGGATGCGGGGCTTTTGGGGGCGGGGGCGGTCGTGGTGCATGGCGGGTCTCGGGCGGTCGTTGTTCCGGCGTCGGGATTACAACCGATCCGGCGGCGATTTTATGCCTGCCCCGGCGGCTGGGCGTAGAGATACGTATCGACACCCCGCCTTGGATCGACCATAATCGGGGTATGGACCTCCAAGCAAAACTCGCCGAGTTGGGATACGAACTACCGCCCGCCGCTGCGCCCGTCGCGGCATATGCGCCCTGTGTCGAGAGCGGGGGGCACCTGTTCCTCTCCGGCCAGCTCCCGCTGAAGGATGGCCAGCTCACCGCCACCGGCGCGGTTGGCGCGTCCGGCGGCCCCGGCCTGGAACAGGCCCAAGCCGCCGCCCGCCAG
>JANQKT010000110.1 GCA_028280965.1 Phycisphaeraceae bacterium
TCTCGAGAGCGATGCGTTGGTCGAGCTGGTCGAACGCAACGTCAGGATCAAGGCGGCGGTCGTCATGGAGGACGAGAAAGAACAGGGCGTCCGGGCGCACCTGAACTTCGGGCACACGTTCGCACACGCGATCGAGGCGAGCCCGGCGTTACAAGCGGCCTCCGCCGAGAAACCGCGTCGGAAGTTTGCGCCGCCGCCGCGGTTTGAGACGCCCAAGCCCAGGCCCGAGGCGCACGCCTACGACGGGCCGTACGCGCACGGCGAAGCGGTGTCGCTGGGCATGGCCGCCGCGACATCGCTCGCGGTCTCTGCGGGGCGGTGCGACGGTCAAGTACTCGATCGCCTGGTCGCTTTGCTCGACCGCATCGGCCTGCCGACGTCGAGCGATCAGCTCGCCGACACCGGCCTGCTCATGTCGATCATGCAGGCGGACAAGAAGGTCAAGGACGGCAGGGTGCGGCTGGTGCTGCCGGATCGATTGGGCGCGGTAAGCGTGGTGGACGACACGCCGAGCGAAACAATCGCCGCGGCGTGGCAGGCGATCCGGGCATAAAGCATACGCCACGCGTATTGCGAGGCAACTATTTTTTGTTATTTATCTATTCTTTGAGTCAGGTGCAAGGATCTGCCTGTACGCGCGTTATAGTTGTTACTTGGCTGGCGACTAAGGCGTTGCCGCGACTAAGGCGGTTGAGTGCGATTGCGAAAGCTAAATGGGGGGCCCGGCCCGGGCTTTCTTGATCCGAAATGAGTGATCACGGGGTGGTTGTTCTGCCTCGTTGTAGGTGTGTTTTGTCGTATCGCTGTGGCCCACCGCGCTGCGATGCCGGCTGGAGATTCGTTTTATAGCTTTGCGCCCATAATCGATGGAGAGTAGGTATGCCAATCCCCCGCCCGCGTGTTGTTTCGTTGCCCTTGCTTGCCGGAATCATTCTTTCTGCTTTGTTTGTGTATCGCGCACGGGCCTCGGATGATCCGGTCCTGGCATGGAACGGCTTGATCGGTGACCTGATCATCAACAACAGCGACCTGGAAAACCCCGGTTCCGCGTCGCGCGCGATGGCGATGATGAACCTCGCGATCTATGACAGCGTCGCGCTCGCGTCCGGGACCGATTCGTTTTATAGCTACGCGTTGCCTCCCGGCACGATCGGCGATGCGTCCGACCGGGTCGCCGCGACCCAGGCCGCGTATGCCGTGCTCAGCGAGATCTATGGCGGGACCCAGCAGTCGACGCTTGATACGTTCCTCGCGGACAGCCTGAGCCAGTATGCCGATGGCGCCGCGAAGAGCGACGGGATCGCGTTGGGCAACGCGGTCGCCCAGTCCATCATTAACTGGCGTGCGAACGATGGCTACGACTCCTTTGTCCAGTACACACCCAGCGGGGAGATCGGCGGCTGGGAGCCGGACCCGGTCAACCCCGGGCAGGAGGCGTGGGGGCCGAACTGGGGCAGTGTCCAGACGTTCGCGATCCATCCGATCGCCGGCTACCTGCCCGGGCCCTCTCCTGACATCACGAGCCAGGCCTATGCCGACGCGTACAACGAGGTGAAAGCGCTGGGCGCGATCGACAGCACGACGCGCACCGCCGAGCAGACCGAGATCGGCTTGTTCTGGGCCTACGACCGCGCCGGCCTGGGCACGCCGCTGAAGTTCTTCAACGAAGCGGTCCAGAGCGTCGCCGTGCAGGAGGGCAACACGTTCAAGGAGAACGCCGAGCTGTTCGCGATGGCGAGCGTGGCGATGGCCGATGCGGGGATCGTGGCCTGGAACTCGAAGTTCGAGTACGACCTCTGGCGGCCGGTGTCCGGCATCCGTCAGGGCGACGCGGACGGCAACGACATGACCGCGGGCGACGCCGGCTGGACTCCCCTGGGCGCGCCCGACGGCGAGGAACTCACCGGCTTTACCCCGCCTTTCCCGACCTATGTCTCCGGCCACGCGACCTTCGGCGGGGCGCTGTTCGGGGTGCTCGAGCAGTGGTACGGCGAGGACCTGACCTTCAGCCTGACCTCCGCCGAGCTGGAGCACCTGCTGCTGCCGGAGAACGCCGACCTGCTCGCGGCCTACGGGCTCGAAGGGCTTGACGACGCGACGCGGGTCATGACGTTCTCCGAGGCGGCGCAGGACAACAGCGACAGCCGGGTCTACATCGGTATCCACTGGAACTACGACAGCACCGAAGGCCAGTACGCGGGCGAGCTTGTTGCTGCCTCGCTGTTCCAGAACGGTTTCTACGCCGCGGTGCCCGAGCCTGTGTCGCTCGTGCTGCTTGCTGCCGGCGGCCTGATGCTGATCGGCCGGCCGGCGCGACGCGTCGGTGCTGGATCGGTATACCCTGTTGCCTGACCGCATCGGCCCGCGATATCTAGCGACCAGTTCGCCGAAACCGGCCTGCTCATGTCGATCATGCGGGCGGACAAGAAGGTCAAGGACGGCAGGGTGCGGCGGGTGCTGCCGGACCGGCTGGGCGCGGTGAGCGTGGTGGTGGTGGACGACACGCCGAGCGTGGCGACCGCCGCGGCGTGGGACGCGGTGCGGTTCTGAATACGGTTTGTATTGCTAGCTCAGCAGACGGATGTTGATCGGGTAGCGGTATCGCTCACCGGCTTTGGATTTAACCGTCGCGATGATGATGAATACAACCCAAACAACAAACCATGCCAGCAGCATCAGTATCGTGATACAGCCGACGAACGGGATGATACTGAGCACACTCAGGCCGATAAAGATGATGAACGAGCAGATCTGGAAATTCAGGGATTCTTTGCCCTGATCATCGACAAACTCGCTCTGCTCTTTCTTGATCAGCCAGATGATCAGGGGCCCGATGAAGCCGGTGAAGAGCGCCAGCAGGTGGGCTAGCATCGCCATGTTTAATTCATCGTTTGAGGGCATCTCTGCCGTCGGTGCAGCCTGTGGCTCGGCGGTGTCGGTCGGCGGTGTATTGGGTTGATCTTCCATGTTTGCCCCTTAGTGCTGTGGGAGTTAGGTGAAATGGTGACAAAATCATACCTACCTCATCAGGCCAGGGTCAAGGTGTGTTACCGAGCATGTAGAATACCTGCATGCGACCGGTCCGCCGACACGACTACGCCCCGCGCGTCGAGATGATGCCGCTCATCGATGTGGTGTTCCTGCTGCTGACGTTCTTCATCTTCGCGGTGGCGGTGCTGGACCGGCTGAAGACCTCGGGTGTCGATCTCTTGTCGGTCGAGGGGGCCCAGCAGGCGGTGGACGAGCCGGTCGTCCTGCTGGAGGTGGACGGCGGGGGCAACGTCTTGATCGACGGGCGGGCGGTGGCCGATGATGAACTGGACGGCCGGCTGCGTGAACTGGCCGGGCGGGCCGACGCGCCGCCGCTGGTCGTGACGCTGCAGGACGTCGAGGCGACGGTGGACCGCGGGCCGGTGATGTGGCGGCTGCTGGACCGTATCCGCAATGCCGGCGTGGGGGATATCCGCCTGCCGAAACTCGAGGGCGGCTCGGGCGTCTCACCGTAGTAACGCCTGATGAAGGGCTGTAAGCCACATGCCAACCAAGCGCGACAACCTGGTGCTGACCGCCGCGTTCGGGGGCGCGATCGCGCTGCACGCGATGCTGCTGCCGTGGGTCGGTACTGCGGTCGGGCGCGTCGACAACGACCAAGCGATCGATCTCGCGGTGACATCGGTTGATGCGCCGGCGTTCGCAACCGCGGGTTCAACGATCCTCTCCAACGCACGGGCGGGGGAATTGCGGGCCGGCCGGCAGATGCATTACTCAAACTTCGACCGCCGCGATGCGCTCTGGCTTTCGCGTAACCGTGCATACGACGGATCGGACGCGCTGCTGGGCAGTGTGCAGATGGCGGGTATCTCTGATGAGCTGGCAAGCAGGCTGGATCTCGCAATACCGCGCATCGAGGCAATACTACCCGAGGACGCGGATGGCCCGTATTGGCTGATCCATGAAGCGGACGTTGAACAACAGATTCCCGACCGAGACCGCGCCAACAACACACGCTCGGTCCCTCTCTTCATCGACGGCCCGCAGACGCCCGAACTTGCGATCGAACAATTCAACGCCCCCGACCGCGCGGCACCCGGTGGATCGGTCCTGATCGACTTCACGATCAACAACATCGGCGAAGGCTGGGCCGCGGACGCCCTGGTATTCGAGGACGATTCCACACCCGCCCACTGGTCCGACCGCGTCTACCTCTCCGACGACGCGATGCTCGACGAGACGGACCTGCCGCTGCGCTCGATCGACCGCTTTGCCCCGCTCGCGCCCGGCGATGCGTACCGGCACGACTCGGTCGAGCTCGCGATCCCGCGTGGCGTGTCGGGCAAGATGCACCTGATCCTCGTCGCCGACGCCGGGCAGGTGCTCGACCAGCCGTCGTTCACCGCCGGCGTCGCGGCGCACCCGAT
>JANQKT010000188.1 GCA_028280965.1 Phycisphaeraceae bacterium
TCTCGACGCACCCGCCCTGGTCCACGCCGACGTCGATGATCACGCTGCCCGGCAGCATGTCGCCGAGCATCGCCTTGCTGATCAGCACCGGCGTGCGGCCCCCCGGGATCAAAACGGCGCCGATGACTAAGTCCGACGTGGTCGCGTGCTCGTAGATCGCGTGGGCGTCGGAGTAGACCGTCGTGACGTTCGCGGGCATAACTTCGTCCAGGTGGCGCAGGCGGTCCAGGCTGACATCCATGATCGTGACGTCCGCGCCCATGCCCGCGGCGACGAGCGCGGCCTGTGTGCCGACGATGCCCCCGCCGAGGACCAGCACGCGCGCCGGCTCGACGCCCGGCACCCCGCCAAGCAGGATGCCGCGGCCCTCCTGCGGTTTTTCGAGGTACTTCGCGCCCTCCTGGATCGCCATGCGCCCCGCGACCTCGCTCATCGGTGTCAATAACGGCAGCCCGCCTTTGTCATCGACAAGCGTTTCGTACGCGAGGCATGTCGCGCTCGACGCGAGGCACGCTGTGCTCAGTTCAAGGTCCGCGGCGAAATGGAAGTACGTGAACACAACCTGGCCGCGACGCATCAGCGCGGTTTCGGTCGGCTGCGGCTCTTTGACCTTGACGATCAGGTCCGCGCTTTGCCAGAGCTGTTCCGCCGAATCGATCAGCTCGGCCCCGGCGGCGGCGTAGCGGGTGTCGTCATACCCGCTGCCCACGCCCGCGCCCTGTTCGACCAGCACGGTGTGGCCTCGCCGGGTCAGCTCCTCGACGCCGACGGGCAGCATCGAGACGCGGTACTCATCGCTCTTGATCTCTTTGGGGACACCGACGATCATGCACAGCCTTTCGTGTGGGGGTTTGTCACATCGTAGTGGGTTCGATTCGGCCCGGTTTTGTGATTGCGACCGGCGGTGGTGAAGTTGCACAAGTCGCGTCATTTGTCCCCGGAAAAGCCGGGCATCTTGGTATGCTGTTTGGCCCTCGGCCGTTGGTTGTTTGCCCGCTCTTGCCTACGCTTGCTCAGGAGGCCTGCCGTGAAAATCGGATTCAACATGCTGCTCTGGACCGCCAATGTACGGGCAGAACACTTCCCGCTGATGGCGGAGCTGAAAGGGATCGGCTACGACGGCGTCGAGCTGTTCCTCGGCGAGCCGGACGTGAACCACTACAAGACGATCAAGGCCGAGCTGAACAACCTCGGCCTGGGCGCGACGACGGTGACCTGCCCGCCGCCGGAAGCGAACCCGGTGAGCCCGGAGGCCGGCGCCCGCGCCGCGGGTCTGGACCACATGAAGTGGGCGATCGACGCGACGGCGGCGCTGGGCGGCGAAGTGCTCGGCGGCCCGTTCCACTCCGCCTACGCCGTGTTCACCGGCAAGGCGCCGACGGATGACGAGTACAAGTGGTGCGCCGACGTGATGCGTGAGGCCGCCCTCTACGCCCAGGGCGCTGGCATCACGCTCGCGACGGAGGTGATCAACCGCTTCGAGTGCTACATGCTCAACACCACGGCGCAGGCGGCGGCGCTGTGCAAGGCCGTCGATCAGCCGAACTTCGGCTTCCTCTACGACACGCACCACGCGAACATCGAGGAGAAGAACATCCGCGAGGCGATCACCTCAAGCAAGAACCACCTCAAGGTCGTCCACATCTCCGAGAACGACCGCGGCGCTCCCGGAACAGGGCTGGTGAATTGGGACGACAACTTCAAGGCGCTAAAAGAGGTCGGCTACGACGGCTGGATGACGATCGAGGCGTTCAGCCCGGACGACCCCGAGTTCGCCGGGATGATCCACGTCTACCGCGAGTACGACCCGAAAGAGGCGATCTACGCCGGCGGGTACCAGTTCATCCAGGACATGCTGGCCAAGCACGGTTTCTGATTCCATCACCCCTCACGCCCACGGCGTGCGCCGCATGCCGCGGGATATCGAACAGGAGCGAACCATGAGCAACGTATCCCCCAAACTCCACAACGCGATGTGGCCCGGCCTGGTCGGCAAGGGCGGCGACGAAGAGGGCGCCGAGCCGGCGATCGGCCTGGACCGCATGCTCGAGCTCACCGCGCACGCGAACGCGGGCGGCGTCAAGTTCGAGGGCGTGGACCTGTTCCTCTTCCTGCCGCACATGGATATCGACGGCAGCGATGATGACTTCAAGGCCATGGCCGACAAGATCGCCGGGCGCAACCTCAAGGTCGGCTCGCTGGTCACGCCGGTCTGGCCCGGCACCGTCGGCGACTCGGCGATGGGGACCGACGAGCAGCAGGCCAAGTTCCTCGACGCCATCACCAAGTCCTGCCGCGCCGCAAAACTGCTCAACGACCACGGCGTCCGCGAGTACGGCGTGCTGCGTATCGACTCGGCGGAGTTCGGCGTCGAGGCCTGGCGGCAGGACCCCAAGACCCATACCGCCCGCATCGCCGACACGTTCAAGAAGGCCGCGAAGATCGCCGCGGACCACGGCGAGCGGCTCGCCATCGAGGGCGAGATCTGCTGGGCCGGCATGCACTCGTGGAAGGATGTGCTCGAGCTGATGGAGCTGGTCGACATGCCCGAGACCGTCGGCTTCCAGGCCGACCTCGCGCACACGTACCTCTACCTGCTTGGCTACAACGCGCCCGAGTGCGCGCTGGTCAACGAAGGCTACAGCGATGACGAGTTCTGGGCGGCTTACAAGGACATGACCGACAAGCTCCGTCCCTGGACCATCGACTTCCACGTCGCACAGAACGACGGCCAGGTCCACGGCGCCGGCAGCCACGACAAGACCGGCAAGCACTGCCCGGCCGACGACCCCAACGGCAAGCTAGACATCGTCAAGTGCGCGGGCTACTGGCTGCAGGACGCGGAAGAGCGCGGGATCCAGCACATCTGCTGGGACGGCTGCATGTTCCCCAACGCGACGCTCGAAAACCCGGAGACCTGGAACACTATCCTGGCGAAGATGGTCGAGGTGCGGGATGCGTGCGGGTGGTAAGCAAGGCCGGTTGAACCGCCAAGACGTCAAGTGCGCCAAGGAAGGCAAGGTTCTTACACATTTATTGACTCCTGAATCCCTCGGCGTTCTTAGCGCCTTGGCGGTTCAAAAAGCGAACCAGAGGAAGCTGAAGCATGGCAACGAGCAAAGAACTAAGAATCGGTCTGGTGGGTTACGGCTTTATGGGCCGGACGCACTCCAACGGCTACAAGCGTGTCAACGACTTCTTCCCCGACCTGGCGACGCGCCCGGTGCTGAAGGCTGTGTGCGGGCGTAGCGAAGACAAGGCGGAAGCGTTCGCCGGGCAGTGGCAGTACGAGTCGGTCGAGACGGATTGGGAGGCCCTGATCGCTCGGGACGACATCGATGCGATCGATATCTGCACGCCGAACGACACGCACGCGCCGATCGCGATCGCCGCGGCCCAGGCCGGCAAGATGGTGCTGTGTGAGAAGCCGCTGTCGCGTGACACGGCCGAGTCGCTTCCGATGGTCGAGGCGATCGAGAAGGCCGGCGTGGCGAACACGGTCTGGTACAACTACCGCCGGGCTCCCGCGGTGACGCTCGCCAAGCAGCTGATCGACGAGGGCCGGCTGGGCAAGGTCTTCCACTACCGCGCGAACTTCCTGCAGGACTGGACGATCAGCGAGGACCTGCCGCAGGGCGGCGCGGCGCTCTGGCGCCTGGACGCCAAGGCCGCTGGCTCGGGCGTGACCGGCGACCTGCTGGCCCACTGCATCGACACGGCGATGTGGCTCAACGGCGGGATCGACGAGGTCTCCGCCATGACCGAGACCTTCATCAAGGAACGCGTCCACACCGCGACCGGCGAGAAGCAGGCGGTCACGATTGATGATGCGTGCCTGTTTCACTGCAGGTTCGGCAACGGCTCGCTGGGCCTGTTCGAATCCACCCGCTACGCCCGCGGGCACAAGGCGCTGTACACCCTCGAGATCAACGGCGAGAAGGCCTCGATCAAGTGGGACCTGCACGACCTGCACCGGCTCGAGTTCTTCGACCACGGCGATGACTCGCTCATCCGCGGCTGGCACGACATCCATGTCACGGATGGCGACATGCCGTACATGGACAAGTGGTGGGTGCCGGGCCTGCAGATCGGCTACGAGCACACGTTCGTCCACCAGGTCGCCGACTTCCTGGACGCGGTCGAGAACGGCAAGCCCTGCCGTCCGACGTTCCGCGATGCGCTGGAGACGACCAAGGTCTGCGACGCGGTGCTCAAGAGTGCCGCGGAGAAGTCCTGGCAGGAGACCGGCGTGGACTGGCAGGGGTCCTGATCCATCTGCGCCCGTGTTATACATCCGAATGGTGTTTCCCCGACCTGATCCGATCAGCATGCAGATCAATCGATCGTGATGCGCAAGATTTGCGCGGCCGCGCAGCTATGGGCGCAATAAACAGCGGCCGATCTTCTGAGCGGCCGCTGCCGTTTGCGCCGTGCCTATCCCGTTGTTGACAAGGGTCAGGCGGTCAGGTTGACCTGGGTGCCTTTACCAAACATCTGCATCAACATCTCGAACATGTCTTTGTCGTAGCCCGACGCCTGCGGCCCGCCGGCGCTCAATGACTGCGCTTTGGCCCGCAGGTCTTCAAGTGTCATCCCCTGCTCGGCCAGCTTCGATTCGATCTGAGCTTTGATGGACTCGAAGTCCAAGCCGCCTTCGGTGAACCCGGGGAATTGGCCCGAATCGAGCTTGGACTGGATCTTGGCTTTCGCTTCTTCAAGGGTCATCCCGCTCTCGGCGAGCCTCGCCTCGAACTGGGCCTGGAGTTCGGGGGGCGGGGTCCCGTTCTGCTGGAAGTATTGCATCGCCTGCGTCCGTGAAGCGGGGTCCATGCCTGCACTGCTGATTCCACTAATCATGATCGAGTCCTTTCGGTTCGGGTGGTTAAGGGGTAGGGACAGACGGGCACTGCTCAAGACACCCAACAGGTCCAACCCGACTCCGCCAGGATGGAAGTACGTTCTGGTTGTACGCGTTCTGGCGCGGCGATCCGTCGCCCACACCGACAGCTGACGTGCTGCAAGCATGGTACCAAGGTCAAAAAATTCAAGATTGTAAACCGGGCGGTTCCGATAACCGGCGGCGTCTTTGGTGCTTATGCTGACGGATCAAGACCGCCGCGGCAAAGCCCAGCCGGAAGAGGCCTTCGATCAGGTTGATCGATCGGTAGAACCACGCGTGCAGCGGGTCCTCGGATGATCCGAACGACCACCAGGTGTGCAGCCAGAACCAGTCGGCGATCCATTGCAGTATCGGCATGCTTCCCGGGATCGAGTTCTACCCCTCATGCCGGATCGCCCCGCTGATACACGCGCCGGCGGCGAGGATCGCGCCCGCGAGGATCATGGCAGACGGGTCCATCATGGCGTCGTCGTCGGGGTGGACAAAGAACGACAGCACGATGAACAGCAGGCCGAGCACCGCCATCAGCGGTGTGTAGACGGTTCCGAACCAGCGCATGGCGTTGTCTCCGATCGGGGCAGGATGTATGCACTATATCGTGTTTGCTGGTTTCGCTGAAAAGAACCGGCTGTTGGTGATGCCAAGAAAAAACAGCGCCCGTTTTAACAGGCGCTGTCGAGGATGTATCTGGTGTGCTTTTCAGGCTTACTTGCAGCACTTGCCGCCTTCGCCGCAGCACTCTTTGTCGCCGTGGGCATGGTCGTGGGCATGGTCGTGGCCGTGCGCGGCCTTGTCACCGCCGCACTCACCGCAGCAGGTGGACTTGCAGCCGACGAAGGTGAAGCAGAAGACGGCGAGGAGGGGGATGAGGTACTTCATGATGGGCTCCGGTTGAAGTGGGTATGGGTCGTTTTGCTGTTCCAGTGTACCCCCCGGCCGATCAATTACCTAATCGTTCAAAAGAGTCGCTGAGGATGAGTTTCATCGTGGGCAGCTGCTTGTCCAGCAGTGCCCGTGCGTAAGTGCACAGCAGGCGGTTGGCCCGGGTGATCGCCTGCGGGCTGTGCTGGTCCAGGGGTCGCCCGGCCGAGGCGTCGCGCAGCAGGTCAACCGTGGCCCGGCGGACGCGCCATCGCTCGTCGTTCAGGCCGTTGCGCACGGTCAGCCCGCCGAGCGCGGGGTCGAAGCTATAGGCCTTCGCCCCCGGGAGGGGCTGGCCGGTTTCGACATCGCGGTCTAAGTCCGGCCGATAACCCACATCGCTCAGGAGCGCCCATTGGAAACGGAGCAGGGACCCGGGAATATTCCCCTGCTTGTTTGCAGGGTTATTGGCAGAAGTTGTCAACGCGTTTAACAACTCGGTCATCGCCTCGAACGCGTCGGGGTGCGGGTCTTCGTCGGCGAGCATGGCGCTGGTCAGGTCCGCGGCGTACATCGCCGACCACTGCGCGTGCAGGCTGTTGCGCAGCGGGTGGTAGTCGCTGCGCAGGTCCCATTCGGTGATCGCCGCGAGCTGGGTGGCGGGTTTGGTGGTGATGATGGCCTGGCCGAGGTTGAGCAGGTTGATCCCGCCGGAGAACCGCGCGATGGATGACGGGCTCTGTCGCCGGGCCCCCTTGGCCAGGCCGCGGACCTTGCCGTGCTGCTTGGTCAGCAGGACAACGACCTGGCTGGTCTCGGACCAGTCCAGGTCACGCAGGCAGATCGCGAGGTCGGTGAAGCGCGGCACGGCGATAGCGTAGCCGAAGCCCGGTCGCTCCTAAAGGCTTACGGGTTGTTCGGCCGCCCGGGATCGTACCTGTCGGCGACGTAGTCCCAGTCGGGGTTGTCGGGCTGCCGCGTGTTGAAATTGACGATCTCTTTCGTGGCGGTGCTTTCGAAGGGGCGGAACTCGGCGTGGCCATCGGCGAACGAGTGGGGGAAGCCGTCGAAGTGGAACGCCGCGGGCCAATCGACCCATTCATAATCATTGCCTGTATTACGCGGCCGAATCGCGAAGGAGTTGATCACGAACCCGCGTGGGTCGGCCTCGTCGAGCATCAGCAGGGTCTTGCTCGGCTTGGGGATACCCGACTGTTTCCGCGCCGGCTTGAGTTGTTCCCACGTGGAGCCGCGTTGGACCTGGCCGTTCAGGAACGTGGTGATGGAGTAGCTGCGGATATACGGGTCCCCGCGCTGGGTCACGCGGTTCTCGCTCGGGCACCGGTACAGCGACTCGCTCTGTACATAATCCCAGAGATCACCTTCCTCCAGGTTGCGTAATCGTTCTGGCGTGATGCCCGGGTTGAGTACCCAGGCCGTCGGCTCGGCATGGCCGGTGGCGTCCCGGTTCCGCCAGGGGGTGTTATCCGACCCGACCAGCCGTTCACGGTTGTCAACCGAGTAGGCCTCCCAGGAGATCGCGAACTGCCGGAGATTGGACATGCAGCCGGTCATCCGTGCGGTCTCCCGCGCCGAGCCGAGGGCCGGCAACAGGATTGCGATCAGCAGCGCGATAATCGAAATAACCACCAGTAATTCAATCAGAGTGAAGGCACGAGATCGTCTCATGAGAAAACCTTTCGCTTGGTGAGAATCACGCGAAGAAATGAAACAAGACCGATCTATGAGGATATCACAGAGCCTTGGCAGCGGTCAAGGGTTATGGGGCAATTGGTAGTGGTTCACTTTGAAAATAAGAATCTGCCGGGGCCGGGTCGGGCCTGACGTACAATCACAGCATGAGCGACCCTGACCCCAACACCGAAGCCCACCGCATCGCCGCCCAAGCCGGGCCCGAGGACCAGCCCGCCAGCCCCGAGATGGAGGCAGCTTGGGAAACGTGGTCGAAGCAGGTCAAGCGGGTGGACCAGCGGGGGATGGAGCTGCTGCGGGCGGCGTTTGAGGCGGGGTGGAGCGCGGGCGCGTCGGCGGGAGTGTCTCAGATCGGACGTATCGGCGGCCAGAGAGGTGGCGCATCTAGGGCAAAAATCCTATCGCCCGAACGCCGCCAGGAAATAGCTAAAAAAGCCGCCCAAGCTCGCTGGAAAGATAAATCCTGAAACACTCACCCCTGATTGGAGTCAAATGTCTCCGGGGTAATAATTTCATCAGCAATCGCGTGGATTATCACGTAGGGGGCATACATTGGATCACGAAATTTGTAACGTGGCCTGTTCTTTACCCCAACTTTTTCCAGCATGGCACCACGCTGTGTTGTGCAGAATCCGTTCAATTGCCTTGTAAAAGTTGATTGCTGGACGCTTTTGTCTAAACCTTTAATGCATTGCAATGGGGATGCAATAGCCGAAGGCTTGAAGTATCCGTGGTCATCTGTATCGGCTAATGCGCACGCCGTTAATACCTCAAAGTGCGTTGCATCTGACCGGGTGCTATGGATAGCCTTCAAGAAACGATCAGTGATATCTCCATCTGATTTCCTGATCGATTTTTTCAAGCCGGAATTCGTGTGTTGATAAGTTACAAAGCGGGTGCGCTGAATACACGCATTGCGAATAGCATTCAGCGCTAGAAGGTGTGTGTAATGTGGAAGTCCGTGCGAGAGAGAAATGATCCAATCAGTTGAATCTGTGGAAAATTCTACATCTAGTTTCTCTGATCCGATCTGGATAATCTTTTTCAGTTCGTCCCGCTCCATTCGAGGGGTTTGCACCTCAACCAATGATCGCCTGACAGATATGTGCCCTTTAAGTAAATGCCGAACTGTTGTCGCAACTCCAACTATGATCACTGTAGATCGGACCTGGAAGTCACTGAGCAACTTGATCAATTCAGCAAAATGCTTGGATACTTGGTTTTTGACTAAGTCGAATTCATCAAACACAAAAACAAGATTTGAAAACTGACTTAAAACTTGAAGTATGTCTTGGCCGTTGGGTTCGTCGGGGACCTCCAGTTCCTGTTTCAAATTTCTAGTAGCTCTCTCCACATGAAACATGATGGGCTGGTCATCCGGCCAAGTAACTGCCGTCAACGCCTTTTCCCATAGAGACCCAAACGTGTCATCTTTACTGGCGTTCACCCGAGTTACCATCACATCCTCTTCGCCGATCGCGTGCATAAGCGGCTCAATGATCGCGCCTATGGACGTTTTACCCACGCCCCGTTCTCCATAGATGACAACGTGTTGGCCGATTTCGCCGATTGCGTCCATCACATCCTGTAACTGCTCGCGGCGTCCGATGAAGAATTCGCGGTTGGCTGTTGGTCGTGACGGCGCAAAAACCTTTCCTGCGCGCAGGGAAAGCTCATCTGCCTCATCTCTTGTCAAATCACCGGGATTTTTGCCATCACCTTTCACAATATTGCCCTTATCTTGTCAATCTAGGATGCTTTATTGTATAAAAGTGGGCTTGTTTGTCAACAAAAACCTTGATAATGCTTGACCGCTTTAGTATAATTGAGCCATGAGAAGGCTAAATGCTCAAAAAAGGGCCATGATTCTCGCCTGCTTGGTCGAGGGGAGCAGCATCGCGGCCACGACCCGGATGACCGGCGCGTCCAAAGTCACGATCCTGCGGCTACTGGCCGACGCGGGCACGCTGGCGGCGGACCTGCACGACCTGATGGTCCGCGACCTTGACGTTGAGCGGGTGCAGGTGGATGAGCTTTGGAGCTTTGTCGGGGCGAAGCAGCGGCAGGTCGATCGCGGCGCGAAGGCCGAGGGCTCGGTCTGGACATGGACCGCCATCGACGCCGACTCCAAGCTGATGATCTCCTACCTTGTCGGCCAGCGTGACGGCGGGTACGCGACCGACTTCGTGCTGGATATCGCCGACCGTGTGGATGGTACTTTCCAACTGACCAGCGACGGCCACGCCGCCTATCTGGACGCGGTGTATGAGGTCTACGGTCACGAAATCGACTACGCCCAGCTCATCAAGGTCTACGGGGCCACGAACCCCGAACACGCCCGCTACAGCCCCGCAGAATGCACCGGCTGTCGCAAGCAGACCGTCAGCGGCAACCCCGACGAGAAACACGTCAGCACGTCTTTTGTTGAGCGACAGAACCTCACGGTCAGGATGCAGAACCGCCGTTTTACCCGCCTGACCAACGCCTTCTCTAAGAAGCTGGAGAACCACGTCCACAGCATCGCCCTGCACTACTTCTACTACAACTTCGTCCGCAAGCATCAGACCCTCAAGACGACCCCAGCCGTCGCCGCTGGTGTGGCCGATCACCGCTGGACGATGTTGGAGTTCGTCGAGATGCTGGAGAAGGAAGAAAAGCTGCGGGGCGGGCGGATCACCGAGTACCTGCCATCACCTAAGATCGCGCCTTAACCGCCCCCCGCGAGAGCGCGGGCGATGCGCTGGCTCAGAGTCGGCCTCTTCAAGCGTATCGCGTTGATCCGCTTCCTCGCGGCGTTCGTCTGCTTGAAAAAGTTGTCATCCAAAAAAGTGGATTGCGATGTCGGAGCGCAGGCCGCTTGCTCCGAGCTCGCCGCCTGCTCTGGCATCGACTCCATCGCCGCCTTCAAGTTGTCCTGATTCTGATCGGCCATGGTTGTATGCCTCTGTCCACATTGTAGACCAAAATTGACCAGATAAATACAAGAAAAACGCCATCAAGAACAGGCCAACGCCAAAAAACGACCAGTTCTGCCCCCTTTGTATCTGCTTCCGCTCGGTCTCGTTACGTACCTTAAGGTCTAAATATGCGTCATTTGTACGGGCAAACGCTACTTGGGGACCGGGCTTCCCATGGTCGCTATCTAGTATCGTCAGTTTGTCACTGGCCGGTGCACTAGTACCCTTTCTCACATACAAAATAATCAAGGACCAAGAAAAAATAACGATAGCTGCAAGCAAGAGAAGGTGGACCGCGGCAACGACCCATAGCGGCATAGCCAGGGGCAAGTTGGGATCTCGATACCAGACCAATTGCGAGAATACCAGACCAAGCAGGGCGATCATCCCACCGCTAAGAAGCTGAGAGCGAGACCTGAGACGAGCGGCTATCTCTACCTCGGCTTCCCAGCACCTGTTTATATGGTCAAGGTAGGCCGCGATTTCGGCATCGCTTTGTGATTCCCCGTCAGCCATAAACTAGAGTCTAGCGGCTATTCTCAAAGTGAACCACTACCGGGCAATTGCCCGATGGCCCAACAGCTGGCCGGCCGGGCCAGGGCACCGATGCATGTGGGTTGCCTTACCCGCCTGCGGCCACCTGGCTGACCTGGAAGATAGGCAGGAGCAGCGCGATCGCAACGAAGCCGATGATCGCGCCCAGCGTCAAGACCATGGCCGGCTCGATGTACGCGGTCGCCTGCTTGACCTGCTCGTCGAACTCTTCCTCGGCGTACTCGGCGACCTTGTGCATGACATCGCCCAGCCGCCCGGCCTTCTCGCCGGCGAAGACCATCTGGGCGACGCTGCGCGGGATGAGCTCGCTGGAGAAGAGTGTCGCCGAGAGCTGCGACCCGCCGCGCAGGCGGTGGTCTACATCGTCCCAGAGCGCGTCGTAGTGGCGGTTGACGGTGACCGACCGGATGATCGGGATCATGTCGAGGATCGGCACGCCGGCGTCGAGCATCGTGCCGAAGGTGCGCATCGACCGGGTGATGTAGAGCTTGCGGAACAGCGCACCGATGATGGGCGCTTCGAGCTTGATCGTGTCGACGATGCCCCGGCCGACATCGGTGGTGAAGCCGGCGATGACGACGCCGACGAGCGCGGCGACGCCCGCGAGGTAGGCCCACCACATCGTGGTCATGCTCTCGCTCAGGCCCATGAGCAGGCGCGTCGGTGCGGGCAGGGCCGCGCCGCGGTCGGCGTAGATCGTGGCGAAACGCGGCAGCACGAACATCAGCAGGCCGGTGGTGATGAGCACGACCGCGCTGATCATGATCGCGGGGTAGGTCAACGCGCCCTTGATCTTGCGCGCCGTCGCCGCCTCCTTGGCCATGTACTTGCTGATGCGGTCGAGCATCTTGCCCATCGTGCCCGACATCTCGCTGGCGCGGACCAGGGAGACCATGACCGAGGGGAAGACCTTCTCGTGCACAGACAGTGCAGCGGACAACTCACGCCCGCCTCGCACGTCGTCGGCGACCTCTTCGAGTACGCGCTTAAAGCCCTCGGACTCGGACTGCTCGGCGCAGCACATCAGCGCCTCGCTGATCGATACGCCGGTGTCTACCATGACCGCGAGCTGGTGGGCGAAGGTGATGACATCCTGCCGGCGGATCTTCTGCCGGCCGACAACCGGTTCCCATTCATCGTCCTCGTCGTCATCAACCGTGGTCGCGCGGGGGCGCGGCGCGGGGGTCGGCCTGGGGCGTGCGGGCTTGTGCGCGACGCCGGCGGCTTTGCCCAGGGCCTCCTGGATCGCGACGACGAACATCCCCCGGCCGCGCAGCACCGCGCCGGCCTGTGACGGGGTGGGCGCCGCGATGGTGCCGGTGTTCAGCCGGCCGTGACCGTCCCGCGCTTTGTACTCAAAGTTTGGCATCGCACTTCAGCCGTCCCGTCAGGCGGACACGACCCTGAAAACCTCCTCGAGCGTGGTCAGGCCGGCAGACACCTTCTCGATGCCGTCGTCCCGGAGCGTGATATACGTCGATCCCTCCTTAGCCAGCTTGCGGATCTCCTGCAGGCTCGCGCCTCGGCTGACCGCGTCCATGCACTCGCCGTCGGGCACGAAGATCTCGTACACGCCCAGCCGGCCCGAGTAGCCGGTGTTGCGGCACTTCTTGCAGCCGGCCCCGCGCAGCATCTGTTCGGGCACGATCCCGTCCTTGGCGAGATGAGCGAGGATGCGCTGCTCGTGCTCGTTGGGCTCGTGCGGCTCGGCGCAGCTCGCGCAGACCCTGCGGACCAGCCGCTGGGCGAGCACGCCGCGCAGCGCCGCGGCGACGAGGTACGGCTGCACGCCGATGTTGATCAGCCGGGTCACCGCGGAGGGCGCGTCGTTGGTGTGCAGCGTGGACAGCACGAGGTGGCCGGTGAGCGAGGCCTGGATGGCGATCTTCGAGGTCTCGCCGTCGCGGATCTCGCCGACCATGATGACGTCCGGGTCCTGACGCAAGAGCGCACGCAGCGCGCCGGCGAAGCTCATGCCGATCGACTCGTGCGTCTGTGTCTGGTTGATCCCGCTGAGGTGGTATTCGACCGGGTCTTCGACCGTCGAGATGTTCAGCTTCTGCCGGTCCATCTGGTTCAGCGAGGAGTACAGCGTCGTCGTCTTGCCTGAGCCGGTCGGGCCGGTGACCAGCACGATGCCGTGCGGCTGCTTGATCTGGTTCTTCCACATGTGCAGCATGTCTTCGGACATGCCAAGGTCGTCCAGATTCACCTGGATCGAACGCGTGTCGAGGATACGCAGCACGACCTTCTCGCCCTGCACCATCGGCAGGGTGGACATACGCAGGTCGAGCTTCCGGCCGTGCACCATCGCGCGGATGCGCCCGTCCTGCGGCAGCCGGCGCTCGGCGATGTCGAGGTTCGCCATGATCTTCAGGCGCGAGACGATCGAGTTCTTCATGTGCGCCGGCGGGTTCATCGCATCGAACAGAACGCCGTCGATGCGGTAGCGCACCTGCAGCTTCTTCTCCTGCGGCTCGATGTGGATGTCCGACGCGCCCTCCTTGACCGCGTTGTAGATCAGGTAGTTGACGAAGCGGATGACCGGCGACGAGCCGGCCTGGTCCTTGTCCAGGTCCAGGTCGTCTTCCTCGTCCTGCACGACCTCGACGTCGTCCTCGTCGATGTCGGCGATGATCTCATCGACCGCGACCTCGTTGCCCGACGAGCTGTCCTCGCGGTGCTTCTCGATCGCGGCGGCGATGTCCTGCGGCGTGACGAGCACGGGCTTGATGCTCTGGCCGAGCTTGGCCTGCACCTCGTCGACGGCGATGAGGTCGTCGGCGTGCACCACGCCGAGCACCAGCCGCGACCCGCGCGGGCGGATCGGGATCACGCCGTTCTTCAGGCAGTAGTCGTCGCCCAGCGTTTCGAGCTGCTTGATCGATTCGATCTGGTCGTAATCGACACGCTCAAAGCCGATGCCGGTTGCCTCGGCGACGGTGCGCTGAACCACCTCGGCGTCGTTCGCGGATTCGAGCACGACATCGACCAGCCGCCGGCCCGGCGACCGCGCGATCACGTTGCGGGCGCTGGTGAGCTGCTCGGAGTTGATCGCCCCGGCCTTGACGAGCGCATCGCCCATCGCGGCGTCGACGACGGTGATCTGCTTGCCGACGGCGTCCACCGGCACGGGCAGGAACGGGTCGGCGCCGCTGAATGAGCGCGGGCCCGCAGCGCCGATCGGGGATTCGTTTTGCTGGGTGCTGTCGTCCAAAACCGATTGCCTCCGGGCGACGCCCGCTGATCCGGTTGGCGTCTCCGCCGATCGTTTTACTGGTACTCGAGGACCATCAGGAAGCGGTATTCATCCGTGGTCCTGATCTTGCACTTCAGGCCTTCGATCGATTCGAGGACGAACCCGCTGTTGCCGATCTTTTCGCCGACGCGGTAGAGGTCACCGTTGATGAAGGCCATCTGCCCGGAGATCGAATCAACCTTGAGCTTCGATTTTTCCTGCATCGCGCGCTTCATCGCGATGGTCTTCTCGTTGCCCTGCGGGTCGGTGTCGTTCGGGGTATCGGGTTTGGCCTTGGCCACGATCTGGCTGAGATCAAACGGGTTGGTCTTGACCTCTTCGGCCGGGACCTGGTTGTCGGTCGGGTCTACATTGAGCTCATCGATCACCCTGCGGCTCTCGTCGGTCGGCGCCTTGATCGGGCCATCATTGCCGGTTTGTTGCGCGGCGGCCTGAGTGGCGAGGAAGCCCTCGATCTGGGCGATGTCCTCGATCGGGTTGTCGCCCGAGGCGATCGCGCCCAGGGTCAGGCGCATGCCGAACAGCGCGACCGCGCCGAGCACGACGACGACGCCGACCGCCAGCGAGCTGCCGGAGATCTTGGCCTTGTCCGCGCCCGGGTCCAGGCCCAGCGGCTCGCCCTCGGCCAGCGCGTCCTCGCCCCCGCCGATCGTGTTGAGCACGGCCATGGTGTTCTGGCCCTCGGTCGGGTCGCTGGGGACCGGCTCGCTGAATTCGTTATCGCTGTACTGATTCATCTCGTGCTCCCGCGGCGGTCGGCCGCGATGGGGTGGTCGGTGTGCTTAGTTGGCCGAGGCGGATGCGCCGTTCTCAAAGAAGATGCTCAGGGTCAGTGTCGCGGTCATCGTGCCCGGGGGGTCGTCCTTCTTCTTCGAGCGCTCGAGCTTCATCAGCGGCATCTGCGTGATGCGCGGCATCTTCTCCACCTCCAGCAGGAAGCGGTAGAACCCCTCGAACCCGCCGGTGATCTCCATCTGGATCGGCAGCTCCGAGGCATAAGGCCCGGCGGCGACGACCTTGTCCGGCTTGATCTCCTCGACCTTCAGCTGATGGCTGCGCGCGATATCCGCGACGCGGTTGACCACGACGTAGGTCTCCCGGCCGGCGGGCAGCTTCTGCTCGATCAGGTCGATCGCTCCCTGCAGGCGCTGGATTTCTTCGTCCAGGTTGATGAACTGCTCGGTCGCCTTGTCCAGCGCCTCGAGCTTGGCCCGCTTGGCCTGGATCTCGGCGCGGGCCTCCTGGTGCTTGTTGTTCTGTTCCTTGAACACGGCGAAGTAGGCGACCGCGGGCATCGCCAGCAGCACCAGCAGGAACACGAGCTCTCTCAGTCCAAAACGCATCTCAGTTCTCCATGCCCCCGGCCCCTGGAAGTTGGGGAGGCGGGGTGTGGTGCATTACTTGTTGTTATTCGGTGTCAGACTCGGTATTCGCGATCGCGTCGGCCGGCGGGATCAGTTTGCCGTCCGGGTCGATCTGCAGGTTGTCGGCCAGGGGGTCCTGGATCAGGTCGCGCTGGAGGTCTTCGGGCGCCGAGCGCTCGATCAGCACGGCCTGGTTCAGCTCCATCGTGATGCCGAAGCGGAACAGGTCGGTCTTCTCGATCTGGTCGGTCTTGATGAACTCCAGCCCGACGGACTTGAACAGCGCGTGGTGGGTCAGGTTGCCCATGAACTCGGTGATCTGGTTCTCGTTCTCCGCGACGCCTTCGATGTTGATAAAGACCTGCCGGGGCACGATCTCAACCTTGCCGTCCTTCTTGTCCTTCTGGTTCTGGAGCTGAGCCTTACCACGGTCCAGCGCGGTGAGGTTGCGCGGGGCGGGCGTCGTCTTGGTCTCCAGCTCGAACTCGAGCAGCGACAGTGATGGCGGCATGTTGTTGATCATCTCGGCGAGGATGATCGAACGCGGGACCCGCTCGACCAGCTGCTGGACGACCTTGGCCTTGTCGATCATCTGCTGCTGGCGGTCCTGCAGCTCCTTGATCAGCCGCAGCTTCTCCGCCTCCTGGGTGAAGATGGCGTTGACCTCAATGAGTTCGGCGCGTGTGCCGGTGTCCTGCCGGCTCTGGACGTAGAACGCCGCGGCGATCGCGCCGATCATAACGGTGAACAGCCCGACACAGATCAGGTTGGTCCGCCTGGCGATCTTGCGATCCAGGTAGTCTTCGGGGAGGAAGCTGTTTTGATTGCCCATCACGTGTCTCCGCCGGGTCGAGCCGGCCGGTGGTGTGTTAGAGGTTGGCCTCGCTCAGGCACAGGCCCAGGGGCACCGCCCAGCCGGGCTGGGGCTGGCTGACATCGACGCCCACGGGCGTGAGCCCGGGCGTGCGCATGACGCGGGCCAGCGGGTCGCCGACAAACGTCGGCACGCCGAACGCATGGGCCACGGCCTCAGCGACCAGGCGCTGCTGCGCCTCGCCGCCCAGCAGCACGACGCGGCTGACCGGCGTATCGGGCCGGACCGAGTCGTGGTACCGCACGGTCATGCGGATGCCGTCCACCAGCGTGTCCAGGGTTTCATCGAGCTCGCTCAGCTCGGCCGGCTTCTCGACCAGGCCGCGTTCGCGCTGGTCGCCGTCGGTGTCGGTCTGCTCGGCGACCTGTACGCCGCCGGGGTCCGCCTCAAGTGCGGTGCGGATCTGCTCGGCCTTCTGCTTCTCGCTCTGCGAGGGGAACGGCCGGGCGGCGAGCGGGTTGTTCGCCTCGCGGATGCGTGCCAGGCGTGCACCGGCGAAGTCCATCTTGTGCTCGCGGGCGTGGCGGCGTGTCATCTCGTCGCCGGTGACGCTGATGTTGCGGGCCAGCAGGATCTCCTGGTCGCGGATGATGACGAGCTTGGTCGCCGCGGCGCCGATATCGACGAAGCAGCGCGCCTCGGTCTTGTCCGCCTCGCGCCGGTTGTAGAGCTCGGAGAACCCGCGGGCGATGCACATCGGCTCGGAGTGCATGCCGACGACCTCGAGCTTTGCCGCGGTCGCCATATCGAGGTAGCGCATGACCGTCGCGCGGTTCGCCGCCATGCAGATCACGCGCTGGCGCGTCGCGCCGTCGCGGACGACCGATCCGACGCGCTGGTTGCGGATCACCATGCGCGACGGGTCCTTCTCCATGACCGTCTGCAGGTGCAGGTTGACCTGCTGGTTGATGTCGTCGTTCTCGTTGCACGGCAGCTCGAAGGTGTTGACCAGCGTCTGAAACGCCGGGATCGCGCACATGACGCGTCGGCCCTTGAACGGCTGCTGTCGGATGAGCTCTCTGACTGCGTCGGCCATGAAGGCGTTGCGGGCCCCGCCGTCCTTGCGCGCCGCTTCCGGGACGACAACCGACGCGGCGCCGACGAGCTGGGTCGTCTCGCCGTTCGTGGAGATCTGCAACATCTTCAGCGTATCGACCCCGAAGTCGATCGCGATCGGCGTGACCCGTGTCTTGTTGATGCCAAATGCCATGCCGGTCCCCGCCTCCGCGCGTTACACATGCGGACCGCTGGCGTTCAGCGATGCCGCTGTGGGGTGCATCGACGATCGGCGTGGGCGGGTTTAGAGGCTTCCCAGGTTCGCTCGGCGTTGCGACCCGCCCCGCCGACGCAGACGCGACCGGCCCGCGGGTTGTGACGGTTATGCGGATTGCGCAGGCCCGCGGATGCGCTGCAAGCGATTCTCGGACACGCGGGCGAACGCTCGCTACCATGACCCGCCCATGGACGCACTTACCCCCCGCCAGATCGTTGAAGCGCTGGACACGCACATCATCGGCCAGCACGACGCCAAGCGCGCCGTCGCCGTCGCCATCCGCAACCGCTGGCGCCGCCGGCAGCTCGGCGCCGACATCGCCGCCGAGGTCTACCCCAAGAACATCGTCATGGCCGGGCCGACCGGCTGCGGCAAGACCGAGATTGCCCGCCGGCTGGCCAGGCTCACCGGCGCGCCGTTCATCAAGGTCGAGGCCAGCAAGTTCACGGAGGTCGGCTACCACGGTCGGGACGTCGAGTCGATGATCCGCGACCTGCTCGACCACGCGATCTCGCTGGTGCGGTCCGAGCAGGCGAAGGTCGTCAAGGAGAAGGCCGAGGAAGCCGCGGTCGACCGCCTGATCGAGCTGCTGCTGCCCGCGCCGACCTCGTCGCCTCCAAAGCCCGCCGATGCATCGGCGGAACCTCCCGGGGGCTGGGTTGCGACCGAAGACTCCACCGAGGCCCGCCAGCGGCTCGAAACGCGCCTGCGCGAGCAGATCAAGGAGGGCACGCTCGACGACAAGGAGGTCGAGCTGTCGATCACCAGCCGGCCGCAGACCTCGGTGCTGTTCGCGAACATGGGCCTGGATCAGATGGACCCGTCCATGTCGGACATGTTCGAGAAGCTGATCCCCGAGCAGAACAAGCGCAAGAAGATGAAGGTCTCCGACGCGAAGCGCGTGCTCGTCGAGCAGGAGACCGAGAAGCTGCTGGACGAGGACAAGATCATCGCCGAGGCGGTCGAGCGCACCGAGCACGGCGGGATCGTGTTCCTCGACGAGATCGACAAGATCGCCTCGCCCGAGGGCACCGCCGGCGGCAAGGGCTCGCCCGACGTCTCGCGCCAGGGCGTGCAGCGCGACCTGCTGCCGATCGTCGAGGGCTCTGCGGTCAACACCCGCCACGGCATCGTCCACACCGACCACATCCTCTTCATCGCCGCGGGCGCGTTCCACTTCGCCAAGGTCAGCGACCTGATGCCCGAACTCCAGGGCCGGTTCCCGATCCGCGTCGAGCTTCAGCCGCTCACGAAGGACGACTTCGTCCGCATCCTGACCGGGCCGAAGGGCGCGCTGACGATCCAGCAGCAGGAGCTGCTCGGCGTTGAGGGCCTGGACGTGGTCTTCGAGC
>JANQKT010000211.1 GCA_028280965.1 Phycisphaeraceae bacterium
CCGGGGTGGGCGGGCTGAACAGGGCCTAGGCCTGGGTTCTAGCAAACGTTACAGCAACCAACCCCCGATCAATCGGGGGTTTTTTCATCCGTTTAGGCAGGTTCTGTTCGGGCGTAGCGTCCGTTCGAACCACCCGCGTCACACCAACGGCGTGCCCGCGGGCGCACCTTCGAGCACGACGCGGCGCTCGACGGTCGTGTGCGGGTCTTCGATGCCGGGGAACGCGACATCCGCCTCGGGGCAGTGCGCCAGGACCTTCTCAAACAGGAAACGGTTCACCGTCGTGGCTTGGGTCATGTGCAGCAGGTGGTTGGCGCCATCGACCCATTGGGTACCGCCATCGTCTGCGGGCGGCCGGATCACCCAGTCCCGGCGGGAGTGGATGCGGTGGATCGGCGGGTAGCCGGCGGGCGGCGTGAAGCCGGGCCACCCGACCGAGCAACTCGCGGCCCACTTGGTCATCGCCGGGTCGACCTCGCGCGCGGCCTGCATCAGCCGGTTTTTGTCATCGTCGTCCAGGCCCTCGCGCATCGCGAAGGCGAGCTTCATCAACGGCAGGGTCTTGTTCACCGAGCCGGCGGGCACGAACCGGCCGAGCACCTCGGCGAGCTGCATGACGTTGCTCACGCTGTCTGCGGTACTCGTGCTGGAGATCAGCAGCACCGCGCGCGGGCGCGGGGTCAGGTGCATCGCCATCTCCTGGGCGATCATCCCGCCGAACGAGACGCCGCCGAGGAAGACCGGGCGGCCGTCGCCAGGGCCGCCTTGCGTTCCGGGGGGGCTGAGTCGGCGGGCCCAGCGCTCGGCGTAGGCGCTGATGGACTCGTTGGGCTCGTGCGCGATGAAGTCGGGCGTCTCCAGGCGGTCGCCGAAGGCCTTGCGCTGGCGGTCGAAGACCGCGGCGGTGGAGCCGAGTCCGGGGATGAGGATCAGGCGTCCGGGGAGGGTGAGCTCGCGCATAGCGGTAGTGTAATGCTAAAGATCAGGCAACTCACGCGCAGTACTCCACGGCGTGCCTGCGATCAGGCACGCCGTGGGCTTGGATCAGATTCACGGCTTGAACGGAGCTTGATGAGGCCTTACTCACCCGGGGCGGCGGGCGCCTGGTCCGGTTCCGGCTCGTTCTCGACCGGCTCGAAGCCGATCATCTCCATCTTGAACTTGAGCGTCGCGTAGGGCGGGATCGAGCGCGAGCCCTGCTCGCCATAGGCCAGTTCGTAGGGGATCACGACCTCGTAGTGGGCGCCGGGCTTCATCATCTGCAGGACCTCGGTCCAGCCGGTGATGAGCTGGTTGGCGGGGTAGACCAGCGGCTGGCCGTTGCGGTACGAGCTGTCGAAGACGGTGCCGTCCAGGAGCGACCCCTCGTAGTTCATCGTGACCACGTCATTGGCATCCGGGCTGTCGCCCTCGCCTTCCTTGATGACCTTGATCGCGATGCCCGACTCGGTCTTCTTCCAGCCGTCTTCTTCCTTCAGGCCGTCGATGTAGGCCTTGCCCTCGTCGATCGATTCCTGCTTCTGCTTCTCGGTCAGGATGACGTTGAAGGCGTTGAGCGTCTCGTCCACCTGCGCCTGGGTGAGACGGAGCTCGACTTTTTCCGGTTCGGGCTTCTCGCCTTCGCCTTCGCCTGCGGGGGGCTCGATGGCCTGCTTGGCCGCGGCGATCGACTCCGCGACGCCGGCGAGGTAGCTCTCGGCGTCCACGCCCAGCTCGGCCTCACGGTAGCTGTTGCCGATGAGGTAGCCGATGGCCCGGCCCTCGTCTTCTTCCTTCAGCGCCTCGGCGATGCCGGGGACAAAGGTGTCCAGGTCGACCTTGTCCTCCTCGCCGCGCTGGGCCAGCAGCTGCTGGGTGATCTGGTAGCCCTGGGTGAAGCCGAGCGCGTAGTCCTCGTCCTCGGCCTTGAGCGCCGCGGTGATGCCGGCGATGAAGGCCTCCATGTTGACCTCGTCGTCGTCACCGCGCTGGGCGAGCACCCGGCGGGTGATCTCGAAGCCCTGCGCGTAGCCCAGGGCGAAGTCTTCCTTCTCTTCCTGCAGGCCCTTCTTGATCCCCTCGCCGTAGGTCTTTGTGTCCAGGTCCGGCTGGGACCGGGGGATCTGCTGGCCGTCGCTGCGGCCGATGGCGTAGCTGATGCGGTCCTGCATCGACTTGAAGCCGTCGGCATCCGGGTAGGCGTCCTTGTCGTCGAGCTCGAAGGCGGAGTCGTCGCCGGCGTGGACCGTCTTGGGCGTGTGCTCGTGGTCGTGGGCCTCTTCGGCCGCGGGGTCGGCCACGCCGGCCTGGGCGTGGACCACCGCGATCGTGCCGGCGGTCATGATCGAGGCGGCGAGCAGCAAGCCCGTCAGGTGTTTCCTGGTCATCGCAGACTCCAAGGTTGTTGAGGGGACAAGGTGGGTACCAGACGCTTCGCCCCCGGAAGGACTCGGCGTCGGCGTGGGGGGTGTCCTGTGAAGGACGAGGCAGTATATCTCAACCGTACGCGCGGCGGGCCCGGCGGGTTCCCCCGGATCAGGGCAACAGCTTACAATCACCAGTGAACCACCCCCGGAACTTCCCCCGGAGCCCGCCCATGCCCGCGTTCACCATCCTGTTCGGCGTCGCCCTCATGGCGGTCGGCATCGGCACCTACGCGGCGTCGGAAGACAAGCCCTCCGCCCTGCTCCTGCCGATCATCTTCGGATTGGTCGCGCTGGGCCTAGGCGTCGGTTCGGTCGTCAAGCAGGACCTGCGCAAGCACCTCATGCACGCGGCGGTGCTGCTCGCGACATTAGGCGTGCTGATCCCGGTCATCCAACTGGTCATGCACGTTGTGGCGATGTGGCAGGAAGAGCGCGACCGCTCGCTGACCCTGCTGGCGGTGCTGGTCACCGTCGCCTTCAGCGGGGCGTATGTCTTCGCCGCGGTCCAGTCCTTCCGCGCAGCCCGCCGAAGCGGCAGGATCGATACAAACCCACCCAAGGAATCGGACCCGGACACGACGGAGGCGGGATAACGTGGCATAATGAAGGGTTGACCGCGCCGTATGCGCGAGGAGAGATGTGTGATGTTTTTTGACCCCGTGCATTGCCGGCTGGACGCCTTCACGGCGCTCTGCGATCAGCTGCCCGACCTGGACACGACTGACGGGCTGGTCCGTGCCGCGGTGGCCGTGTCGATGCACGAGCTGGACGAGGCGGACCCGGTCGATGTCGAGACCGCGCTGGACGACCTGGCCGAGCAGGTGCAGGAGCGCGTGTTCGGCGACGACCCGCGGGCGCTGGTCGCCCACGCCCACCACGTCCTGTTTGAAGAAGCCCGCTTCCGCGGCAACCTCGGCGACTACGACGAGCCCGCCAACAGCTACCTCCCCCGCGTCCTGCAGAACCGGCTGGGCCTGCCGATCACCCTGGTGCTGATCTACAAGGCCGTGCTCGAACGCGTCGGCGTGCCGGCGGTGGGCATCAACGCGCCCGGGCACTTCCTCGCCGGCGTCCCGTCCAAGGCGGTCGGGGCGTTGGGCACGACCGACGCGCTCGCCATCATCGACCCGTTCTCCGCCGGCCGGCTGCTGAGCCGTGATGATGCGCTGCAGCGGATCATCAACACCGCCGGGGGCGACCTGCTGCTGGACGAGAACATCGACCTCTTGCCGGTCGCGACGCACAAGCAGTGGCTGATCCGCTTGATCCGCAACCTGCGGCTGGGCTTTGAGAAGCGCGGCCAGCGCGCTGATGCCGACGCGATGGCCGAGATGATGCGGCTGGTTGAAGACGCGGGTTGATTTTCATCTTTTGGCTTTGGCCCCTTCTCCCATTCAGGGAGAGGGAGCCGAGACAAACCAGAAAACAAGCCCGCGGGACTGGGGTTAGGTCGCCGCGGGCCTGAGGGGGTGGGCTGGTTTTGCTGCCGGTCGCACGGGCATAACCACGCAGTACAGAATGCTATTCCGCCGAGATGGAATATCCACCCGCCGATCGCGATTTTCTTTGTGCACATGATCAGAACGCGCTTAAAACGCCAATGGGAGGGCGAGGCTCCCATCAAGACCGGCTTTCAACACACCATCAGGAGCCGCCCCATGCCCATCCAGCACGTCGCCCTCGTCGGCCATTGCGGGTTCGATTCCGGCCCGCTCAGCCGTCTCGCCGAACGGATCGCGCCCGACGCCGAGGTCGTCCGGGTCAACGATCAGAAGAAGCTGGACCCGGTGGCGACGCGCGGCACGCTGCTGCTGGTCAACCGCGTGCTGGACGGCCGGTTCACCGTCGGCGGATCGGGCATCGACCTGATCCGATCGCTTAGCGAATCTGACGACGCCCCGGCAATGATGCTGGTCAGCAACTACGCCGATGCGCAGGAGCAGGCCGTCGCCGCCGGCGCGCTGCCGGGGTTCGGCAAGTCGGAAGTGGGCGACCCG
>JANQKT010000165.1 GCA_028280965.1 Phycisphaeraceae bacterium
CCCGCTTGATCCGCGCGGTGTTGGCCAGGCCTAGCGACATCCGCCCATCGGCGAGCACCGCGTCCTCGAAGTACTGCGCCAAGCCTTCGTTGAGCCAGACCGGCAGCCTCGGCCCGAACGCGTACCAGGCGAACTGGTGGAAGCCCTCGTGCTGCAGGACCTCGAAGGTCTTCCGCCGGCTCGGCCCCTCGACCCAGGTCGCCAGGCCCTCGAGCCGGTGGGTCACGAAGAACATCCCGCCGGAGTGCGTCGCGTCGATATCGTGCTCTTGTAGGAAGCGGTCGTACTGCTGCTCGGTCCGGAACAGGTAGACGGGCATCGGCTCGATCGGCGAAGACACTAATGAACGGAAGCGCTTGTCGTACTGCTCAAACATCGCATCGACATGCCGGCCGAACGGCACGACCTCGGCCCGTGACAGGTTCGAGTGGATGCGGTAGTGCTTGCTGCGGTAGACCGTCAGCTCGGGCGTCGGCTCGATGCGGATGAAGCCATCCGAGCCCGACTGCGCCGGCGCGGACACGGAGGGACAGAGCAGGAGAACCAGCAGCAGGGGCGCGAGACGCGGCATACCTCACGCTTATCGGCGGGTCGGTGCCAAGAGAAGGGAGGCTCTGGCAATGAAAGAAGCGCCAAGTCACGATCTGTCGGGTTGTAGCGCCTGTACCGGTCATGTGCCCGGCACGCGGTAGCCCTTGACCCGGCGGAAGTGGTGGACCCGGCAATACTTGCTGTTGTCGATGCGCAGCCGGTCGCAGTTCAGGCAACCACAGACCTGCGGGCCGACCTCCGGGCCGAGCGTCGCGAACCAGGCCAGGTCGTCCGCCTCGCGGAGCCGGCGTTGGATGTGGTCGGGCTCGACGTGCTTGGGTGTCGGCACGATGTAGGGGCAGGCCGGCCCGCCGCCGTGCTGGTGCGGGCTGAGGTGCTCGACCGCCCAGAGCGTCCCACAGACGCGGCACTGCGCGATCCAGGTCCAGCTCGACTTCAGGCCGATCAGCTTGTCGCAGGACGCGAGGATGGCGTTGGACCGCTCACACCGATCCGCGACCTCGCCCCGCGTCGCGGGCGTCTGGCGGTGCTGATGGCAGATACATTTCTTGGTGACCCGCATGGCGGTGGTTCGTGTACCACCCGGAAGATGAATCAGGCACTGCCACCAAGATCAAGTATAGTCAATAGTACCGCACCGACGCCAGGCTCATGTTGAAGAATCAGATGGGATTTACATGCAACATACTCAAGCGTGTTGTGATACATCTGGCTTTGTTGATTACAAATCAGTTTGACTGAAGGCTGATATCAGAGTTTTAAGCGAGCAATCATCTGCTTCACGGCAGCCTGCAAGGATTGGCTCGATGGCCGATGGATGAAGCAAATCGCGGAGCATGATCGAAATGCTCTCGAGATTATGTTCCTGTGGTTGTCGGACAAAGATGTTTGTGACGGATGCCGTGGGTATGAGGTGAAGGGTTTTGCCTGTGTTTAAAACCCGATGCACTAAAGAAAATGTTGCTCCGCTTGAATCGATAACGACAGCAGAGTCACCCCAAGTGCCGGCATCGCAAAGATCCCCATCGCCATACCAGTGCTCTTTGGTATAAGCTTCTGGTATACCTTGTTCAACAACAAGGATAGGCCAAACCGGTTCATCACCCCTAGGCGTTTCTTCGGGCATGGCAATTAATCGAACAAAGCAATTCTATTTCCCCGCGTAGTCAATCAACCGCGCGATCTCGTTGCGCAGGTCGCTGCGGTGGACGACGCGGTCCACGAACCCCTTGTCCTGCAGGAACTCGGAGCGCTGGAAGCCCTCGGGCAGTTCCTGGCGGACGGTGTTGGCGATGACGCGGGGGCCGGCGAAGCCGATCAGGGCCTTGGGCTCGGCGAGGATGAGGTCGCCGAGCATCGCGAACGACGCGGTGACCCCGCCGGTCGTCGGGTCGGTGAGGACCGAGAGGAACAGGCCGCCGGCGTCATCGAGCCTGGCGAGCGCCGCGGAGGTCTTGGCCATCTGCGCGAGGCTCAAAGCCGATTCCTGCATGCGCGCTCCGCCTGATGCGGACACCACGATCACGGGCTTGTTTTCTTTGGTGCCCAGTTCGATTGCGCGGGTGATCTTCTCGCCGACGACCGAGCCCATCGAGGCCATCATGAAGCGGGTGTCCATCACCGCGAGTACGACGCCGCGGCCCTTGATGAAGCCGCGCCCGGCCATGAGCGCGTCCTTCACGCCGGTCTTTTTCTGCGTCGCCTTGATGCGGTCTTTGTAGGAGATCCGGTCGGTGAACTTGAGGGTATCCTTGGGCGACAGGTCCTCCCACAACGGCTCGAAGCTGCCGGGGTCTACGAGCAGGGCGATCCGCTGCTCGGCGTCGATGCGGAAGTGGTGGTCGCAGTCCGGGCAGACGTGCGCGTTCTGCTCGACGGCCTTGCGGTAGAGCATCGCCTCGCAGGACGGGCAGCGCATCCACAGGCCCTCGGGCAGGTCCTGTTTCTTCTCCGCGGGGACATCCTGCCAGGTGCGGGGCTTGCTCATCTTTGTTTGTGTGTCGGCCAAGGGCTGGCTCCAGTGATGCGGTATCGTGGCGGGCCGGAAGCCTGTCCCGCCGCCGATGAGGTATCGTCCGATCGCGGGGATTATAACCAAACCTTGGCCCAGGAGAGCGTCGATGCGAGTGGTCCGGTTTCGTGACAGCAACGCGCAAATCCAGCACGGCAAAGACCTTGGCGACGGCACCGCCGAGCTGTTGGACGCCGACCCGCTGGCGGTGTTCCCCGATCGGCCGGGCGTCACGGGGGCGGTCGTCGAGGTCGCTCAGCGGTTGGCCCCGGTCTGCCCGAGCAACATCCTGTGCATCGGGATGAACTACAAAGCCCACGTCGCGGAGATGGGCGGGCAATTGCCCGAGCGTCCGGTGCTGTTCATGAAGCCGACCGGCAGCGTGCAGCATCCCGGCGGGCCGATCCGCATCCCCAAGTGCGAGCACGGCGGGCCGGAGACCGACCAGGAAGCCGAGCTCGCGGTGGTGATCGGCCAGGCAGCGCGTGACGTGGCGGTTGAAAATGCGCTGGACTATGTGCTCGGCTACACCTGCGCGAATGATGTCAGCGCGCGCTGGTGGCAGAAGCAGGGCAGCGGCGGGCAGTTCATCCGCGGCAAAGGGTTCGATACGTTCTGCCCGCTCGGGCCGGTGTTGGTAACGCACGGTAACAAAGACGACGAGATCAGCGACCCACAGAGCCTGCGCGTGCGTGGCTACCTCGATGGGCAATGCCTGCAGGACGGCAACACGAGCGACATGATCTTCAGCGTCGCGGAGCTGATCGCGTTCCTGAGTCAGGACACGACGCTGTTGCCGGGCACGGTGATCCTCACCGGCACCCCGCCGGGCGTGGGCTGGGCACGCGAGCCGAAGCAGTTGTTGCGGGCGGGGATGGAGTCGGTGGTTGAGATTGAAGGGATCGGAAGGCTGGTCAACCCTGTTGAATAAGTGAGCGGAACGCTTGGTTCGTTATCAATTGATCCCCCCGATCGTCACCTCGCCGGTCTCGGCGTTGATAGTGAGCGTGATCGTGTGCCCGCCGGAGGCCAGGGTGATGGTCGCGTCGGTGGTCTGGTCGGGCTGGCCGTAGATCCCGAAGCCGAGCTTGTTGTCGTCGGTCTCGCTGGCGGTGTCGAGGTCGAACGCGCTGATGGTCACGCCTTCGAGTTGTTTGAGGTCGCTCTGCCCGAGCGTACGCGCATAGGGCATGCCCGAGCTCGGGTTGGTGATCGCCGTCGCGGTGTCGGACGCCGCGGCGATGTGCCAGGCGTGGTTGGTGTCGTCGAAGACGATGAAGCGCAGGTCCTCGGTATGGGCGATCGACTCGGCCCGGGCCGCGTCGATGTCGGCGGCGAGGACGCTGGCCGCGGAGCGCAGGCGGGTCGTCGCCGTGCCGGTGAACATCGGAATCGCCAATGCCCCGATAACCCCGAGGACCGCGACGACGATCATCATCTCGAGCATCGAGGTGCCGGTGTGTTTCCTCGACAATAGACGCGATTGCCTTGCCATACAACGGATATCGGCAATCCCCGGGCCCGACTTCGGCGGCGCCCGGCGGGGCTGAATCACCGGCGCGATCGTGACGATAAACCGTGTATGCGTGGAGAAAGGCGCAGACAACGGGCGTTCACCCTCGCCGAGGTGCTCATCGCGGCGGCGATCCTGTCGTTCGCGACGATCGCGATCGTGCAGGCCGTCACCGCCGGTCAGGCGGAGACACTCGATGCGCTCAAGCGTGCCCGCGCCGATGCGCTCGCACAGGTGCTGCTCGAGGAGGTGCTGAGCAAGCCCTACACCGACCCGGACGGCGACACGGCGTTCGGCCCCGACGCGGGAGAGACCACGCGCGCCGCGTTCGACGCGGTTGATGATTTCCACGGCTACAACGAGTCGGCCGGGGCGCTCGCGGACCAAGCCGCGGCGGCCTACCCCACGGCGTACCAGGGTTTCAACCGCGCGGTGAGCGCCGTCGCGACAACCAACAGCGTCGCCTCGCTGGGCGGGGACCACACGGGCGTGCAGGTGGCCGTCACGGTGAGCGAGCCGAACGGCCGAACGTGGACGGTAGAAAGGTTTGTGCCTGCGCCATGATGACTGCCAAACCGCGAAACAAACGGACAAGCACAAACGTACGCGGCCTGACGCTGCTCGAGCTCCTGCTCGCGCTCGCGGGCACGGCGGTGATCGGCTCGGCGGTCGCGATGATGCTGACAGGCGTCGCCTACGGCACGCAGACCGACAAGGACCTGCGTACGCTGATCACCCGGCAGATGGCGCTGCGGGCCAGGCTCGAAGCCGAAGTGCGCGAATCCCGGCTGCTCTTAGACCAGGGCGCCGGTTACCTGATCCTCTGGTCAGAGGACCTGGACGGCAGCGGTACGCCGAACAAGACCGAGCTGCAGGTCATCGAGTTCGACGCGGGCACGGGCGTCATCACACGCTACGCCCCGGCCCCGCTGATCGCGGACGCGACCTACACCCTGTCGGATAATTTCCGCACGGTCACCAACGCTTACAAGGGCGACGCGACGTTCCCCGGCGAGCGCTGGGCGAGCGGGGTGTCGTCGCTGGAGTTCACGCTGGACGACGCCGACCCGCAGCTCGCGGGGCTGGTGTCGTTCCGTGTCGGCCTGACCGGCGGGGAGGTGCCCGTGACGGCGATCGGCGCCGCGGCGATCCGCAACGAGGCAAGCCCATGACCATGCACAATCATTTAAAACGATCGCGTCACGCACGCGGCAACGCGATGCTGCTGGTCCTGATCGCGGTGGCGATCGCGACGATCCTGGCGCTGTCGTTCCTCGCCGGCCAGGGGCCGACCTCGGCGGTCGCGACCAACATCGACCGCAAGGCCAAGGCCCGCGCGATCGCCGAGTCGGCGCTCAAGATGGCGATCGACTACGTCAATGAGGACGCGACCTGGCGTAGTGACAAGAGCTCGGGCACGTGGATGACCGACGCGGCGCTGGACGGCGGGACGTTCACGCTCGCGGGCATCGATGAAGCCGACGGTGACCTCGCGGACGACGACAGCGAGGTGGTCACGCTCTCGGTCGTCGCGACCTTCCAGGGCGTGACGCACCGCGTCTCGGCGCGGGTGACGCCCGCCGCGGACGGCCCCTCCCTCAGGCTGCTGCTGGTTGCGACAAGTGATACTTCACCAACGACCGACGACATCGCCAAGCGGACGCTGTTCGAGTCCTGGGGCTATACCGTCACCCTGCTTGACGATTCGGATTCGCAGGCGACGTACGACGCGGCGGTCGCCGTCAATGATGTTGTTTTTGTTTCTGAGCAAGTTTCCTCATCCAACGTCGGAACAAAGCTGCGCGATGCCGCGATCGGGGTTGTCTCGGATGAAGGCTATCTCCACGATGAGTTCGGCTTCACGACCGGCGATTCGTATGCTTCGGGTTCGGTAACGACGATCGATGTTGTCAACAACAGCCACCCGATCACGACCGTCCTGACGGTCGGCACACTGACCGTTGCGACGAGCTCGATGGATGGGTACAGGGCCACGAGCACGGTGGCTTCGGGGGTGACGGTCCTGGCCGAGTGGCCGGGCACTTCGTACCCGGTCCTGATGATCGCGGAAGCGGGGAGCGCCCTGCACTACGGCTCGGCGGCGGGCCGGCGGGTGATGTGCTTCGGCGGGTACAACTTCGATGTCAGTAATCTGAACGCGGACGGCAAAACGATCCTTCAGCGCTCGCTGGAATGGGCCGCCGGCTCGGGCTCGTCTGCCGGCAGCCCGACCCTGCTCGCGCTCTACGAGTTCAACGAGCAGGCCGTCGCCGCGCCGACGCTCATCGGCCACTGGAAGCTGGACGAAGAGCCCTCGTCCGGTATCGGCGGGATCTCGGCGAACGACGACATCGATGTCTGGGACTCGGCCCGGATCGATTCCTACGACTCGTCCTTGGGCACCTACGCCAGCCAGACGCCGGGCACCAGCGCGGTGGTCACGACCAACAGCACCAGCAGCGATAAGTTCGATGTCAACAGCTCGGGCTATGTCGGCGGCGACGGCTACATCGGCGCCGGCGGCAGCACCTCGACGGTCTTTGATGTGGACGGCACGCTCACCGGCTCACAAAACGTGCTCGCCGGAAATATCCTGGTTAATGACATGAGCGCCCCCACCGGCCTGCCGTCGAGCGAGGGCAACTTCTCCCGCAGCAGCGGCAACACCGTCATCAGCACCAACCGCACGTTCTGGGACTTCACGCTCAGCAGTTCCGCGACGGTCACCATCAGCGGCAACGTCACGGTCTGGGTCCAGGACGACCTGCTGATGACCAGCAGCAGCCAGATCATCATCCCCAGCGGGTCGTCGCTGACACTCTACGTCGCCGACAACTTCGACCTCGAAGACAACTCACAGCTCAACGGCGACTCGAGCGCAACCGACCGGCTGACCGTTTACGCCTACGGCGAACAGCACGTCGATATGCGAGACAGCGCCGAGATGGCGGGCACGGTCTACACCGACGACGACTTCAACCCTTCAGGTTCCAGCCATTTCTACGGCCGGGTGCTGGCCCAGGAAGACATCATCGTCGAAGACTGGGCCGAGATCCACCACGACGTCGCGATGGATGGGTTCACGTCCGGCGGGGCGGTCACGAACGTCGGCAAGACGACCACCGGCTCAAACTCGGACACCGAAGACGACAACCAGGCCGCGACGCAGGTTGTCTTCACCGAGGCGATCACGGTCACGAGCATCACGGCCTACCTCTACGGCGGCGACGATGGCGGCGTCGCGCGCTTCGCGATCTATGAGGACAACGCGGGCTCGCCGGGCAACCTGATCGCTCAGACCGGCACCGAGGGCCTGAGCGAAGAGTCCTGGCGGTGGGAGACCGAGGCGATCGGGCCGGTCAACCTGAGCGCAGGAACGTATTGGCTCGCGGTTTCGCTC
>JANQKT010000260.1 GCA_028280965.1 Phycisphaeraceae bacterium
GGTTGGC
The DNA here is from genome assembly GCA_028280965.1 of Phycisphaeraceae bacterium. GTDB lineage: Bacteria > Planctomycetota > Phycisphaerae > Phycisphaerales > Phycisphaeraceae > JAHQVV01. Next base: position 8 of record JANQKT010000260.1, read on the forward strand.
ATCGAGAGGTCGGCGTGGCAGTCGGTGCAGCTTGTCGCGTCCTTGGCGACGCTGGCGTTGCACGCGTGGCACTTGCCCAATAGGCGAGACAGGCCGGGCGTCTGGTCGGCGCGCATCCAGAACTGATTGGTCGTCGGCCCGCGTACGATCGTGTCGGCCTTGACCCGGCCGGACGCGACCTGGTGGCGGAGGATCGCCTCGCTGAAGCCGGGCATGAACGGCCGCTCTTCATCGCGGACAAACCAAGGGCCCATCGCGAGTTGGGTGGCCTTGCGGCTCAGCGGTTCGAACAGGCCGCCGCACTGGTCGCAGCGCGCGGCATCGGGCGACTCGGGGACGTGGCCGCAGTAGGGGCAGGGCGATTGGGGCAAGGCTCGACTCTCGGTGCGGGTATGGGGTGCCCTTCCGGGGCGGCGGGACCGGCGTGACAAACCTCGGAACAGGGTGTGGCCACGGCCGGTTGTTGCCGATAGTATAGTTCGGAAACGCTTATAAACCTTGTCTACTATTTGTACTACGGAGTTCATCGAAAATGACAAGCCGCTGCTTGAGTCTGTTTGTCGGTTTCGTGGTGGTGTTCGTGGGCCTGGTGTCGGCGGTGCCGGCCGGGGCGCAGGACCAGCGCGAGATCGACCTGATCGCGAAGCTGGGGAAGGAAGAGATCGCGCGGCGTGAGGCCGCCGCCGCCGCCGCGAAGGAGGCCGAGCACCAGCGTCTTTTGGAAGAGCAGTCGCGCCTGCGTGCGGTGTACCAGCAGTACCTGGGCCAGGCCCGCCGAACGGCGCAGTCCGCGATCAAGCAGAAGCGTAAGGAGGTCACGCAGGAGCAGATCGACAGGCTGCGTCGGCAGGCCCGCCAGATCATCGACGAGGTCAACGACGCCACGAAGAAGCGTGTGCCCGACGAGCTGGACCCGGTCTTCGCCGAGCTCGAGAAGCTGATCGGCCTGTCCGCGGACGAGCTGCTCAAGTCCAGCGAGGCGCTGTCCCAGGCCCGGCGGAAGCTCGGCGGCAACGACCTGGACTGGGTGGACCGCACCGCGATCCTCTACGCCCTCTGCGAGAACGACGACCACGCCAAAGTCATCGCCGGCAACGTGCAGCACCGCGAGAAGCTGTCGGACGACGAGGCGATGGCGATCGACGAGTGCAACCGCCGGCGGCTGCTGCTCGGGCTCCAGCCGACCGCGATCGACTACAAGCTGGTCGAGTGCAGCCGGGACCACAGCAAGGACATGGTCGAGCACAACTTCTTCGCCCACGAGTCGCCGGTTGAGGGCAAGAAGACGCCTTGGGACCGGGCGAAAAACTTCGGCACCAGCGCCTCGGGCGAGAACATCGCCGCCGGCTACGGCAGCGGCCACGCCGTCACGATGGGCTGGTGGTACAGCCCCGGCCACCTCAAAAACATGATGGGCCGCGGCCACAAGCGCATCGGCGTGGGCCAGCACAACAAGCACTACACGCAGATGTTCGGCGGGTAAGGTATAGCTTTGACAGCGATGATCACGAATCGACGCGGCTTTGGGCCGCGTTTTGTCATGCGCATCAAACCGGGTGCCACACAGCGCCCTTCGGGACGCTGTTTGGCACCTCACCTGTTCGTATCTCGTGCCTAGCCCCGCAGCTCCGCCCCAACTCTTTCTCCCAGCGCCTTGACCACCGCGTCCATCTGCGGGTCGACCTGGTCGTGGCGGAGTGTCGTCGCCGGGTCGCGGAACTGCATGCGGAGGGTCACGCTCTTGCGGCCCTTGCCGACCTGCTTGCCGCGGTACGTGCCGACGAAGCTCGTGGACTCGAGCAGCTCGGGGTTGGTCTGCTCGACCGTGTCGGCGATCTGCTGCCAGGGCGTCGCCTCATCGACGACGACGGACAGGTCGCGCTCGATCGATGGATACCTGGGCAGCTCGCCCGCGGCGTGCCTGGGCGGGTAGAGCGCGGTCACGCGCTGCATGCAGACGAGCGCGGAGACGATGCGGTTCTGCAGGCCGAAGTGGTCGGTCAGCTCCTGCTTGATCAGCCCGAAGCTGCCCGCTATCTCGCCGCCGAGCTTGATGACCGCGGCGGTCTCGTACCACGGGTCGTCGATCGGTTCGAAGGCCAGGCCGTCGGACGCCGGGGCCCCGCCGAGCGCGTGGACGAGTTCGCTGAGCGTGCCCTTGAGCTCAGAGACGGCCCGCTGGGTGTCTTCCGCGTCGCGGATCAGCGCGAGCTGTCGGCCCTCTTGGACCCCGCCTTCGCGCTTGGACCAGCCCGCGGCGATCTCGAAGAGCTTGACCGCGCTGTTGCCCACATCCTGGTTCAGCTTGCGGCAGGCCAAGAGGCTCGGCAGCACCGCCGGCCGGAGCGTGTTGTCCTGCCGGCGCGTGTCCGTCGTCAGGCCCGCCGGCTCGGCGTCCACCAGAAAAGCCTCGGCGTCTTTGAGCGGGATCAGCGAGGGCGTGATCGTCTCGTAGTACCCATGGGCGACCAGCGTCTCGACGATTGTTCGCTTCGCCTCGACCTTGTCCTGCGGGTGGTGGGCGATGATGTTGATCTTTGTTTGCGTCGGGATGTTCGCCAGCCCGTGCTGCCGGGCGATCTCTTCGATCAGATCTACTTCGCGTTTCAGGTCCAGGCGGTAGCTCGGCACCGTTGCGGTGAGGGTGTCGCCGTCGATGCTTGTTGTGATCCCAAGGGCTTCCAGCAACGCGGCCTGCTTGTTGGCATCGATTTCGATTCCCAACAGATCACGGGTTCGCTGCGTATGCAGCGTGATCGCCGTCGGGGCCGGGTCGTCCTGGCCCACGCGGATCACGCCCCGGGCCAGCGTCCCGCCTGCGAGTTCGAGGATGAGTTCGCCGCACCGCCGACTCGCCGCATCGACACCCAGCGGATCGACGCCACGCTCGAAGCGGAAGCTCGAATCGCTGAACAGCTTGAGCTTCCGGCTCGCGCGCCGGACCGCCAGTTCATCGAACATCGCCGACTCGATGAGCAGGTCGGTCGTCGTCTCGGTGACCTCCGAGTCGGCCCCGCCCATGACCCCCGCCAGCGCGACCGGCGTCGCGCTGTCGGCAATCACGAGCATGTCTTCCTGCAGCTTGTGTTTGCTGTGGTCGATCGCGGTGAACAGCTCGTCTTTGCTCGCCTTGCGGATGACGATCTTCTTGTCTGCGAGCTTGTTGAGGTCGAACGCGTGCAGCGGCTGGCCGAGCTCGAGCAGGACGAAGTTGGTGATATCGACGACGTTGTTGACCGACCGCTGGCCGACGGCCTCGAGGGCCTGTACCAGCCAGTCGGGGCTCGGCCCTATCCTGACGCCGGTGATGACCCGCGCGGTATAGAGCGGGCACAGGTCCGGCGCGTGATTCTCAACCGATGCGAGCGCCTCAACGGCGGCGCCTGCTCCAGCAGGCAGCTCGCACACGGGCGCCCTGAGTTCACGCCCACACCGCGCCGCGATCTCGCGTGCCACGCCGACATGGCTGAGCACATCCGGGCGGTTGGACGTGACCTCGACATCGATCATCGTGTCATCGCCGACCGGCTCGGTCTCTTCGACAGGGAACCCGCCTGCGGCGAGCAGGCGCCCTGCCTCGTCGGGGTCGATGGGTGTATCTAGATACCGGTTGAACCATTTCAGACTGACTTTCATGCCGACAGGGTATCGGCCTCGGTGGGTCGGGCAAGTCCGGCCGGCTTGCCTTTTTTGACATTTTTCTTGTCCCCCGGCGGCCCGGCGGCATAATCTATAAGCATCACGGGCTTGGCCGATGTGCCGCCCGCGGGAGAATGCCCATCGTCCTCCGGGTCTGGAGTGCCGGATTGCCTCACCGACGAGATCGACAACCCGGCTTCACCCTGATCGAACTGCTGGTCGTGATCTCGATCATTGCGCTGTTGATCGCGATCCTGCTTCCGGTGCTCGGCAGTGCCCGGCGTGACGCACAGTTGATCCAGTCGATGTCCAACCTCCGCCAGATCGGGATCGCATCGACGGCGTATTCGACGGATAACCGCGGCGGCGTCCCGATCAAAGGGACCTACCGCGACCTGGGCAACGGCCCGGTCTACGCCGGCTGGTGCACCTGGAGCTTCGGCGGCAAGTTCGCGGACCGGTACTGGGCTTCGCGCTCCGCCGGCGTGTTCGATCTCGCGCCCTCGGCACGCCCGCTGAACGAGTACCTCTACGACGGCCGGCTGCACCCACCCGTCACCGGCCGGGCCAACGAGGACGGCCCCGCCCGCCCGCGTGGCGAGAGCGAACGCGCGCCGATCGAGTTGGAGGTCTTCCAATCACCCCGCGACATCGCCACGCTGCAACGCGCACCCTTCGGCCAGATCACGCCCGGCGTGAGCTGCTACGACGACATCGGCACCAGCTACCACTGGAACTACAAGTGGTACTTCCAGCTGCGCGATAAGTACGGGCTATTGAATAAAAGAGCATTCGATCAGGCCCAGTCCAACTGGCAGAACCAGGTCGATTTCCAGCCCAGCCGGTTCGTCCTGTACCACGACCAGGTCACCGACGCGATCACCGGGCAGTACGGCAACAACGGCCTGTCCGTTGTCGATGGCGACTTCGGCCTGGAGAACCATTCGGCGATGGTGTTCTTCGACGGCCACGCCTCATTCGAGGAAGTGATCGCGCGTGAGAACTCGGGTGACAACTACGACCTGGCGTTCGACGAGGAATGAGCTGGTGTCTAAAGAGGGACAGCCCCCATGAAACAGAGGGACTGCCCCTTTTTAGACGCGGGCGGCGCGTTTACGCCGACTCGGCCATCTCTTTGAACGCCGCCTTCATCCCCTCCATCGTGATCGTTGCTGGCGGGGCGTCGCCCTGAGGCTTGTACTTCTCCAGGTCGCGCGTACGGACCATGCGGAACACCCGCCCATCGGCGGCGCGGAAGGTGTGCAGCGGGACCTTGCCGCGGTTGACCGCCTGGATGACCTGCATCGAAGGCATCCCGAGCTGCCGCGGGGCTTCTTCGAGCGCGACCGCGTCGCCCAGGCGTTTGCGCCATTCACCCAGCGTCATCCGTGCCATGCCTTGCTCCATGCGCGAAGGGGGGTCCTGCCACCCCTTCGGCCGATCAACGCTGGGGGCCGCAAACTTATGGGCGGCGGGTGTTATCGGACACTGCCCAAATCGATTGGTTTACGCAAGGGGAGGATCCCTCTAAAAAGAGGGACTGTCCCCGTCTTCGTTCGACACACTTACGGGGAGTGCTCCAGCCAAGCCAGCGCCTCATCAACCGTGCAGACCGAGACGCCGCGTTGCCGCCCGGCCTGATCCAGTTCGCTGAGCAGCAGCAGGTCCTCAAAGTCCGCCAACGCCTCCAGCCGTCGGCGGGCCCGCGCGCCGAGCGACCCGTCCCGGTAGGCGTGAGCCTCCATGTGGTGCGCGATCAGCGTCAGCGTCCTTTCGCTGACCAGGCCTTTGAGCGCATCGACCCCAGTGACAACATGGTCCGCGGGGTCGATCGCCTTGCCGACATCGTGCAGCAGCGCCGCCGCGCAGAACTCGATATCCCAATCCCGCTCGGCACGCGCGAGCTCGAAGACCTGCAGGCTGTGGTACAGCGCATCGCCTTCGGGGTGGTACGCCGGGTTCTGTATGACGGCTTCCAGTGGTGTGAGCAGCAAACGCAGCAGGCCGGTGTCCAGACCGGCTTCATCCAGATCGATCTCGTGGTCTTCGAGCGTCGCGTCGGGGTACCACTCGACGATCAACGCTTCGAGTGCCTTCAGGTTCGCTCGTTCGATCGGCTTGCCCGTGATCGAGCTGCGGAAGACCACGCGGTGCTGGGTATTGGTGTAGACCGTCAACTCGACCGGGAAACGAGCCTGCAGATGGACATGGGTATAGACGTTCTGCTCGCCATGCTTCTGGATCTGTTTGTGCTCAACGGTGTAAGCCAGGCCGTGATCATCCAGCACATCCGTCACAGCCGAGAGGTGGTCGGTGAAGATGTGCAGGTCGATGTCCGAGCCCTTGCGGACGTGGCCGGTCAGGGTCGAGCCGACCAGCCTCGGGCGGAACGCTTCGAGCAGGCGCATGACCCGCAGCGCGAGCAGGCGCATGTCGCGCAGGTCTTCGCCACGCTTGTCGCCTTCGAGCATGTCCGCCAGCAGCCGCACCTGCTCGCGGACCTCGGCGTTGGAGGGCAGGTCCTTGGGCGAGTGCTTCCAGTCGATGCGCATCTGCTTCGCGGCCTTGCGCTTGGCGGTCAGGTACTCGCTCTCTTCGCGCGCATACATCAGCGCCGCGGCACGCACGGCGATCTCCCGTCGCAGTCTCGGATCAGGCATGGGTGTTGTGGCGTCGATTTGAAGCCCGTCGATGCGACGCCGGGGCCAGATTACAAGATAGCACGTATCGCACCTGAGGCAAACGAGACAGCGCGCAGAACCCTGATGATTGTCGGGCGTATCATCTCCGCCGTGCTGTCCGCTTCCGCCAACCCGTACGCCACCTGGGGCCTGATCGCCGCGACGGTGGCGGCGATGTTCTGGGCGGTGTCGGTCGTGCTGTACCGCCGGGTCGGGCGCATCATGCCGCCGGTCATGCTGAACATGACCAAGGGGCTGATCGCGGTGGTGATCCTCTCGGCGGTGCTGGGGGTGGATTGGCTGGTCTTTGAAAACCCGCCCTGGTCGATGTCTTGGGGCCTACTCGCGCTCATGGCGCTCAGCGGGGTGATCGGCATCGGGCTCGGTGACACGCTGTTCTTCGCCGGGCTCAACCGCATGGGCGCCCGGCGGGTGCTGCTGCTGTTCACGATCAACCCGGTGATCACGGTGCTGATCGCCTGGGCGCTTATGGGCGAGCCGTTGTCACTGGTCCAGGTCTTCGGGATCGCGCTGACTTGCGGCGGGGTCGCGTGGGTCATCGCGGAACGCAACACCAAACGCTCAGACGGCCACGTCGATCTCATCGGCGTGCTCTACGGCGTCGGCGCCGCGGCCTGCCAGGCGTCGGGCTACCTGCTGTCGCGGCATGTCCTGCTGGAGGGCGGCATGACCCCCGCGGCGAGCGCGTGGCTGCGACTGCTCGCCGGCTCGCTGATCCTGCTGTTCTTCCTGCCGATGGACCGCCTGCTCAAGGACCCCGGCGGGGAGGACCACCACCACCCCGCCGAGCCCTCGAAGCGCCAGGCCGGCGTGATGTTTTTTGTCGCGCTCCTGCTGGGGACCGTCGGCGGGATCTGGCTGATGCAGGTCTCGGCGATGCACGCCGACAAGGCCGGCGTCGCCGCGACGCTGCTATCGACCAGCCCGCTGTTTGTGCTGCCGATCGTCGCGCTGCTCGGCGAGCACCTGTCCGGGCGTGCGGTGCTGGGCGCCGTGGTCACGATCGGTGGGGTGACTTTGTTATTCCTCTCCGACCCGGCGAATGCGTGGTTGCGCGGCTTGCTTGGCATGATCTAGCCCGACGCGCCGTACAGCAGGAACACGCCGACGCCGATGTAGAAACAAAACAGGCCGTACAGCGAATGCTCGATCGTGGCGAGCAGCAGCGAGCGGTGCTTGAGGTACGTGCGAGTGAACAGCAGCCCGCCGATGAACGTGAGCGCGAGCACGACCCAGTTGTTGAACATGACGTGGCCCAAGGAGAAGGCCGCGGCGTTGACAACAATGAGTAGCCAGCCCCCGCCAAGGATCGGGCGGTACCGCTGGCAGAAGAACGCGCGGTAGATGACGTTCTGCGGGTAGACCGAGACCCAGGGGTAGAAGAGCGTGATCAACAGCGGCAGCCACCGGAACTCGGGGATCCTGAAAATACCGAACAAGCCGGTTGGCACGGGGATCGACAGCCCCGGCAGCGCACGGCCGGACAACAGCCCGAACACCGCGGTGAGCAGCACGCACGCGATCAGCCAGCGGAACACGATCCACCCCATCGCGTCGGCGAGGGGCTTGGCGTTCCAGAGTTTTTTGCGGTCGAACTTCTTGTCGAAGAAGAGGCCGATGCAGCACAGCAGGCCCATGCCCCAGAGGAAGCCAAACAGTGTCGGCCCGCCGAGGATGCCGGGGAACTGCCAGAGCAGAACCGGAACGCCGATGAACAGGGCGAGCATCTCGGCCCAGCGCAGGGTTTTTTGCGGGAGCGTCACGGTGGAAGTGTAGCTCGTCCAACAGCCGCAGCGCCACGCGTTGCCGGCAGAGCGTGGATCATGTGTCAGTATGCTCCGGCGACGCGTAGCGTCGCGGCTAGTGTTGTTTGGAGAGTTGAAGCTTGATATGCACCGCCTCAAGCGCTTGCCCGCCGACGACCTCGGCGGTATGGCCGTGCACGTCCACATCAAACGTTTCGCCCTCGGGCAACGCGTCCGCCGCGATGAAGGCGTCGCCCGTGATGAAGTCGCGCGACGTGCCGTCTCGCAGACCGATCCGCAGCACGCCGGATCGCACCACGATCAGCACCGCCTCCCCAGCGACGTGCCAATCGGCCCGGTAGCCGGGCTCGCTCCGACGCAGCCGCACCGACGAGCAGGCGATCCGCGGCGACAGCACCATCCCGCCCCGCGCCTCCTCGGGCCAGCTCTTCTCGGTCCATGCCGGCCGGCCCGACGCGTCGGTTATCAGCATCGGCAGGGTTTGTTGTCCGTCCGTCTTCGGCATCCCGATATGCTATAGCGTGTGCCACCGCGCGGCCCAGCCGCGGCGCTTCATCTTCATGATCCAAGACGCCTTTGTCATGACCCGCGCCAACAACCGCATCATCAACGTCTCCAACCGCCTGCCCGTCAGCATCCGCGACGGCCAGTTGGTGAAGTCCTCCGGCGGGCTCGTCTCCGCGCTCGAAGGCGTCCAGCGCACCGGCGGGGGCGACTTCGACCTGCAGTGGATCGGCTGGCCCGGCGGGGCGGCGGAAGACACCGACGACAAGGACCGGCTGACCCAGCAGCTCAAGGACGAGTTCGGCTACCACCCCGTCTTCCTCTCCGATGAAGAGATCGAGGCGTTTTATCACGGCCTGTCCAACTCCTCGCTCTGGCCGCTCTTGCACTACAACCCGACCTACTTCAACTACCAGCACAACTGGTGGCAGACCTACGAGAAGATCAACGCCTGCTTCGCCGACGCGGTCGATGACGCTGCCCAGGAAGGCGACTTGGTCTGGGTCCACGACTACCACCTGATGCTCCTGCCGAAGATGCTGCGCGAGCGCCGCCCGGACCTGCGCATCGGCTTCTTCCTGCACACGCCGTTCCCCTCGTATGAAGTGTTCCGCTGCCACCCCAAGCGGCAGGAGCTGCTCGAGGGCCTGCTCGGCGCCGACCTTATCGGCTTCCACACCTTCGGCTACCTGCGCCACTTCCGCTCGGCGGTGCTGCGCCTGACCGGGCGCGAGTCGGACATCTACACGATCCGCCACGACGAGACCGAGACCCACATCGGCGTGTTCCCGATCGGTATCAACTGGACCGGCTTCGAGCAGGCGCTCGGGTCCGACGACTTCCAGGCCACGCGCGAGCGTTTTGTCAACGATTTCAAGGACAAACGTATCGTCCTCTCCGTCGAGCGGCTGGACTACACCAAGGGCATTCCTAAAAAACTCGAAGCGATCGAGAAGTACCTCGAATCGAATCCCGATCGTCGGGACAACGTCGTGTTTATCCTCATCGCGGTGCCCTCGCGTGAGGACGTCGGCGAGTATGCGCAGCTCAAGGAGAACATCGAGCTTGCGGTCAGCCGGATCAACGGCCAGTACGCCACGATCAGCAACATCCCCGTGCACTTCATCAACCGCGGGGTGAAGTTCGATGAGCTGTGCGCGCTGTATGCGATGGCGGACGTCGCGATGGTCACGCCGCTGATTGACGGCATGAACCTGGTGGCGAAGGAGTACATCGCCTGCCAGGAGAACCACGGCGGGGTGCTGATCCTCTCGGAGTTCGCGGGCGCCGCGCAGGAGCTGTTCAACGCGGTCATGGTCAACCCGTACGACGTGGACGGCATGGCCTGGGCGGTGGGCGAGGCGCTGGACATGGACGATGCGCTCAAACGCCGGCAGATGGAACCGATGCGGAGGCTGGTGGTTGAGAAGGACAGCAAGTGGTGGGCCAAGCGGTTCATCCAGTCGCTGGTCAGCGCGACCGACCAGCCCCCGCGCGACGCGGTCAAGCGGCTGGACGGGCAGACGCTGATGAAGTTCGCGCCCTCGGCGAAGAAGAAGGCGTTGTTCCTCGATTACGACGGCACGCTCCGCGGGTTTACGGTGGACCCCGCGAAGGCGACGCCCGAGCCGGCGCTGCTCGCGGCGCTATCCGCGCTCGAGCTGCGCACCGATTTGGATGTCTTCATCGTCTCCGGGCGCAAGGGCGAATTCCTCCGGCAGCACCTGGGCCGGTTCAACTTCACGCTCATCGGCGAGCACGGCTACGCCTACAAACGCAGGGGCGGCGACGCGTTTGAATTGCTGAACCCGGATGCGGACCTGGACTGGATGCCGACGGTGCGCGAGGTATTTGACCTCTACGCCGCGAGCACGCCGGGCACGCACGTCGAGCAGAAGCGGTCGGCGGTCGTCTGGCACTACCGCGCCGCGGACCCGGAGTTCGGTCAATGGAAGGCGGTCGAGCTCATCGGCCACCTCAAGGAGGCGATCGCCAACGTCCCCGCCGCGATCGCCCACGGCAAGAAGATCGTGGAGGTCAGCAGCCAGCAGATCAACAAGGGCATGGCCGTCGAGCGCTTCATCCACGAGACCAAGTACGACGCGGTGCTTTGTATCGGGGACGACCAGACCGACGAGACGATGTTCCGCCACCGCAGCCACGGCGCTGTGACGATCAAGGTCGGCCCGGGGACGACGGACGCGGAGTTCCGCCTGTCCGGCCCGGAGCAGGTCCACCACATGCTCGCGACGATCGCGGGGATGAAGGAGCTCGCGTCAAGCGTCTAGGGCCTGGCGTCTAGCGCCGGGCCATGGCCACATCATGATTGGTTTGAAGCTATGCACCCGGCCCTACACGCTAAACGCTAGGTCACCTTCTTCCCAAAGATCGTCCCCAGACTCAGCACGCTCGTTCGACCGGCCATGCTCTCGCCGCTGGCCTCTTTGATCGCGGCGCGCCGGGCCTCGTGGTCGCGCATCTTCTTCAGGTCGTCGGCGTAGAGCTTCTCGCAGGCGCTCAGGAACGTGTCCACCGGGCTGGACTCGTCCAGCGTCTTGTTGACGAAGACCATCAATGTGTGCCCGACGCGGATGATGTCGCCATCGCGGATCTCGCGCGAGTGGTCGATCTTCTCGCCGTTGACGTGCGCGCCGTTGCGCGATTGCAGGTCCACGGCGTAGCACTTGCCGTCTGTCTCGTGCTGGATGAACTCCAGGTGCCGGCGGGAGATACCCGCGTCGCGCAGCCGGGCGAGCAGCGAATCGTCGCGGCCGACGACCAGCGCCGCTTCCTTCGGGATGTTGAAGAACTGTCCCCGGTCGTTGCCATGGATGACCACGAGTGCTGCCATCGATAAACCCCTTGCGTCCTGAGCGAGAATGAGGGTTGAGTCCAAAGAGAGGCAGGCCAACACGACGGCCTGTTACACCTACGCATCATCGGCCAGGGCGGTTCCCGGCGCTCGATCCGCTGCTCTAATTGTAGCGCATCGTCGGCCGAATCCCAAGCGTTGTTTTGGCCGTACCCGGCTGAGTTGGCAGGGTTTGGCGGTTCCCGGCGTTATAATTGCCCCATGCCCGACCCCCAGACCCCGGAAGTGCCCACGCAAGTGCCTCCGGCTCGACCACCACAAAAACCGGCCCGGCCCGCAGCGGCGAACATCCACACCCACGCCAGCCGGCGCGTGGACCGAGGCAAGCCGCGCCGGCCGATGCTCGAGTGGTGCTTCTACGCCCTGGGCCTCGGAGCGCTGGTCGCGCTCGTCGCAGGCGGGTTCATCCTCGACGCCGTCCAGAACGACCTGGAGCAGGCGCGCATCCGGCGGGGGACGTTCGTCTCGATCATCATCCTCGCGCTCTTCATCTTCGCCGTTGTTAAGAACTTCTTCGACATCCGCTTCATCCACCGCCAGGCCAGCCTGACCAACAAGCAGATCGATCAGCTCCGCGAAACGAACAACATCTACGTGTTCCTGAACAGCTCCGAGCCGAGCCTGTTCCGCGACCACATCGATAACCTGCACGAGATCTTCCGCCGGGACTGCACGATCAGCCAGGACAACCTGGTGACGCTGCTGCAGGCGCGGCTCCTGGCGAAGACACGCGTCGTCGAGTTCTGCTCGTCGATCCTCGTGACCCTCGGCCTGGTCGGCACGATCATCGGCCTCATCCAGTCGGCCGACGGGCTGAGCGCCGTCTTCACCGCGGTCTCCGGCGAGGGGGAATCGGTCATGGAAGGCGTCGACGCGGCGCTCGGCGGGATGGGCATCGCCTTCTACACCACGCTCATGGGCGCGGTGCTCGGCGGGGTCTGCCTGCGCTTGCTCTCCAACCTCGTCGATGCGAACACCGAGCACATCGTCAGCCACATCGCGGAGCTGACGGAGATTTATATCCTGCCGATCCTGCGCAAGGCCGGGCGGATCAACGAAGAGCACCAGCGGAAGCTGCGCGAGAAGGGGGTCGGCCTGCCGCCGGGGGTGCCGGTGCCCGGGACGGTGAGTGGGAAGAAGCCGGTTGAGTCCCCGATGCCGGCGACCGGGCCGGAGAACTTGGCAGAGTAAGTGAAACCACAGATGCACACAGAGCAACACAGATAGGACTCTCCGTTTGAATCCGTGTATATCGGTGTGCATCTGCGGTTTCATAACCGAATGGCGAAGTCACATGCTGATCCTCCCCAAGCGCAAATCGACGTTCAACTTCTTTGAGTCGTTCTCCGACCTGGTGTTCTGCACGCTGGTGATGTTCCTGGTGCTTGTGCTGTTTCTGACGATGAACGTCAACCAGAAACAGGAGCAGGTCGCGGTCGATCGGCAGCGGGTGATCGAGACGCGCGCGGCGGTCGAGGAGGAGGAACTGGAGCTCAAAGCGGAGTTGGTTAAGCTCGAGGCGGTGTTGGCCGAGCAGAGGCAAGTGCGTGACACGCGTGTGATGCAACTGAAAGCAGAGAAAGCACAGGGCCGGGCAGAGGTTGCCGCTGAGCAGGCGCGGGTCCTGGCGCAGATCAATGCCCGGCGCGCGGCGCTGAGCACGATGGAGCGCGAGGTCGAACGGCAGCGGCGTCTGTACGAGCAGGCCCTGGGCGCCAGGCGGTACACCGGCCTGCCCGCCCGGCCGAGGCTGGTCGTCGCCTACGACTGGCAGCCGACACGGATCGCGGTGCACCCGGTGCCGGCGTGGCTCGTGGACGAACTGAACACGACCCCGCCGGGCCTGGCGGACACAGAGCTGGCCGCGTATTACGCCGGGCTGCGCGAGCGCTACCTCGGTCTCGCGGATGATGCCGAGCCGCTGACGCCGACGCAGTACCGGGCGCTGATCCGCGCCGTGTCGGTCGGGCTCGAGCCGGTGCCGCGCGTCGGGGAAGTGCGGCGTGTCTCCTTAGACCCCGAGTTCATCGTTGAGGAGGACGGCACGCCCACCACGCGCGTCGGCGTCGCCATCCCCGGCGGCAACGGGCAGGACGCGGGTGTCCGCCTCGGCGACACGCTCATCGCGATCGATGATGAATCCATCACGCCCGACAACCTGCCGGGCCTGCTCGCGCGTTACGAGCCCGGCGACACCGCGCGCCTGCTGGTCCGCCGGGCGGGCAGGCCGGTGGTGATCGACCTGCCCTTCCGCGAGCTGCGCGTCGTAGAACTGGTCGAGGCCTACCGCACGGACCTGAGCCTTGTGATCAGCGGGGCGGTGGATGCGGACTACACGTACCTCTGGGAACCGGCCCGGGCCGACAACCTGCGGGCGCGCCTGCAGCAGGGCCGCGCCGCCGACGCCGTCTGGCAGGGTGGCAGCCGGTGGGACACGCGTGCCTCGACGCCGGGCCGGCCGGTGCTCGCCTTCGACGCCATCCCGAACAGCGGCCGCGTCGAGATCGGCGGGCAGCGCTTCACCCTCGCCCAGTTCCGCCGGATCCTCGAAGCGCTCGGCGGCGGGGGGATCGTCATCGAGTACAAGCCGCGCCTCGGCCCCGAAGAACTGCCGGACAACATCTACGATGAAGTGCTCCGCCCGACGGGGTTCGTGATCCGTGCACCGCAGTTGGATCGGTTGTCGGAGGAGGAGTGAGCCTGTTTCATGATGTGTTGAGTGACTGACCGCATGGCCAAACCGCTTCCAAAAAAGCATGCGTGGGACAAGGTTCGCTTCCGGTCGGGGCCGAACTACTTCGAGGCAAGCGAACGCAAGCTCGTAGAAAACATCGCCGCAGTGCTGCTCATCTTCGGCCCCATCGCAGGCTTCCTCTGGTTTTATATCGCCACGCGGGGCACGATCGACTCGCTCGGCGTAGCGATGGTCGGGGTCGTGTTGTCGATACCCGTGCTGGCCACGCTGATCCTCTACCGCCCGCCCCGCGTGATCCGCGTGTACCCCGACGAAGCGGTCGCGCAGACCTCGCGCGGGCTGTTTGGCAAACAGCTATGGGTGCGTTGGCACGACCTGAGCCGGTCGTTGTTAAAGGTTGAACGCACGCGCGTCATCACCGGCCAGAGCGCGAGTGGCGGGGCGGTGGCGGTCGGTTGTCTGCTTTCGCTGCTCGGGCCATTGGGTTTGATCGCGATGCTCGCTTCCGGCCTGGCAAGTGGTAAGAAGGAATACGCAACCGCGTTTGCCCTGATCGATGACCGGCGGCCTGCCCGCCCGCTCGCTGTTTTTCTGAAACGATCGGATGCCCAGAAGCTCGTGACGATCAGTTCGTCGATCGGCTTGGATACGGTTGGCACGTCCGGGTCGCCTTAACCCACCGGATAAACCACCGCGTGCGTCAGGCCCTTGGCCGGGTTCATGTACGCGATCTGGGTGATCGTGGTTTCCAGGCCTTCGAACCAGAGGTTCTCCGGCTCGCTGAGCAGGTTCATGGCGTATTGTTTCGCCGCCTCGCCGAGCTTCTGCCAGACCGGCTCGGCCATGTTCGGGGTCTCCAGCCGGCGCATCGTGCCCTGCAGCGTGACGACCTCGTCGTCGCGTTCATCGGAGAACAGCCAGCAGACGTTGGGGTTCTGGTCGATCTGGTCGAGCTTGGGCGCCCCGCGGGCGCTGAGCGAGAGCAGGTTGGTCAGGCCTTCGCCGTCGGGCACGCCGGCCATCCAACGGCTGTGCGGGCAACGGTCTTGATCGACGGTAGTGAGCACGCCGACGATCCGCTGCTCGATGAGCCGGCGGGCGGCTTCGGTGACCTCTTGGCGGGTGAGTTCGGGGCGGGTCATGGCGCGTCCTTTCGAGCGGGCGGGTGGGTGTTTTTCCCTCCTGAGCAGGTTTATCGAGCAAAAATAAGATAACACGATCTTTTTATCTTGACAACTGGGAAATCGGCCGATATGGTCGGTATTCAGGCGGGCCAACCCCGCCGGATCGGGTCGAGGGTCGGCCCGGTCCATGCCACCGCCCCCGGAACATCCCGGGCGTCGCCAGGGCCCCGGGCAACCCCGTTTTTCAGATCTGAGGCCGAATCATGCAACGCTCTCCGCTTCCCGTTCGACTGCTCCTCGCCGCCTGTGCCGCCGGTTTTGCCGGCTCTGCTGCCGGTCAGCACGCCGACTTTGTGCTGTTTGGCGAACCTGATCCGGCCTTCGCCGAGCAGACCGCTGAGCAGACGTTTGTCCACCCGATCACGGCGGGTTACTACCACGAAAACTCGTTCGTGACCTCCGACCTCCGCGCTTGGTACATCTATCACAATTTTGATGCCAACGGCGTTGCTAACGGTGGGATCGGCGGGGACGCGCAGATCGCGGCGCTCCAGGTCCGCCTGGCATTGACTGACCGACTGCAGCTGGTTGCTTACAAGGATGGCTACGTCTGGTTCAACGATTCGGTCGTGAACGATGATGGCTGGAACGATATCGCCGCGGGCCTGAAATATAACTTCTACCGCGATGTCGATGAGCAGCTTTATATGTCCGCGGGCATCGGCTACCAGTTCGACCTTGGCGACAGCGCTGTGCTTCAGGACGATGAGATCCTGCGCCTGTGGTTCTCCGCCGACAAGGGCTTTGACAACCTGCACCTGGGCGCGACCTTTAACTATTTTATCGCCACGGATACCGAGTCGTCGCTGGGCAACTCGGACACGATCTCCTGGCACCTGCACGCTGACTACTACGTGACCGACTGGTTCAGCCCGGTGCTGGAGTTCAACGGCTACCACACCGTGGACGAGGGTACCGTCGCCGTGCCGTTCAGCGGGCTTGACGTCGCGAACCTCGGCGGGGGCCAGGGCGAAGATGTCGTCACCGCGGGAATCGGGGCCGAGTTCCGCGTCTGGCAGGACCTGGCGATCCGCGCCGCCTACGAGTTCCCGCTGACCAACAACAGCCAGCTCTTCGGCGACCGGATCACCGTGTCACTGGTCTATAGCTTCTGAAGCACCCCAGGCACACCGGTTGTTGGGGGGTAGCACCGGTGTGCCCTTTATTGCGGCTTGATCAAGGATGATCGGATCATTTTATCCAGCGATGGCACGGGAGCGGTTATGATTGATGCTGCACGATCTCAGACCAGCAAGCCGACCACGGCCGGACGGACCTGCCCCATGATGTATTCGACCACCTGCTCGTACGCGATCCGCGCGATGTGCCGGTTGACGGTGATCCGCCCGGACGGCTACGTGCGGGTGCAGGAGGTCTGCGACGGCTCGGACCTGCCGTCTTACTTCGTCGCCAAGATCTTCCGCGACCTGGTCCGCGCCGGGCTCTTGACCAGTGCCAAGGGGCGCGGCGGGGGGTTCGCGCTTGCCCGCCGACCTCATGAGATCAGGCTCTACGACATCGTCGAGGCGATCGACGGGACCAACCAGTACACCCGCTGCGTCGTCGGCCTGGCCAAGTGCGACGACAAGCAGCCCTGCCCGCAGCACGAGTACTTCAAGCCCGTCCGCCAGCAGATCCTGACCTACCTGACCTCAACCACGCTCGACCAGATGAGCGAGGCGCTGGCGAAGAAGCTCGAACTGGTCGGGCAGACGCTGCCGGTGAAACTCGAGGTGAAGAAGTAGGGCGGGGTACGCGCGTGTACGGTGCGTGTCCCTTGTATTCGATCTATTTGCTTTAACGCCCGGCGATTGCGATCGCCGGGCGTTACGGATTGATGAAGCCGAACAAGGTTTGTTGTATTGTTGAGAGACAGGGGGCAGCAGGTATTAAAAAACCGGCGGCACATCGCGGTGCCGCCGGTTTTGTTTGATTGATCGTGATTATCCCGTGCCTTACGCGTATGGCGTGTAGATGCCCGGCTTGGGGATGTTGTAGACGCCGTCGGCGTTCTTCTTCGCCGGGGGCGGGGTCTGGATCGTCCAGTTATCGATGCCCGGGCAGTAGTCCTTGCCTTTTTCCATCAGGTCGTTCCAGGTCACAACTTTGCCGGAGTAGCAGGCCTCCCGGCCGAGGATGGCGGTGAAGGTGGACTTCGCGCCGTACTCGCCCTCGTTGTAGATGTTGCCGGCGAGCAGTCCCTCGATCAGGTCGTGCTGCTCCTGCTGGTGGCCGCCTCCCTTGCCGGCGATGCGCTGGCGCTGGCCGCCGATCTCGAGCATGCCGGGGAAGTAGGCGTTGCCCTTCGTGCCGTGGGCGTACTCGGCGACGCGGGTGAACGAGTTCTTGAGGTGCCGGCCCTGGGAGTGCATGGTCGAGCCGTCGGCGAAGGTGTACTCGACGAAGGTGTGGTCGTAGATCTCCGAGTCCTTGCCGTCCCCGTTGAGCCGCCGGCCCCAGCCGCCCATGCCGTTGGCGGAGACGGGGTAGGCGTTCTTGGCCCAGCAGCCGATGTCCAGGTTGTGGATGTGCTGCTCGACGATTTGGTCGCCGCAGGCCCAGATGAAGTGGTACCAGTTGTTGCACTGGTACTGCATGTCGGTCTGGCCCTCCTGGCGGTTGCGGAACCAGATGCCGGCGCCGTTCCAGTAGACGCGCTGGCTGATGATGTCGCCGATCGCACCGTTGTGGATCTGCTTCATGATGTTGATGTAGTTTGTCTCGTGCCGGCGCTGCAGGCCGATGCCGACCATCAGGTTCTGCTTCTTGGACTTATCGACAGCGGCGAGGAAGCGTTTGACGCCGGGTGTGTCCGACGCGACGGGTTTCTCGCAGAACACGTGCTTGCCTTTATCGACCGCGTACTCGAACTGCTGGGGCTTGAAGGCAGGCGGGGTGGCGATCACGACCAGGTCGCAGTCCACGTCGATCGCCTTCTTGTACGAGTCCAGGCCCGAGAAGATGTTGGCCTGCTGGACTTTGACCTTGTCCTTGAACTTGGGGTTCTTTTTCAGCCCCTCAACGGCACCCTTGGACTTGTTCTCCAGGGCGTCGGCGACGGAGACGAGTTGGACATTGCCCTTGGTGTTGAAGAGGTTGGCGACGGCGCCGGTGCCGCGCCCGCCGCAGCCCACCAGCGCGACCTTGATCTCGTCGCTGCCCTGGGCGTAGGCGGTGTTGAAGCTGCTGCCGAGCGCGAGCGCCCCGCCGACCGCGGCGCTGGATTTGAGGAATGTGCGTCGGGAAGGTTCGCTGGGCTGGGTCACGGCCGATCTCCTTGGAAGGCGTTTGGATGTTGGGTCGGAATCAGGTCTGGCCCGGTAGTGTACCGTATCAGATAGCGGCGGGCGGGCAGCACAAATCGCCCCCGCACGGCGGAGGCACCGGGTAAAGACGGCACCGGATTGTCGCGGATTACACCCGGCTGCCGGGCCGTCGAAACGATGGCTGGCGATTCACTTTTGCGAAAGGTCGTACGCTTCAAGGATCTGCTGGACGCGGAAAGCGATCTCCGGGTCGCTGTGGCCGCGGGCGTCCTGAAGCTGTTTGACCGCGGCCTTGTCCATCTCCTCCAGCTCGCGCTGGGCCCTGTCCCGCACCGGCCACGACGGGTCGCCCAGCTCGGCGATCAGCATCTTGATCCGTGAGCCCAGGTCCGGGTCGATGTTGTTCAGCACCACGATCGCGGTGCGGACCAGCTCATCCGGCCGCGGCTTGATGTCCAGCCGGACCAGGCCATCGACTCGGCCTTCGGGCAGCACGTAGACCAGCGACATCTCAGACTTCGCGATCCCCGCGGTGACCATCTCGAGGGCGAGGACGGTTTCCGTGTCGTTGTAACCGCGCTCGGCAAGCAGCTCGGCGAGCGGGGTGAGTTGAGGCTCCGACCGGCCCGAAGCCTCCGCGGGCCTGGGATTGAAGCGGACGGGTTGGTCTGCTTGTGGCCTGCCGGGCGAATCAACAACGAAACTGTTTTCTGTTTGGTGGACGAGCAACGCGAGCGCCGGGGCGGCTTCTGCGCCGGCCTTGGCAAGGAGGGTGTAGGCCTCGCCGTCTGCCGCCAAGCCGATCGTGGGCTCGAAGGGGAACGACAGGTCGTAGAGCAGGAAGCGTTCTTTGATACGTTTATCGCGTGTGCCTAGCCACAGCCGGTCGTCCGCGTCTTGCAGCGGCGCGAGCCAGTGTTCGCCGCGGCGGATGGGGCGTGTGCGTGCTTCTTCGCTCGCTTCGTGCACGTTGATCCAGGACACGTGCCGGGCGTTGGTCAGCGCGTCAGTCGGCCAGTGGGCGTGCAGTGTCCCATTACGTTCTTCCAGTTCCACGGTGACCTGCATGGGCTGGTCGATCCGGCCCGCGAACGTGATCAGGCCCAGCGGCATCGGCCGATTCAGGTAGCCGCTGGTTGAATCGCCGGGCGCTTTTTCGCGGCCGTCGTGGAGGATCGGGTGGTCGAGCGTCGTGCGCAGCCGCGTTGGGTCGTTCGCGGTCTCGCTGTAGCGGTCGGCCTGGAGCACCAGCAACTCGCGCGCGACCAGCGTCGGCGCGGGCGGTGGCGTCTGGTCGGCGGGGCCTGATACCGGGTCGGCGGTGGCCTGCGCCAGAGAGAATGCGCCGGGAAGCAGCGCCGCGGCGAGCAGCAGGGCGGCGATCGGGCGTGGGCGGGTCATGGCTCGGCCTTTACTGCGCGTTTTCAAAAATGATCTGCGGGTCGCACCACGCGGCGCGGTCGCCGACGTTCTGGCCTTCGCCGAAATCAACCTCGAGCACGAGCCGTTCGATACCGGCCAGGGCGACCTCGACATCCACGGGGCCGGTTGCTGCGGTGATGCCCTCCTGCTGCCACAGGACTTCGCCGTCGCCGAGCACGCGTGCGGTCACGTCGCCCAGCCGCCCGCCGGGGTCCATCAGCCCGAAGCGGGCGCGGAATGTCTCGGCGGGGCGCTCGAGCTTGTAGTGCAGCCGGCTCTTGCTGTGCACGGCGATACCGCGGTTGTAGGTGTTCTGATCGAACAGCCGGATCTTGCCGCCGGCAAACGAGCGGTTGACGACGCTGGGCATCGCCACGCTGAAGTAGGGCACGGCCTCTTCCGCGGTCGGCTTGGTGCGGGTGAGGTCGATGCGTCGGCCGTTCTCGGTGCGCAACGCGATGAGCGCCTGGCGTGGTGCCTCAAGCCGCTGGCCGCTGCCCAAGAGCTCGAACTCGACCGTGTCGCCCAGCGTGACCAGCCGGCCGGGCAAGGCCTGGCCGGTGCGGAACCGCAGGGTCTGGTGGAAGCCGGGCTTGGGCGCAGCGGGGCGCTCGGCGTGCGCGAAGACCAGGCCGACCAGACGTTCGCGGCTGATCGCGCGCTCCTTGCCGCGGAACTCGAAAGTCAGGGTTTCGTCGCTCAGCGCGATCACCCGGCCGTTGACCGAGCGGATCTGCTGGGCATCATCCTTGTCGCGGATGTAGGCCGTGTCCAGGTCGGCGGGCTCGTTGTCGCGGTTGAACTGCTCTTCGTTGGCCGTCGTGTCCCAGATCGCGGCGGTGTGGTTCAGCGGGACCGCCGCCTGGGCCGGCGACTCATCGCCGAGCCCGAGCTTCATGGTCAGTGCGTTGTCGATGATCCCGACGACCTCGCCGCGCGCCGTGCCGCCGGACTTCAGCTCGGCACGCCAGGGCGTCGGGCCGGCGTTGTCGGTACCCAGGTTCTCGGCCTTGAACCGATCGACCCGGCCGAAGTAGAGCTGCGAGCCGTCGTCGCTGTTGAGCATAAAGGCGTACTCGCCGTCCTCCGGGGCACGGAAGAAGCCTTCAAAAACCAGCCCGAAGTACGAATCCGGTTCCTGCACCATGCCGGTGTTGATGGCCGAGGTCGTCGAGTTCGTGCGCTTCAGGGCGAGCTGCCCGAGCACGCCGACGTTGTTGAACGGCATCGACTCGTCGCCGACGTAGAAGCGGTAGCGGGCGCGCGACAGGAAACGTCGGCGGTCGTCGCCGGCCTTCAGCCCCAACTCGGGCAGGCGGTAGCCCTCGTCGTCGATGCCCGGCGAGTCTTCGAAGTTTTCATCCGTGCTCCGGAAGCAGCGCAGCGTCTCGCTGTTGAGTTCGGCCTGGCCGATGCCCGGGCTGAACACCTGGAGCTTGAGGTTGTGCTCGCCGCCGGCCTGCCAGTAGGGGACGACGAACCGGTGCAGCCCGGCCCGCAGCTTGATCTTGGCGGTCATGACCTGCCCCCACTGGCCCTGGTCGTTGTTGATCAGCAGCAGGTGCCCGCTCCGCACGACGACCAGTTCCTCGCCGAACCGCACTTCGTCGAGGTCGGTCAGCCTGATCGCGGTGGTCGTGCCGTCTTCTGCGGTGAGTGTCGCCAAGTCGTCGCCCTCCGCGAGCGTGAACCGCCCGTCCGCCGGCTCGTCATCGAGGGTGTGCACGACATCGGCGGACGCGGGCGGCGCAAGGCAAACAAGCAGCGGTGCGACAATCAAACCGGTTGGAACCAATCGCTTCGAGAGGGTCAATGCCATGCCATGTTCCCGTATAGCTGCACCCTTGTGGCGAGAGCTATTGATCGTGTCGTTTGTCATCAAGCCTAAGAAAAACCCCACAGCGGGTCGGCCGTGGGGTCGTGTTGGGATCGGGTTGGGTTTACTCGTCGCCGGCTTGGTCTTCGGGCGTGTCCAGCGCTTCCTCTGCGGCCAGGCGGGCGTAGTACTCGGCGAGCAGCGCATCATACTCGGCGGGGAAGCCCTGCTGGTCCTGCTGGGCGCGGAGTATGGCATCGCGCTGGGCGGGGTCTAGGTCGCCGAACTGGTTATTGCCCGTGCCCTTGTCGTTCAGTTCGCCGCTGCCGCCGGGCCCGGCCGCGAGGGTCGAATCGTTTGCGGGGTTGTTGCCGCCAGCCTTGTTGCCCTGGCCCTGACCGCCGCCGGCGCAGCTCGAGCAGGCGCTGCAGGCTTTTTCCATCATCGCGATGAGCGTGTCCATTTTGCGGACCACGTCTTCGCCGTGCGCCTGCGTCGCGTCACCGGTCTTGCTGTCATCGATCTTGCCGACCAGGTCGGACATCTCGCCCTCGAGGTGGCCCAGCGGGTCGCTCTGCATCCAGCTGTCGTCCTGCGCCTGGGCCTTCTGCTCGGCGAGCTGCTCCTGCTGCTGGCTGAGCACCTCGTTCGAGAGCTCGATCAACTCGGCCACCGAGCGGGCGTCCTCGGACTCCATGATCCGGGCCTTGAGCTCGGGGTTCACAGGCACACCGTTGATGATCTCGATGTCGGTCTCGGCCTCGTCACCCAGCGGCGCAGTAGCGGCCGGGGCCTCGGCTTCGATCTCGAGCGCGGGCGCTTCGTGGTCGGCGAAGGCGGGGCCGGTCGTGAGCAGGGCGGCAGCGAGAAGCGAGGCGATGGACTTGTTCATGGTCATCATTCCCGGGGTTGATCGTGGTGGGGCAAGCCTGACTCGTAATCAGACGCAGTATAAGCGGTTGAGGTTCCGTTTCCTATCACAAGATCGGCAAAATCCGGCCCGATCATCGCACACCAGTGGGTATTGGGGCCTCATCCACCCTGGTTCATCGCCTTCTCGCGTAGTTTTTCCATCGCCTCACGGACGCGTTCCTGCTGGTCGCGGACCATCTCCTCGCGGCGGCGCAGCTCGGACGACGGCAGGTCGCCAGCCGCCTTGACCCTGTCGTGGCGGGCCAGGTTCTCGTTGGTCGCCACCTGCATGATCCGCAGCATCTTCAGCTCCGCGAGCATCTGGTTCATCTCCCGCCGCTCCTGCTCGCGCGGGTCCTGCGGCTGGCCGTCCTTCGGCGGCTGATTGCTGTTGCTCTGCTCCATCGCCTCGATCAGCGCCTTGAGGTCGTCCTCGACCTGCACCGTCGCGGCGACGACCGCCGGCCCACCAAGCCCGGCGGTGTAGTCGTCCACGAGGAAGACCATCCGGTCGCGCACCGCAGACAGCGCCGCGGGCATCGCGACGCTGAACTCGGTCATATCGCACAGCTCGATCGTGTCCTGCGCCAGCACGATGATCTCCTGCTCGGGCGCGGCGAAGCTGCGCACCTGGACGATCGCCCGCGCGTCGCCCTGGTCGGCGCGGTCCGAGACGAGCTCGAGCTGTTCGCGGATCTGTGTCTGCTGCTTGAGCATCGCCCGCAGGTTGTCCATGACCTGCTCGCGGATCTTCTTCTCGAGCTCTTCCTGCAGCTTCTTCTTCGCGTCCAGCAGCTTCTTCTTCGCGTCGCTGAGCTGCTTGCGCGCATCGCCCTGGCTCTGAGACGCGCCGCTGGGGTTCTGGCCCTGGCTCAGCGACTGGCTGGCCTTGCCCATGCTCTGGCTGGCCTTGCCCATCGACTGCTGCGCGGCCTGCAGGTCCGGGTTCTGCGGGTCGATGTCGCCGACCTTGTCCATCAGGCGGTCGGTCGCGTCTTGGTTGCGGTCCTCGGCGTCGGCGACGCCCTTCATCGCGGCGTTGCTTGGGTTCCCCGCGGCGGCGAGCTTGTCCGACTGTGCTTGGTTCTCCGCCTCCTGCGCCTCGATCGCTTCGATCTCCTTGATCGCCTGGTTGATCTTGCGCAGCTGCTCGAGCTTGATCGCCAGCTCCAGGTCCGCGGTCAGCAGCAGCTTCTTGATGGCCTGCAGCTCGCCGATGACCTCGTCCACCTTCGCGCTGGCCTCGGTGAGCTCGAGCCCGCCGATCAGCTCGGACACGCTCGCCATCCGCTGGGCGACCTGCTGCTCGCGCGAGCGCTCGAAGCCCATCGTCAGCCGCTGGGCGTCTTCGGGCTGGGTCTCGCGCAGCATCTCCGCCAGCCGGAACATCCGCTGCTCGAGCTCGAGCATGTGCTGGCGGGCGCGGTCGTTCTGGAACACGGCCCCGTCGGCCTCGGTCGCCTCCTCGCCCTGGATCGCCTGGCCGGACGCGGGTAACACGGTGCCGAGCAGCACGGCCAGCACCATAAGAAGCAAGGCGGACGAGCGGGTCAGCACGGTCAGGCTCCGGATACGCGGCATGGCAGATCCCCTAGAGGTGAGGTGGCATCTCGATTCTACGTCGCTATTCATCAAAAAGATCGTCGATCTGCTCATCGATCAGTTTGTCGATCTTGTCCTTGAGCTGTTCCTGCTGATCGATGACCTCCGAGAGCTGGTTGATCGCATCCAGCAGCTCATCCCACCGGTCCATCCGGGCCAGCAGGTTGTTCATCTCGTTGATCAGCTCCTGTTGATTGTCGGCGATTTCGGCGAGCCCGGCGGCGTCCGCGTCCTGGGCCGATAACAGGGCCTGCAGCTGGGCCTCCATCGTCTGCGAGTGCAGCTTCGCCAGCGGGTCCAGGATCATCTCACGCATCGACTCGTAGGCCTGGTTGCCGTCCTCCTTGGTCCCGCCCAAGCGGTTGAGCCGCATCTCCTCGGCCGACTTCGCCAGCTCGTTGCTGACCTTCCAGACCTCTCGGCGGATCGAGCGGAACCGGCGCTCCTGCGCCAGCGCCTCGGTGCCGTTCTTCGCCTGCAGCAGGCTCGCGTGGACGTCCCTGCTGTTCTCGATCGCCTGGCGGAACGCGGCGCGGGCCTGCTGCTGGCGGGCGATGATCTCGCGGAACAGCTCCTTGTGCGTCACGATGCGGAAGGTCAGCGTTGTGGACTCGCCGGTCTGCCGGCCGACGTACCGGTCGTCGGTCGCCACGCCGGTGACCCGCAAGACGTCCGTCGGGCGGACCTCGAACTGATCGACTTCCAGCTCGTGTTTGTCCAGCACCTCGCGCTGGATCGCGCCCTCATCTTCATAGCGGAGGATGGGGTCGAAGTCCTTGCGGCCCTTGTCGTCGCTGCCGGTACGCTCGCGGGCGATCATGAGCGACAGGTCGCGCACGCCGATGTCGTCGCTGGCCTTGATCTCGGTGAGCGGGATGAGCGCGTTGGGCGTGATGCGCGGGCCGACGCCGGACGACCGCACGCGCACGCTCGGCTTGCGGTCGATCTTGAGCCCGACGCTGATCGGGATCGGCTGGCTGATCAGCCCGGCCTGCTTGCCGACGAGCTCGATACGGAAGCGTTGGCGCTCTTTGTGTGTCCACTTGAGGGTGAACTCGTTCTCGCCGGTCTGCCTGATCGCCGGCAGCGGCGGGGCGTCCTCGTCGCGGTTCTCATCCAGCACGTACCGCGCCTCGGCGATCGCGACGTTCGCGGTCAGCACGAGTTCGACCTCGTTGAGCTCCAGCAGTGAGACCTCGCCCTCGGCGCCGTTGAAGTCGATGACGGTCGGCTTGGCGTCCGCCGGCTCGCCGGGGTGCTTGTGGCTGAGTTTGAGCCCGGTCAGCCTCGGCCGGGCGGCGGGGACGATCTCAAAGCGCAGCTCCTGGTCGCCGGCACGCACCGTCGCCACCGCCGGCTCGGTCAGCGGGGTCATGTCCAGGCGGAAGTCGGTCGGGTCGAACTTCGCCAACGCCTCGGTGCGCTTCTTGCCCTGCTCGGGCCGGAGCACCAGGCGGGCCTCTTTGATCTCGGACTCGTCCTTGTTCGTGATCGTCGTGCGGATCGTGAAGTTCTCGCCCGCGGGGATGACCAGCCGGCCGTCCTCATCCAGCCCGAGCACCTCGATCGTGGTGTTCCGGGGGTAGGGCGTGTCGGCGAGCATGAACCAGCGCTGGGCCCAGGTGCCCAGCACGTTCTCGCCGACGCTGTTCATCACCCCGCCGACGATCCCCGGCACGATCAGCGCCGCGAGCAGCACCACCGAGCACTGCATCATGTGCTTGCTGTTGAGCGCGGCGCCGAAGTCGGTGTCTTCGAGTGAGCGGTAGCTGCGGCCGACGGCGTCGTGGATCATCTGCCCGGACAGCGCTTCTTCATCGCCGAACATCTCGGGCAGCTGCAGCACCGTCGCGACGCGCGGCGCGAGCTGCTGTGTGCCGGCGTGGCCGTGGGCGACGTCCACCGCCTCGGCGACCTCCACCGGCCCGAGCCGGCTGCGCAGCGGCTTGATGCCGTAGTGGTAGAGGAAGTGCGCTCCGCCGGCGAGTGTTGCCAGCCAGTACAGCACGCGGATCGGCCGGCTCAGCTCGAGCCAGAAGTCGAGCACGACCGACAGCGTCAGCAGCGCGAGCACGACCGCCAGCCCGCGGACCAGCGCATCGAATGCGATGCGCGTGCGGATGCGCGCGCCCAGCCGCATCAGCCGGGCGGTCAGCTTCTGCTGCATGCCGGGCAGGTCGGACGACGGGGGCGGGGCGTTGAGTGTGCTCATCGTGTTCGGTTCTCTGACGCGCAGCGGCGCGTCGCGGTTCAGTCGTTACACCAATCTGGCCCGCTTGCGGATGATCCACTCGGCGATGATCGCGGTGAGGAAGATCAGGATCAACAGCGGGGCGTTCCACACCTCGTCGGAGTGGATCAGCTCGTTGTCCACCAGGCCCACGGTCAGCGCGTCGGGCAGCTGGTCGGCCTGGCCCAGGGCGAAATACTGCCCGCCGCTGGCGACCGCCAGCGCCCGCAGCTCGTCGCCCGCGAGCGTGGGGTTGCGGGTCTCGAAGTCCGGCACGGCGACGGTGAACGCGTGTGTGTTCGGTTTGGCGGCGCGCTGGGCGCTTGTCTCGCCCGGCCAGACGCGGACCAGGTAATCGCCCGCCCGCTCGGCGATGAAGCGGGCCTCGAAGGTCACGCCGTCGCCCGCCGGCGCCAGCGTCAGCTCGATCGGGTCGTCCTGCCCGGTCTGGACCTGCGCGAACAGCGAGAGCATGCCCGCGTCGACCTGGCCCTCATCAATGAACTTCGCGGTGACGGTGACCTCGTCGCCCGGTTCGTAGCTCTGCTTGTCGGTGCTGACGCGGTAGGGGTGCTGCCCGCCGAGCTGCTTCATGAATCCCGCCCGGTCCACGACGCGGGCCCAGAACCCGTCGAACACCTTCTCGCTGACGAAGCGCCAGCGGTAGGTCGAGTCGAAGCCGATGTACAGCACGCGCCCGGGCCCGACGAGCTGGGTCGCCATGAGGACTTCCTGCTCCTGCCGCCCGCCGACGTCAACGGTCATGCCCGGGTGGGCGTGGCGTGCAAGGACGGTCGCGCCAGGTTTCTCGCGCGAGACGGGCATGTGCCACATCATGCCCGGCAGCTGGTCGAGCACCTTCTTGTTCTTCACCGGGTCGCGCGTGAAGGTGAACACCGGGTCGCGCAGGCCCGACTCGGTGATCTTCAGCTTCCACGGGCGCGAGCGCGTCAGCTCCATCTGCGTCGCGGTGCGGAACAGGCCCGGCTCGCGGACGACCGGCAGGAGGTCCATGTAGCCCACGGCCGGGTCGCCCCTGCGGTTGAACATCTCCTGGGTGTAGCGTTCGCCTGCGATGTAGACCAGCCCGCCGCCGCGCTCGGAGACAAACTCGGTCAGCAGCTCGCCGAAGCCCGCCGGCCACTTCGCGGGCGTCGGGTCGTACACGACGACGCAGTCGTAGCCGGCGAACACCTGCCCGTTCTTCGTCCCGCCCGCCAGCTCGGTGATGTCGATCGGCAGCCGGCGGATCGGGTCGTTACCGGGGTGGCGGAACCGGCTGGACGCGGTCTGCAGCCAGGTCGAGACCTCGACCGTCTCGTCGCGGATCAGCGCGTTGCGGATGAACTGCACCTCGGGGAAGGTGTAGCCGGCGATGAACAGGACGCGCGTCTTGTCGTAGATCACGTTGACTTGTTTCAGCGACGCGTTGTCGTCCGGGTCGATCTCGCCGGCCACTTCTTCAAGCCGGGCGCGGTAGATGATCGTTTCCTTCTCGCTGGGCAGGAGGTCGAAGCCGTAGCGTTTGGGCGTCGCGTCCTCGCCGAGCTCGATGTCGACCGAATCGACCTGCTCCCAGTCTTCATCGGTCGGGTCGTCCACGTTCGCGGCCAGGCGTTCGAGCACGAGCGTCGCCGGCTCGTCTTCGAGCCCGCGCGCGGAGACGACGGCGGTGAGCTTCGCCGCGTCGTTGACAAACCAGACGTCGTTGCCCTCGAGCTTCATGACGGTCGCGTTACGCGGGCCCTGCGGCGTGCCGATGCCGACGGGGAAGATGGGCACGCCCGCCTCGCCCGCCGACCGGCCCGCGGCCCGCATCGACAGCGAGTTGGGCGTCGTGTTCTGGCCCTCGGTCAGCAGGACCACGCCGGCCAGGTCCTTGCCCTGGTAGGCCTGCAGCAGTTGCTGCAGCGCCTCGCCGATCGCGGTCGAGCGCCCACCGAGCCTTAGCATGTTCGACGCGTCGCCGAGGTCGAGCTCGGCCCCGCCCAGGCGTTCGTCGAAGGTGTGGATGTGCAGGTTGCGCTCGCCGTCCTTCGCGAGCTGCTGCATCAGTTCGCTGTCGAGCAGCCGCTGGGCGAGCTGGATGCGCTGTGTGGACGACAGCTCGCTGACGCTGTCTAAACCGGTGACGCGTGCCGCGTCGGCCGCGTCCTGCGGGTCGACCCACGCGTCGCTCAGGCCCATCGACTGACTGGTGTCGACCAACACAAGCAGCTCGCTGGGTTTCTGCTCGACCCGGCTGAGCACGAGCGCCGGCTCGAAGAGCATGACCAGCACCAGGCCGAAGACGAAGATGCGCAGCGACAAGAGCAGCCCACGCACAAAGCGCGACATCTGCCCGCCCTCGCGCCGGTACAGCCACCAGAACAGCAGGGACACCGCGACGCAGCCGAGCAGGATGAAGAAGACCGTGTCGCCCCCGCGCGGCGCGCCGAGCCAATGCAGCGACCACGCGCCGCCTTCCGCCCAGTCTTCGGGCTCGACCCCCAACAGCCAGTAGAGCGCATCCATCATCGCTTAGTGTTCCCTGCCCACCCACGCGGCGAACGCGCTTTCAATGACAACAAAACCCAGCAGCAGCATCGCCAGCGTCCGCCAGATCTCGCGCTGCGCCCCGCCGGTGGACGGGTCGGTCGCGTCGATGAACTCGGCGTCGATGCCCGGCAGCAATTGCTCAAACTCTTCCTGCGACAGCCGGCGGAGGTCGCTCTCGCGCCCGTCCGGGCTCAGCGCGAACCACTGCGTGCGGTCGTCGTCGCGCCCGGGCATGTCCCAGGTCAGCTCATAAAGCCCGGCCCGGTGCGTGTCGCGGTAAACGATCTGCGGGCGCTTGGCGTCGGCGCGGTCGATCTCGGCGGGGTGTGTTTTCTCGTCGCCGGGCTTCACCACGTCCGCGCGGCTCGGCGGGTTGGACGCGCTGACCCGCTGGCGGATCGGCTGGCCGGCGGTGAGGTTGCCCGTCGCGCCGCTGACCCCGGCGATATTCAAGGCCACTTCGCGCGTCCCCACAATAAACGAGGCTTCATTGGGCCAATCGCTCCACGACTTGTCTGCCGTCACCGTCCAGAGGATGACGCGCCCCTGCCCAACAAACTTTTCGATCGCCGCCGGTGGCAGGCCCGGGCCGTTCCAACGCGCCAGGACACGGATGTCCGACCGCTCCGAGAGGTCGGGCAGGCCGACCTTCAGGACCTTCTCAGGCGCCGGGCGGGCGAACAGCCGGGGCTTGTCGCGGTAGACCTGCGCGAGCACGGGCATCGGCGTGTTGTCGAGCTGTTCGATGATCAGGCCTTCGGCCTCGACCGCTTCGCCGAACTCGATCGACGCGGGCAGCAGGCCCGTCCCGCCGGCGTACATCGTGCTGTTGTAGCTGGTCGGGTCGACCTGGTCGCCGGGGAACACGACCAGGCCCATGCCCGCTTCGACCAGGGCCTTGAGTTGCTCGACGCGGTTTGGCGGGATCTTCTCAACGTTCGCGAGCACGACCAGGTCGTAGTTGCCCACGCCCGGCTGGTTGAACCACTCGGAGTCGGGCAGCACGGTCGTCTTGATCGGTGTGCTGCCGCTAAAGAGCTGCTGGGCCAGGAAGTACACCTCGCTGTCGCGCGCCGCGATCCCCGGCTCGCCATCGACGAGCAGGATGCGGACCGACTCGGCGACCTCGACGGTCAGCGAACGCGTGTTGTCGCCGGGCATCGCGTCGTCGGGCAGCTTCAATTCGATCGTGTGTGTGCCGGGCGTGTCGAAGGTGTGTGTCAGCTTGAGCGGCACGCCCTTCTGGCCGGCGGCGACGTCGGGCAGCTTGATCGGCGTGTCCTCGCCGTCTACCAGCAGCGTCGCGTAGTCCACCTTGAACTGCGGGTCACCGTCGGCATCGATCTTCGCGACAAACTCGATCGGCGTGTTGACCAGCGCGACGCCGGTCGATTGCGACAGCTCTGCCAGCGTCGCGTTGCCCGGCGCGTCCTGGCCGACGTTGACGATGACCACCCGCACGCCCAGCTTCTCGAGCTTGGCCGCCTGATCCGCGGCGTCGGCGGACCAGCCCGAGGCGCGCTGGTCGGTGAAGATGCGGATTTCCTTGCTGCTGTGCGCCGTGCCTTCCAGCAGGTCCGCCAACTCGCTGAGGGTCGCCGCCCAGTTGTTCGCCGACTCGGTTGTTTCGAGGTCGCGCACCTGTTCGGCGAGGGCCGCTGCCTCGTCGGTGTTCATCGTCGAGTCACGCTGGATCGGCGCGGTGATCGACGAGGTCGTCACGACCGTCAGTGCGTCCTGCGAGCCGATCGATTCGATGAGCGTCGCGGCCTGCTCGGTCGCCTGGCCGAACGCCGACTCGCCCGAGTTGGTCAGGCCCATCGACAGCGAGTCGTCGATCAGGATGACCCGGCTGGTGCGCCCGCCCAATGAGAGCCAGGCCGCGGCGGCGTTGCCCGAAAGGAACGGCCGGGCGACGGCGAAGATGAGCAGCAGGATCACCAGCGTGCGGATCGCCAGCAGGATCCACTGCTCGAGCTGAAGCCGCCTGCGGTTGGTGCGCAGCGTGAGCTTGAGGTACTCCATCGGCGCCCACTCGACCAGCTTGAACCTTCGGCGGTTGAGCAGGTGGATGATGATCGGCGCCGAGGCGAAGATCGCCCCGAACAGCAGCAGTGGTGCTAGGAACGGCAAGCGGTACCCCTGTTAAAAATAGACTCGCAACACTTGGGCTCCCTCTCCCTTTCAGGGAGAAGGCGGGGGATGGGGGTGGGGCGCGGTACGAACCACGGCTTGCTCAGCAGTTCACTGTTGGGACCGCGCTGGACCCTCACCCCGGCCCTCTCCCTGGAAGGGAGAGGGGGCCAATCCAGCAGCACCCCAGGAGTTGAACCCAGCCGCTTGTTCATACCACGCTCCCCCCGATGCGGCCGCGGCCCGCGGTCGTCGCCGCCATGCGTTGCCGGCGGTGCAGGTACTGCGCCAGCGTCTGGCCCAGGTCCTGGTCCGTGCGGATCAGGATGTGGTCGATCCCGGCGAACTGGCAGCGGCGCGTCACGGTGTCAACGAACTCGTTCATCGCGGACTGGTAGGCCTTGCGGAAGGCCCAAGGCTCGCCGAAGACTTCTTCACTGCCTTCGATGTCTTTAAAGATGATCGAGTCGTTGAACGGCAGGTCGATCTCCTCACCGTCGAGGATGTGCAGGACGACGACCTCGTGGCCGTTGTGCTGGAGCTTGCCCAGCGATTCGTACAGCGTATCGAGGTTGCAGAGCAGGTCCGACAGCACAAGGATCATCCCACGCCGCTTGAGTTGGTCGGCGGCGCGGACGATGACCGGGCCCAGGTCGGTCTCCCCGCCGGGTTTGGTGGACTCGAGCGTGTCGAGGATCTGCGCCGCCTGCCGCTTGGTCGCCTTGGGCTGCAGGACGGCGCGGGGCTTGGTGTCGATGGTGATCAGCCCGACCGCGTCGCGCTGCTTCATCAAGAGGTCCAT
This sequence comes from Phycisphaeraceae bacterium, assembly GCA_028280965.1. Lineage (GTDB taxonomy): Bacteria > Planctomycetota > Phycisphaerae > Phycisphaerales > Phycisphaeraceae > JAHQVV01. Next base: position 32,091 of record JANQKT010000260.1, read on the forward strand.
CATGCACGCGGCGATCGTCGCGGCGGTCTCGAACTTGCTCCGGCCGTTCTGCGCGTCTTTTCCGGCGTACTGCATCGAGCGCGAGGCGTCGAGCATGATCGTGCAACGCAGGTTCGATTCTTCTTCGTAACGCTTGATGACGTAGCGGTCGGACTTGGCCCAGACCTTCCAGTCCAGGTTCTTCACGTCGTCGCCCGGCGTGTACTCGCGGTGCTCGGCGAACTCGGGCGACACGCCGTGCATCGGCGAGCGGTGCAGCCCGGTGATCGACCCCTCGACGACGCGCGCGGCCTTGAACCCCAGCGGGTTGATGCGCGAGAGGACGGTCGGGTCGAGGAGTTTGGAGATTGCGGGCATCGTGGCGATTGGCTTTGCCCCCTGTCCCTTGAGGGAGAGGGCCGGGGTGAGGGTGAAGGGTGAAACAACCACGGCCTGAGATAAGCAGCTTGCTGATTGACAGCCAGACCCTCACCCCAGCCCTCTCCCTGAAAGGGAGAGGGAGGCAAGTCACGACGATGCCAGCGTGCGCTGCACCGCCGCGTTGGTCGCGCCCGCATCGGCGCCGACGGGGATCGCCTCGATCAGGCGCTTGACGACCGAGTCGGCGTTCTCGCCCTCGGCCTCGGCGTTGTAGTTCACGACCAGGCGGTGGCGGAGCACCGGCACGGCCATCGCGTGCAGGTCCTCGACGCTCACCTCCGGCCGGCCCTGCAGCGCGGCGCGGGTCTTGGCGGCCATGATCAGTGCCTGGCCGCCACGCGGGCCGGCGCCCCACAAGAGCCAGCGCTTGATGAAGTCGGGCGCCTCGGCCTGGGCGTACCGCGTCGCGCGGATCAGCCGCATCACGTAGTCGAGCAAGAGGTCGTTGATCGGCACCCGGCGGACGGTCTGTTGCAGGCGCAAGACCTCGTCCCCGCCGAGCACGGGTTGGGGCTCTTGGACCGGCGCCCCGGTCATCATCTTGTAGATCGCCTTCTCTTCTTCCGGCGTCGGGTAGTTGACGAAGATCTTCATGAAAAAGCGGTCCAGCTGCGCTTCGGGCAGCGGGTATGTGCCCTCCTGCTCGATGGGGTTCTGCGTCGCCAAGACGAAGAACGGGTCGGGCAGCGGGTAGCGCTTGCCGCCGGCCGAGACCTGGCGCTCCTGCATCCCTTCGAGCAGCGCGGCCTGGGTCTTGGGGGGTGTGCGGTTGATCTCGTCGGCGAGCAGGACGTTGGTGAACACCGGGCCGTGCACGAACTTGAACTCGCGGTGGCCGGTCGTCTTGTTCTCCTCGATGATCTCGGTGCCGGTGATGTCCGATGGCATGAGGTCGGGCGTGAACTGCACACGGGCGAAGTCGAGGCTCAGCGACTTGGCCAGGGTGGAGACCAGCAGCGTCTTCGCCAGGCCGGGCACGCCCTCGAGCATGCAGTGGCCGCGGGCGAAGATGGAGACGAGCAGCTGCTCGATCACTTCTTCCTGGCCGACGATGACCTTGCCGATCTGCTCGCGGATGTTGTCGTACGCGGTCTTGAGGGTCTCCAGGTCCTGCATGTCCGGGGCCTGGACAGTCGCGGTGTTGGTATCGGTCAAGGCGGGGTCTCCGAGTGTTGTCGCAGTGTTACGATGCAAGTTTTGCAGCGGTTCTGCGGAAAGAATACAGGCACTACTGGTGCATAGCGGGCTTGAGGCGTCCTGCTTAGCGCTGATAGATCGGCAGGTATTTGTAGGGCAGCTGGAGGATGGTCAGCGCCATCGCCGTGCCGTAGACCGGGCCGACGTGGTCGCCGTTCCACGCCCCCTCGCCGCCCTGGCCCTGCAGGTTAAGGAGCTGATCGCGGGCTGCTGGGAAATAGCGGTCCCAGTATTTGTCGCCGGCCTGGTAGAAGGCCTGTGCGGCGTAGTAGTGGCCGTAGAAGGTGTGGCCGCCGCGCTTGTTCCACGAGTTGTTGTTGTCGCCCTCGCAGTACTCGCGGAAGACGTAGGCCAGGCAGGCCTCGGCCATCTCCGACTCGTAGTCGCCGGTCGAGTACATGCACGGCAGCGCCGCGGCGGAGATCGGCAGGCGCGTCGAGTTGCCCGAGCGGAACGAGTAGCGGATCCCGCCTTCGGGCGTCCGGCACAGCTCCAGGTACTGGATCGCCTTGTCGATGACGTCCTCGGGGACGACGAAGCCGGCGTTGTGCGCGGCGCGCAGGGCCTGGAGCTGGGTCACCGTGACCGAGCCCTCGTCCCCGGAGTTGGGCGTGTAGTACCACCCGCCCATCGGCGATTGGGCCGAGGCGATCAGCTTGATGCCGCGCTCGATGACGGTTTTCATCCGGTCGCGCACGGCTTCGTCGCTCTCCATGCCGTACGCGATGCCGAGGAACAGCATCGAGAAGCCGTGGGGGTACATCGTCCGGCCGTTCTCGCTGCCCGCGGCGATGATGCCCGTGTTGGGGTCGGCCTGCGAGAGCAGGTACCGGACGATCTTCTTGACGTTGTCGGCGTAGGGCCCGCGGCTGGTCGTGTTGCCGCCGGCCAGGAACGCGATCCCCGCCAGCGAGGTCATCGAAACGGGGTAGACCGCGCCGTCGCGTGTGTTGCGGAAGCTGCCGTCCGCCGATTGGTTGCGGGCCAGGAAATCCAGGCCCGCCTCGATCGCCTTTTGTGTCCGCTCGTTGAAGTGCTTGGGCAGGAGGTTCCCCTCGTCGTCGAAGACCAGGTCCAGGTCGTCCTCGGCGGACTCGGGCGCGGGGGCCTCGGCGTCGCCGGCCGGCTCGGCGGGGGCGCGCTGGGCCGGTTCATCCTGGGCGACGGGGGCGGGCCCGCCGGGGGCGAGCAGGGCGGCGGTGAGGGCGGCGGTCAGCAGTGTGGGCTTGGTTGGCATAGTGTTCCCCAAACGGATTGGCGGGAGGCGGACAACATACAGACGCACGGGCGGGCCGCGGGGTTCAGCAGCGGCAAACCCGTTTACTCAAGAATCAGCTCGAACTTGACGCTCAGGGCTCGGACGACCTTGATCGGCTCGAAGCTCGAGCTGCCGAACTCGATCTCCTCTTCCATCATGCCGTAGAACGCGGCGTACGGGTTGAACTGCTCGTCGTCGCCCGCCGGGCCGTCGCTGATCGCCACGACACGCCCGAGCTTGCCGCCGGCCAGTTCGGCGAGGAACTGCGCATCGGCGCGGGCCTTGTCCATCGCGGCCCGGGTCGCCTCCTTGCGCAGCGCCTCGGGGTCGCCGAGCTTGAACACCGCCGCGGTGTCGGGCATCTCGGCGCCCCATCCCATCCGCATCAGCATCATGGTTTGCTGATCCATCGCCGAGAGGTTGATCCCCGCCTCGCGTGCCGCATCAATCACGCTCACGACCAGGTCGATCACGGCCTTTTCTTCCATCTCGGCCAGGCCCTTGACGGTGAGCGTGACCGACTGGCTGACGGTCAGCGCGCCCTCGGGCAGCGGTTCTTCTTCTTCTTCGATGCCGAAGTCGTTGAACTCGCTCATCCCGTTGGCCAGGCTGATCGACAGCGCGCTGGTGGTGATCTCCAGGTTCTCGAGCCCGACCTCGTTGACCGCCGACAGCGCCCGCCGACGGGTGTCGTTGAACGCGGTCACCGCGTCCTTCATCTTCGGGCTCGACTCGCTGATCAGCCCGCTGAGCACGAGGGTGTCCGGCCGGGCCTCGGCCTCGCCAACCGCGCTGACGGTGATGGTCTGACCCTCCGCCGCGAAGGCACGGGAGGCGGGCAGGCCGGCGGCGGCCAGCAGCGCGAGAACGATCAACAGGCGTGGGAGCATGTTCAGTTCCTTCAGGGTTGGTTGTCGTTGTCCGGTTCGAGCCGGTACGCGGTGATCTGCGTGCGGTTGATACACACCAGCAGGTTGTCCCAGCGGTACAGACGCCCGCCGCTGCGGCCCAGGTAGTCCTCGTCTTCGAACACCGGGTTCTTCTCGAAGTCGCCGTTGTCGATCCGGGCCAGACGCAGCTCGTCTTTGCCCAGCATGAGGATGTGCTCGCCCATGAGGAGAGCGCCGGCCTGGTCATGCTTGTAGGTGTTGTTGGTGTTGTTCCAGACGAGGTCCCGGTCGCCGTCCAATTCGTAGCCGCGGATCTTGTTGCTGGCCAGGAAGAAGCGCCGGGCGTTGATCCCGACCAGCCTCGCGTCGCGGTCCAGGCCGTCGCGCGACCAATGCAGCCGCCCGGTCTGCGGGTCGATGCTGAACAGCGTCGTGCCGTAGTGCTGCTTGGCATACAGGACACCGTCGTGCAGCAGGACCGAGCCCGAGCCGTTGGGGTTGGCCATCTTGTCGAGTTTGGTGTGCAGCGGGCTGTTCCAGCCGTTCCACGGGTTGGACGCGCCTGCGCCCGCGCCGAAGGGCACACCCATCGTCAGGCCCCAGTCGATCTGGCCCGCCGCGGTGTCCACCGCGACCAACGCGCCGTTGTTGGTCAGCACGTAGACCAGCCCCTTGCCCGCCAGCAACAAAGGCTGTGGCATGCGCTTCGATTCGTCGTCGAACACCAGCGCGTCCGCCATGCCCAGCGGCATCGTCCACTCGACCCTGCCGGTCGCCGGATCGAACCGCCGGAGGAAGCAGTCTGTCATGCTGCGCGGGTGGACCACGGCGTAGCCGGCGGTGTCGGTCACCAGCACCTGCCCGAGGACCGATGCGTCGTGTGCCTTGTCGCCGATGTGCAGCCGCCAATCCTCACGCCGCGTGCTGGCCCAGAGCGTCGCGCCGCTGGCCTTGTCGTACGCCCTCAGGGCGAACCGGTTGTACCGCTCGTCGTCCGGCGAGGTGTTGATGACCAGCAGGGACTCGCCGGCGAGCGCAACCTGATAGCTGCGCGGGTCCGACGCGCCGGTGTGTTGCCGCAACGGCACGGTCCCGGCGGTCTCGCCGACCGACCCGTCCTGCCAGAGGATCTTGCCGGTCTCCCGGTCCAGCGCGAACACCACGCCCAGCCAGTGGAAATAGACGCCCTTGTCATCGGCGACGACCGGCGGGACGTGCCGCATCAATGGGTTCGGCACCCGGCCGTAGTAGTAGTAGCGGTCTTGCCGCGGTTTCTTGGTCAGCGATACGTTCTTCTCGCTGAGAAACTTCGTGTTCCAGGCCGGCCGTGCGCCGGGTCTGGGCATGCTCAGCGCGGGCCGGGGCGCCTGCGGTATTTCATCCGCCCGGCCCGACCCGCCGAGGTCCAGCGCCTGCCCGATCATCGCGATCGCATCGACCTCGTTTCCGCCGATTGTCAGCACCGCCTCGCCGTAGCGGGCCGAAAGCTGTTCGTAGAGTCGGCGTGCCTCGTCCCGTTCGCCACCGCGCGCCGCGGCCCAGGCCTGCTTGACCTGAAGCCGGAGCGCGTCGCGCCCGGTCGCCGAGCCGTGCACCAGCGCGAGCGTCCAGTTGCGCCCGGCGCGGGCGAAGTTGCCGCGCTCGAAGTAGAAGTCGCCGAGCAGGTCTGCCGCCTCCCCGCCCACGCTCGAGGCCAGCATCCGGTCCACCAGCCGCTGGGCCAGCGCGAGCTGCTCGTCCGAGCCCGGCCGGGGGTGGTTGCGGACCG
>JANQKT010000001.1 GCA_028280965.1 Phycisphaeraceae bacterium
GCCAACGGCGTCGCGAACGACAAGGGCACGGTGCTGGTCTTCGGCGCCGAGTGGTGCACGGCCTGCAAGAAGCTCGAGCACACGGACCTGAACGACCCGGACATCCGCAAGGCCGGCAGCGCGATGACCTGGTCGAAGATCGACATCGACAAGAACCCAAGCATCGCCGCGATGTTCGATGTCCGCGCGGTGCCAACGATCATCTTCCTCAACAACAAGGGTGAGCCGCTGCACACGACCAGCGGGCTGGTCTCCGCCCAGCGCCTGACCGGCCTGCTCAACGACTACGCCGACAAGGCCACGCAGGCCGGCACGATGCGCGGGCGGCACGAGCAGCTGCTCGAGCTGGTCGCAGAAGCGACCCGGATCGCGGAAGGAGAGGACGTTCCTGCCGATACCGTCCTGCGCATCGTCGAGCTCATCGCCGTGCCCGACCCGATCGGCGCCGATGAGACGCGCCACCGATTGGTCGCGATGGGCCCGGGCGCCTGGCGGGGGCTGGTCGAAGCGCTGGGCCACCGCAAGCTCGCCGTGCGCGCCGCGGCCTACGACCTGCTCAAGGAAACGACCGGCCAGGTCATCCCATACGACCCGTTCCTCGATCCAAAGGAGCGTGCCGGGCAGGCCAAGGCCTGGCGCGACTGGCTCGATTCGGTCCGCCCGGAGCGCGCCGCGCCAAAGCCCGCGCCGCAAGATAACGCGGGTACACTCGACGGCGAGGAAGAGGGTAAGACCGCGCCGCGGGCGCCGCGTTAAACACCGAGGGAACCGACATGCGACACCGCCGCAACGGGGCGAACCGGCTGATCAGACGCTTCCCGACCGCTTCGCTGCTGGCCGCCGCATGGCTGTCGCCGCTCGCCTATGCGCAGGACGACGAACCCACCGAAGTGGTTGAACTGGCGGACGAATCGGCCGACACCCCTGCCGGCGATGCCGCGGAAGAAGCCAAAGAAGAATCGCCCGAACTGTCGCCCGAGATGGCCGGCCTGCTCGAGCAGCTCAAGCGCGACAACCCGCATCTCGATGACGCGGTCCTCGAACAGATCAAGGCCCAGCTCGAGCGCATCGAGCTGGGCGACACGATCGGCGGCGACGCGGGAAAAACCGAGGACCGGCCGACCGACTCTCCAATCGAGCCGCCGGCCGACGACGAACACGCGCCCGACCCCGAGGCGCTGATCCGGGCCGAGCAGCAGCGCCGAGAGGCCGAAGCGCTGATCGCCGAGCTCGCGGACGCCGACGACCAGGCGATTGCGCGGATCGAGCGTTCGCTCGCGGAGCTGGGCGAGGCGTCGCTGGTGCCGCTGAAGCTCGCGGCGTTGTCGGACGACTTCGACATGCGGACCCGGGCCGGTGCGATGGCGCGGCGGCTGCGCTGGCGCCTGGTGTGCAGCAGCGTGCTGCTGCACCAACACCCCAACCTGCCCGCGGTGATGGCCGGCGAAGACCGCAAGCCGCGGCGCGAGATGATCGACGGGCTGATCAGCGCCCCGCAGGCCGGGTTCCTGCCGCTGTTTGTCGAGTGCCTGGCCGACCGGGACCAGTACATCCGCGAGCGCGGGATCGACGGCATGGTGCTGATCGGTGAGACATTCGACCCCGAGGCGGCGGGCCGGGCGCTGCAGCAGGCGGCGCTGAACTCAGACGACAAGTCGGTCGTGCTGCTGTCGGTCGCGGGCCTGGGCGAGATCGGCCAGGCCGACATCGATGTGCTGACACAGCTGTTTGAGAAGACCGAGCACGCGGAGGTCCAGCGCACCGTGCTGATGACCGCGGGCTACACGCGCAACAGCGAGGCCATCGGCCTGATCCAGCGCGCGCTCAAGGACCCGCGCTGGCGTGTCCGCGCCGCGGGCCTCGAAGCGCTCGAGGACATCTACCGCTACGACGAGTCCAGCGACCTGGGCAACACCATCACGCCGCTGTTGACCGACCCCGAGCCGTTTATCCGCGCTAACGCGCTGCGCCTGGTCGCCAAGCTCAAGACGCCGGGCGCCGCCGCGAACGTGTGGAAGCTCATCGAAGACGGCTCGATCGAAGAGTCGGCGGGCCTGGAGACGCTCGCGAGCCTGCAGGACCGCAGAGCCTACGAACGGATCACCGCGCTGTACGAGGCCGCGACCGAGGCCGGCGAGCACGACGACGCCGCGCGTTGGCTGACCTACCTCAGCGCGTACGAAAAGGACGCCGGTGTTGACAAGCGGCTCAACGCGATCATCAAAGACGCCGCGCTGCGCCCGCAGTGGACGACCGCGATCTACCTCGCGTCGGACCGATCCAATGAAGAGCAGTTCGTCCCCGCCGTCGCCCCGCTGCTGCTGGATGAGGACCCGGATGTCCGCGCAACCGTGTGGACCAACTTCGGCCGATACAGCATGAGCAGTTATCAACTGCCGGCCGAGCTGGACCGGGGCCTGGCTCAGGGCGACCCCGAGCAGCGCACCTGGCGGATCAACCTGATCTACCAGAGTTTCAACATCAAGGCCGATACCGCGCTGTTCGATGCGCTCGATGACGAAGACCCCGCGATCGTCAACCGCGCGCTGGCGATGATCGGCAGCCTGCTGGTCGAAGACAGCTTCGGGCAAGACGACCTGCCGTACCGCAGGGAAGCATCGGAAGCCGAATTCCTCCTGCGTCTGGAAGGGCACACGCCCGCGCCCAAGCCCGAGCCCGAGCCCAAACTCAATGATGCGGCATTGGAACAAGTCCGACAGGCACTTACCTACAAAGACCCGCTCGCCAGGGTCCGGGCGGCGGCGCTGCTGTACACGCTCGACCAGGACCGCGGCGAGCAGGTCAACACCCTGCTCAAAGAAGCGATCCGGTCCGGGGCGCCGGGGCGCATGGCGGCGGGCCTGTTCGCCGCGCGGGCCGAGCACGGCGGCCTGCTCGAGGGCGTGGACCTGCTGAAAATCGGTCAGGACCACCGCGACGACACCTACCTCCTGACCCATCTGTGCGTCGTCATGCTGCAGGTCGGCGACGCGGAGCTGGTCGATGCCGCGCTGGCCTTCTCCGAGGGCTTCGAGATCTACCGCCACCAGGACTACTTCATCAGCCTGGCGTCCTCGGGTTCCCAGCCGGCGATCGACCTGGTCAAACGCAAGGTGCTGGATGAAGGCCGCTACTACGGCCGGCGGATGATCGAGCAGCTCGTCGACACCAACCCCGACGCCGCGATCGACATCGGCCAGGCATTGCTCGAATCGCCCGACCTGGATTCGTACGACCGGCGCGACATCATCAGCAACCTGATCCGCACGAAGAAGAACGACAAGCTTATCCCCCTGCTCAAGCAGCAGATCAAGCTCTCGCAGGCCTCGTCCGACAGCTACGAAAAACGCCAGGCCCAGTACTACCAGCAGCTCCTGCTCTCGATCGACCCGGCGAGCATTCAGAAACAGATCATCGGCGCCCTGAGGAACGGCAACTCCATCGAGCAGCGGGAGGCGATCTCGACCCTGATCCAGATCCCCGAGCCGGGCAACGAGATCGTCGAGATGGTGCTGCAAGTGGTCTTGGAAGAGGATACCGAGGTCGATCCGAGCTGGGGCAAGCTCGTCGGCTGGCTGAACCGTGCGGGCAAAGACGCGGCGCTTGAGCAGGCGATCGATCAGCTGCCCGCGCCGATCCAGTCGGCCCTGGTCGCGCAGACAGCCGGGGCGCTCGGACCCGAGGACCTGCCCAGGCTGCTTGCGATCAAGCCGGCCAGCGGTGGGGTGCGCGACCGCGTCACCCTGGCGGTGGCGGAGCTGACGACCAAGCACCCGCAGGCCAGGCCGGCGTCGATCGAGGCGCTGACGCCGACGGCGCGCGTCTACCTGCTGTCGGCGGCGGGTCAGTGGGAAGACGGCGCGGCACTGGTATCCGCGTGGCTGGACCACGACGACGCGCCGACCGCGGACGCGGCGCTGCGCGGGCTGGCGGTCGCCCACCTCCTCGCGCCGGAACAAAACCTGCCCGACGCCAACGCCGACCGGTTCGCAAAAGGCGTGACCTCCGCCGACGACAACACCGCGTACCTCTGCGCCGAAGCGCTGCGCCAGCTCGCACCGGACCGGCTGCTGGCGATCGATCCGAATGAGGTCAAAGCCAGGCTCGCGCTGCTGTGCATCGGCTGCGCCGGCGGCGGCAGAGAAAACGGCCCCGTGGCAGACGCGATCCGGGCCGTGCTCACCGGCCCCAGCGACACGCAGTCCGCCGAGGCCCGGCTCGCGCTGATCGCCGCCATCCAGTCCGACCGCAAGCAGGCCTTTACGCGGGCCTGGCAGCGCGGCCGGCACGCCTACGCGCACCACGACCTGGTCGCGCCGGCGCTGCGCGCCTTTCAACTGCCAGAACTGCTGCAGCAGGCCGTGTATTTCTCCTCCGTCTCTGCCGATGACCCGGAAGTGCGTGCGCTCGCGCAGCAGGTGGCCGACAACAACAAGGGCGAGCCCGACCTGTACCTGGGCATGTTCCTGGACCGCGGCCTGATCGAGACGGTCCCGCCGGACCAGGCCGGTTTGTACCTGCAGAGCTACGCGCTCTGGGCCGAACGCGGCGAAGCGATCTCAGGCATGAACCGGCTGACCGAGCTCTTCGGCGGCGATCTCACCGCGGCGAAGGAACACCTGCACCAACGCATGCAGGCGGATCCCGCAAACGCACTGAATACCGCGCTGCTCGCCTATCAGCTGGACCGTGATGAGCAGGCCCTGCAAGTCATCAAGCAACGCATCGCAACACTCACCACCCAACAGATCGAACGCGAAAGCCGCAGCGGCTCGCTCTACAGCGCGATCGCCGCCATCACGCACGCCGGCGGGGACGAAAACGCCGAGGCGCTGATCGCCCTGTTCAATAAACTGGACGACCCGGATAACTGGCAGGCCCGCTGGATCAGCCAGCAAACCCTGCAGAGCGCGCTGACGATCGCCCCCGGCCTGGTTCGCGAGCAGTACCAAGCAAGCCAGACAGAGGGCGAGCAAGCCGTCGAGGCCTTCATCGATGGCGACCCCTTCTCCATTGTTGACCTGCTCAACGCCGACGCGGTTAATGAGACGGATTCCGAGGCATCGATGATCAAGGCACGGTACACACCGCTCACCCAGCGGCTGCAGGAGATCAAACGCGGCAACCAGACCGGCGGTGCGATGGCCGACCTGCCTTGGGATTATTATCTGAATCTCGAAGAATCAGAGGAGATGACGCGCGCCCAGTTCACCAGGCTCGAGCGTGACCTGACGCTCGCATGGGTCCAGACCGGCGAGTATGACCAGGAGCAGACCGAGCAGTACAGCCTGGGTATCTACTACTTCCAGGACGATTACTGGGCATCCGAACAGCCCTACTTTGAACAGCTGCTGCTCTCAGCGCGCGATCAATACTACGACGACACGAGCGTGATCTTCAGCGGTCCGGATGTCGTCGATGCGTCCACGTTTTATGCCGCCGCCGACACGCTCTACTCCGCCGTCCCCCTGAGCGCGGTCTGGGACGAATCGATCCGGCAGCTCGCACCGCTGATCGGGTCGGAAGACCCGCAGGCCGCAGCGCGGGCCGTCCGAGTCGCCTCGGTCTGGCGCGCCACGATGCTCAAGGAGGCGCTCATCAGTGCGATCGCCCGGCCGGACGCCGCGGGGCTCGAAGCCGCCTGGGCGTCCGCACGCCTCTTCGGGCCCGATGCGCTGCAGGCGGTGCTACAGCGTGCCCAATCGAGTGAAGACTACGACGAGCGCGTCGAGCTCGCCTGCCTGCTGGCGCTGCTCGGCGAAGACCAGTGGTCGCCGCCCGTGATCGAAGACGCTCGCCGGCTGCTTACGGTCCAGCAACTGCGTGGACGCGTGCTCAAGCCGATCGAGCAATTCTACGACGCGCAGGCCGAGCGCATTGGCAACGACATCTTCTATTACGAAGAGATCCACTACGGCCGAGGCAGCGCCGGGCAGCTTGAGACGATCATCGATGGCCGGCTGCCCGCTTCCGCCCCGCGCTGGGAAGGGCTGGTGCACGCCCTGGATCAAGATGACAACGGAAACGTGTTGGCGGACCGGCTCGGGCTGATGCCGACCGTGAATCGGGAAGCCAACCGATCCGCCGAACCCACGCAGCATGATGCGGGCCAGCCCTTAAAGCTCACGCTCAATCTGTCGCAAGGCCTTTCGTTCGAGGACGGGGCGACGAACAACCTGCCGATCCCCAGCCTGGTTGGCGCCAACACGCCGATGCTCATGCACCTGGAGATGAAAGAATCGGCGCTCTTCAACGCGTCACTGACCCAGCTCTCGCAGGCGGGCCAGACCGGCCGGGAGTTCGAGTCGGCCTGGCAGGATTGGGTCAAGCAACACGGCGGCGACAGCCCGGACGAGCGTTGGGCCGCGGGCGTCGGCAGCGCCGTCGATGCACTGACCGACGGCAAGTGGTGGCGGCGCGTGCTGGCGCGCGAACGCCTGCAGCGGCTCACCGGCCAGGCCATCGATCAGCCCGTCCTGTTCGACTTGGATCAGTGGCAGGCGCTGCAGCAGCAGTGGCAATCGTGGGCGGCGTCCGATGACGGCGCGTCGGCACGCGCCACCCTCGCGGCGGTAGCGCTCCAGGCCGGATTCATCGAGACCGCACCGAGTAACGACGCCGAGGAGCTCTCTATGCTCGTCCGCCTGGCGGGCTGGGGGGACCGTGTCCAATCGGCCGCCGCGCTGCACCGCCTCGATCTCTGGCCCGACCCGGACGCGCTGCTGAGAGCGGCGGCAAGCTGGCAGGCCTCTCCCAGAGCCCCGCTGCGCGCTTGGTACCTGGTGCGGGCCGCCGACCGGCCACGCATCTACGTCCCAGCGGATCAGGTGGAATAGAGCAGAACCCGGAAATGATTCGAGGATGAAGAAAATGGAGCCGGGGGGAGTCGAACCCCCGTCCCGATACAGTCGGCCATGGGCTTCTACACGCATAGTCCATCATGGCGTCTCGCCCGTGCGTCGGAGATGGACAGCCTCCGCGCGGGCCAGCCTGAGTAAGTTTTAACCCGCGGACGCTAAGGCGTCGTCGTTGGGCGAGTCGGCTAATCGTTCGCCTGCCTACAGCCACCGACGAGCGGCAAGCAGACGTTGCTGTCTAACGGATTAGGCAGCGAGACGGGCCGGCGCGAAGCCGATCCGACCAGCGATTTCATCGTTGGCATTTATGGTTTTGTGCGTGGTTTAACGAGGCCTACGCACACCTCGACGTGCAACCGCAGGGCGTTCCCTGTCCGGTCGATACCAGTCGGCCCCGTTGTCAAAGAGCGATCGCGGGCAAAGCCTGCCGCTTACTTGGATTATAGCCTTCCGGGGCCCTAGAGGCCGGGTCCGATCCGCCAGATTCGCCAGATTCACACGCCCACAATTCCGTTAGACATCCCCCAAAGGTGGGGTATGCTTCAGTGCGTCGGTACTCGAAGGAGTGATGGTTCATGGTGGGCTGGCTGTATATCGATGAGTCTGTTGCTGCCCCGATCCGGGTGCTGGAAATCGACCCGATGACCGGCCTGATCAGCATCGAGGTGGCGGCGAAGTTCGTGCCCAACCGCGCCGCGCTACGTGGTGAGACCGTGGTGGAGTACCGCGGGTGGAAGCGTCGGCGGGTGATCCGCTGCCTGGGCGCCGAAGAGATCGGTTCAGAGCTCATGATCGAAGCGGTGGACGTGGGCACGGCCGAGCACGAGGAGGCGGCCGTGCCCCACCCGCTCGGGCAGGCGGAGGACTGGCTGGTTGTGGACGGCCGGGCGTGCTGCCAGGTCAAGGCGTTCCGCGTCGGCAACGGCCCGCGCTCGCTGGCCGGGCACTGCCTGTTCCACGTACCGCTGACCGAGTGGCGTGACCTGCGGATCGGCGAGGACGCGGCCCTGGCGGGCGTGGGCATCGCCGCGGCCGACCAGGAATCCAATGACGGCTCGATCACCCCGCTGCTGCACTCGGCCCGAGAGCGCCGGCCCGGCGAAGACGAGCCCTGCATCGAAGTGGTCCGGCTGCGCGAACGCCTCCGCTACACCATCGCGCCGATCGCCACCGACTGGGGCGACGTCAGCACACTGGTCGTCAGCCGGGTGCTGGGGATGAGCGAACTGAGCGAAGAAAAAAACCACAAGCCCCAGACCAAGCGCGTCAAGCACCTGCCGGCCGTGCGCTGGGTGTGAGGCGTTGACGATGAACTCGCATTAGAAAAGCCCGCCGATGGCGCTCGGCGGGCTTTATCATTGATGCCGTGACAGGGGCATTCCTGTCTACACATGCGATGAACGCAAACACAAGTCAGTACAAGTGTTTAAGAGCATCAAGCAACACCGGCCCCATGTGGAGTGGTGCGCAAAGCGGTGCGCCGTACGACGAAAGCCCCCCTTTATCGCCCGATCTACAACTCTTGATGACTGCCTGGAATGATCTCCCCGAATCCATCCGGCAGACGATCATGGCGCTGGTACAGCACGTCAGCGGCAACTCACAGGAGGTGGACAATGGCTGATCGCCCCAAACCACCGTTTGCTGACGGGCGAGACCACAATGGCCGCTTCACCAAGGGCAACCCCGGCGGACCCGGCAACCCGCTTGGCGGTCAAGTCGCCCGCCTGCGGGCTGCGCTGATCAACGCCGTCTCCGAGCAGGATATGGAGGCCATCATCTACAAACTCGTTGAAAAAGCCAGGTCAGGTGACACGGCCGCAGCCAAGGTTGTGTTGGAGCGTTGCCTAGGCAGGCCAACCGAACCAGATATCCTGGAGCGCCTAGAGGCCTTGGAGGGTATTCTCAAGAGCAATACGAGATCGAGATCATGACTCTTAACGGTCGTATCAACCGGCTTGAGCGGACTCTTGAGGCGGGCCATAACGGACAGTGCCCGAGCTGTGGCGGCGATCTCGGCATTGAGTATTCGACACCGATTGTCGCGGCCACGCTCGAACAAGAGGACGTGAAGCAATCGCTGTTTAATCTGGCAACGCGGCTGTTCAAGGCAGGCCTACTGACGTCCTGTGGGCACTGCGGCCGTCCGGATTACACAATGGTGCTCGACGATGATTTGGAAAAACTAACTCGTCTTCTCCAACAGTTAGTCGATTGAGCGCCGACTACCACGGCGACCTGAACCAACGACTACGACGGCATCGGACATCGTGCAATCCTCTTAAGCGTCAAGCCCAGACGCAGTTTCGCAACGATCTGCTCTGAACTATGGCGTCTCTTTATCAAGAAATCCTTTCTCGGGCACATTGCCCGGATGGATTCTCTCTGATTCCGTAGATCAGGATTTGGGAAGAGGGTCAATAAGGCTACTGGTCCGACATGAGATGTAGTTGCCGCTCTGCCCATTGCCTCCATTCGGGGCGGGTGTCCTTCATCACGATCTGCCGAAGCAGGTCGCGGACCTCGGACCCGGTCTCGCCCTGACGGATCCGCGTGCGGGCGAGGTTGCCCAGCAGCACCGCGTTGTCGGGCTCTTCGACAACTGCAAGCTCGTACTGCTCAGCGGCCTCGTCGAGTTGTCCTGTGGCCTCAAATACCAGCCCCAGGTTGTTCCGGGGGACCGGCTGGTGCGGCATCAGGCGGATGGCATGCTGGAACTCCCAGGCGGCTTCGTAGTAGCGCTTCTGCTGGTAATAGAGCTGGCCAAGGTTGTTGTGCGCCGGACCATACATCACATCGGCAGTCAGCGCGTCTAGCAATAACTTCTCGGCACGTTCGGAGTTACCTTCGCGTAAGGCGGCTGCGGCCTCGGCGGTTAATCTCTTTGCTTCATTGGTATCCGCCCCGATCTGAGTCTGGATCGTGCGGTATCCGCCCCCGGAAGAAGTGCTCGGCCCTGTCGAGCAGGCGCAGAGACCAGTGGTGAGGGCGACCAAGGTAAGGGCAAGTAAGCAATAACGATGCATGGTTTGATCCGGTTGGGTATTAGCGTTGGACGGTGTCCTGCACGGGGTCGTAAATCAGGTACGAAAGCGTAAACTCGGCGTTCCAGGTCCGGCCGACGACCTCGGCGTGCGGCGCCGCGATGCGGCAATCATCGATACGGATGTGATCGCCTTCGGCCATCTTCGTCAACAGCGCCACAAGCTCCTGCAACTCGACATCGACAAGACTTACGCGAGTCGGCAATCTGTAATACGGTGTCTTGCCGATCCGCCTGGCGTCCTGGGCGTCGATGCTGTCGATGTGCTGCTTCTCGATACCACACGCAATGGCGGACGACTCGATCAGTCCGCTGAGCTGCCGCACCTCTTCGGTTTGGGTCATCGCAACCGCCGGTCGATCGGTGAGCTGGACGATCTCCTGTGCGATCGACTGGACCTGCCTCGCCTGATCCGCGGCACGCTGCGCATGGGCCTCGGCTTCGCGATACTTCAGACCGCTGTAAACGAGCGCGGCAATCAACAGACCAAACAAGCCCGCCACCATCCAGGCAGAAGAACGCTTCATGGCCGGCCCTCCCCTTCTCGCTTGGCCAGTGACGAAGGCCCGTCAGTTGGCTTGTCCTGTCCGGCGGGTTTGCGGTACTTCGCCTGGATCAAGAACCTCACCCCTCCGCCCCCGAAAGTGGCCCCAAAACCCCCGGAAGGATTACTTTGTCTCGCGTTCCTGCTTAGGCTATCTGTGCTCGGCGGTTCAACGATGAAAGACGACCGCGTGCGTAGCGCGTTGGCAAGCTGATCGGCCTCGCCGTGCGAGCGGGCGTGCCCGGTCAGCCGCAGCTCGCCGTCTTCCAGACGCAGGTCGGTGATCGCAAAGCGCTGCCCTTCGGGCAGGCCCGCCAGCACCTCGTGAAGCAAGACAAGCGTAGGGACTTGGTCCACTAGCGCTTCATCACCGGCGGCCAGGCCCTGTTCCCCACGAAGCTGCTTGAGCCGCGTGTTGAGCCGCCGCTGTGGGCTGGTCGGTACCGGCTGGCCGGGCATCGCTTCGGCAAAGGCGTCATGGGCTGTTTGGTCGTGCTGCTGTGCCAACAGGTTGAACTGATCGGCCCGCAGCCAGAGCAACGCGATGGCGGTCATGAGCACGACAGCGGCCGCGACGATACAAGACATAGCCGGGGTTTGCAGTCGCCGCCATTGGTGACGTGGCGCGAGCGGTCCGCACCGTAGGTCAATCCAAGGCTTCTGATGGTGTTCAAGCAGGTACCGCGCTGCCTGTTGCTCGGCTTGATCCGACAGAGGCATCACATCGAGCACGGCGTCGGGTTGCTGGCGCTGGATCGCCTGGGTAACCGCTTCATGAATGGCCTCACTAACGAGCCATCGGCGTGTGTGCCGGCCCGTTTCGCTCTCTAGATTGAGTTGTTGAGACACCGATTCGCCCTGGCCGTTAAGAACGCGCCATCGCGGCGGTTGATCTGGATCGACCAACAGCAGTTGTGTATCGCTGGCTTTGCTTTCACCCGATCCTTCCTGCCACACAAGGCCCACCGGCTCTGGCAGGTTGTCCGGTGCCGCGCTATCGAGATAAGCTTGCGCCGTTAACAAGCCACGGGGGACGATTGCTTCAACTTCGTGACCATCGTCTTCCAAGGCCTGAACCAGCTCGACAAGCCGTGACGCCTCGATCGCAATCCCTAAACGCTTCGTGCCGCTCCCGCCCGAGACAAAGCTGATTGCGCAGTCTTCGGCGGTGATAGGAAGCACCGATTCGAGTCTGAATGCCATCGCCTGATCACGCTGTGCGGCGTTCCCTTTGGGCAGCCCATCCGCTGGGATCGTAGCACAGAGGCACCACGAAGCAGGAACCCCGATGACGATGCGGCACCGCTTGTTTTTCTGCTTGGCCAGAACCTCTTCAAGGAAGCGTTGAACAGACCGGGCATCCAAGCCATCACCTGAATCGATCGCTGCAGCCGGTCCATGGCCGTCTGACTCACTAGTAGCGATACCGGCACTGCGCACACGCCAGCCATTGAGTGACGCGCTGAGATAAAAGCTGCTCTGACCCATCAGCGCCGCCCCCCCTGGCTTTGAACCACCTCAACCTCGCGGCCCTCGTGATCCAGCAGCAAGCGGTCTTTCTTGATCGCCTTCACCGTTGCGGAGTTGTCCTCGGGGCCTATCGTGTCACCGACCTTGACCTTACGCATCGTCTGCTCATCACGAACCCAAGCCCCCCCGCCCCCGGAAGTGCCCCCGGAATCTACGGAGGTATCCCCGCCCTGGGAGTTTGGCCGCAGGATCGTGCTCAGCAGTTCAATCGGCGGCAGCGTCTTGGGCGGCGGTGGTGGCGGCACAACCACCGGAGGGTCAAAGAGCTGCTGGCGGATGTCACGGCTGGCAACCTGGTGCAGTTCGGCGACATTGATCGAAGGCCGTTGTAATTCTGCATCCGGGCCTTGCTCAATGCCATTGTTGTTAGAAGCACTTTCGGGGGTGGAGGTAAGCTGAACTGGTGTGTTCAGGTGTACGAGAACCCCGGCCGCGGCGACGGCGAGCAGGCCGACCGTGGTCAGCCAGAGCAACATGCGGGAACGTCGAACAGTCATACGCCTCAACTCACCACGCATAATACCTCACCACCCCGGAAGCCCCACCCCCGGAATTTGCCCCGGAACCCCCGGAAATGCCTGCAGAATCACTGGAAGCCGCTTCGAGCACACTTAATGACCACTGGGTTGCTGCGGTATCGGGGGTGGTTGATCTGCACGCCAGCCACATGGCATAACGGCGAGAGCGGTCGGTCAAGGCGGCGTTCAGGGCTGCTCGGTCTTCGATCTGGTCGGCCGTGGCGTTGTCCACCATCCCGCGCAGCCCCAGGCCCGGTGCTTCTCGCCGGATGCGCAAAAACGCCTCGATCGTGCCGGGCTCGACTCGGTCACGCAGGGCACGCTGGAGGGTCTCATCTGTGGCGGTGTAGAGGTTCAACCGGCCGTCACCCCAGAGCGTCACACGATTGGCTGGAGCTTCACGGTCCGCTTGAGAACGGCTGAGCTGTTCCGGAGTATGGATGCCGAGTAAAGGCATCGGATCTTGGCGTGGCAAAACCTGTGACCAGCTCTCGATCGGCTGTAAACCAAGTGTTTCGATGAACTCGCCTCTTGTCAGCGTGGGCCTTGCAACCATCGCCGGGGCAAGGGTGTCTGCGATGACAACATGCGGAGCAAGCTGTGCCTCGGGGGATCGGCGGAGCGCCTCGTTCAGGTTCACCTTGGCCTGCTCGTCATCGATCCGCAGCCACAGCCGGACACCCTCCAGTTCGAGTGCGAGCGTTTCAACCGAAGGAGGCCGGTCTTCCCACCCCGCGCCGATACCTTCTTCGTCATTGACCGCTTCAAGCCATGCCTGGGTCCTGGCTTCAAAGCGGTTTGGTGCGTTGGCTAGCAGTGTCTGCTGGCAGCTCAAGATCGCCCACCGCTGACGCATCGCGTCCTCGGATGCGCGGGCAGCGAGCGCCGTGTCGGCGCTCCGGCGTGCCATCCCGCCCAGGATCACAGCCAGCAGGGCCAGCAATACCAGCGTGACCAGTAGCGCGTAGCCGCTATGGCGCTTACGACGTCTCATCGCAGCACCACCCTTCGTGTCACGGTGCGCGAGTCCCCGTCCCCGAACGGCGCTTCAAGCCTCAAATCGATCTGATCCGGCAACGCCCGAAGCGACACACGGTGCCCCCCCACCACAACCGCGTCCCCGCCCCTGAAAGTTCCCGTAGTAGCACTTACAGATGCACGGCTTCCTTGATTGGGACCTATCGCTACGCCTCGCTCTTCTTGCTGCGCGATGTCACCAAACCTATACGGTCCAACTTCAATCCCCGATGGATTGACGGCCAGAACGGATCGTGATCCGGATAAGCGAGCGTTGATGTTGCCGGTCAGCACGTTTTCCTGGCGCAGCCATAATTGTTGGTCGCCCTCCTGCTGCCAGCGGTACTCGACATGGGCGGGGTTGCCGTCCCGCCCCAGCCCGATGAGAACCAGGCGGTCATCGACCCCGGCCCACCACCGCGCTGTTTGGAGATCGCGTTCGAGGCGATCGAGCGCGGCCACCATCCACGCGGGTTCGGCTGTGGGCTCCAGCATTGCCCGCCGATCTTTCGCGGCCTGGCCGATCATCAGGCTCAAGGCCGCGGTCAGCAGCGTGGTCAAGAACAGCGCAAGCAACAGCTCGATGATCGTGAACCCTGAATACCAACGGGTGATCCTCATGGCGTCCCCCTTGCCGGCAGGACGAGTTCTACCGAGGTGAGCTCGACCGGATCACCCGGCGTCTTAGTGTCGAGGATCCGCAGCCGGACGGCACGGGCCCCGAAGGGTTCGAGCTCGCGTTTGGGCATGAGCTGTGTCTCCCAAACCCACCCGTCGTGCGATTCGATCGGCCCTTCGTCACCCACCGGGAAGGCGTCGTGGTCTTCCGCCCACCAGCCCGCGAGCAGTGTGTCAGCTACACGCACCGCTTCCTGCTTCTGCTCGGCGCGTCGGTGCTGGTCCATGAGCTGTCCACGCGATAGCACCATCGCCACCGCGAGCGAGCCCAGCAGCGACAACGCAACGAGCACCTCAACGAGGGTTACGCCGGTGGACCTGCGCCAGAATTTCCTGCGCCTGTTCATCGTCCTCCAAGATCAGCACCTGCCCGGTCTCACCGAGCACGAGCATGGTGATGGCTTCTTCTGTATCCGGGCCTGCGATGGTTGTCCCCCAAGTCGAGGTAATGCCCATGCCGTCATACTGCAGGTTCAAAAGGCTCTGCTTGTCTCGCTGGCCCCGACGCCACCGCCATGCTTGCTCAAATCCATAACCAGCCGGCAGGCTGTAACGCGCGATCGCCATAGAGTCGCCGTAGCGATCCGGGGCGCTGATCGTAATAGTGCCTTGATCAGAATCCACCACGAGCTCAACGGGTTGACCGGTTTGTTGGGCCTGCCGCCGGGCCTGAGCATCCAGAGACTCGATCTGTGCAAGCAGGTCCTGCTGTGTCGCACCGCCGATCATGCCGCGTGCCGAAACCGCCGCGACCGAGGCGAGCAGCGCCATCAGGAACAGCACGATCGCGATCTCGATCAGCGAAAAACCGAGTTGTCTGCATTCCGAACGCTGCATACCGATTTTTTATGGGTTGTCTGAACTTCCGGGGGTTCCGGGGGCCGACCAGTTGGTGAGGTCGGCGTCTTTGCCTTCACCGCCCTCTCGGCCGTCGGCACCGAAGCAGATCACGTCGAACTCGCCCTCCGTGCCGGGGTACTCGTACTGGTAGTCGCCGCCCCAGGGATCTTGGACCACTTGATCCATATAGTCGGGCACGAGTGCGGCCAGGCCCTCTGACGGATCGGGATACCGGCCGTGGTCGCCGTAGTAGGACTTGATGTGGCCCGCGATGACGGAAAGATCAGCCTTCGCCTTGGTCTTGCGTGCTCGATCGGTGTATCCCGAGACACTAACGCCTACGAGACCAGCCAAGAGCGCGATGATCACCACCACGACCATGATCTCAATCAGCGAAAACCCACCCCGCACCCGGAAGTTTTCACTCCGTCGCCACGGGTTGCGAGTTCGTCGTTGCTGATGCAAGTTGTTCATTTTTGGTTGTGGGTCTTGGTTACAGAACATGCCCGGCCTCCAGGATGGGAAGGATCGTGGCGAACGCGATGAACCCGATCACAACGGCTAAGACCAGGATCATCGCCGGCTCCAGGAGCACGGTCAGCCGCTGCGCCGCCTGCTGGACCTGCTTGTCGTAGTCTTCGGCCAGGCGCTGGAGCATCGATTCTAATCGCCCAGACTCTTGGCCCAAAGCAAAGACCTGCACCACCGTCGGCGGGAACGCGCCGGTCTGCTGCAGGGCTTCGGCGATGTCCCGCCCTGTACCTACCGCCTCATGGCAATCGCTCAGGGCCTTGCGGAAAACGCGGTTACGGACCGTCCGCTGCGCGACCTCGATCGCGGGCAGGAACGGCACCCCGCTGCCGATCAGGGTGTGGACCACCGTCGCTACGCGCACCGTCTCCTGCTTGCGCACAATCGATCCAATCCCCGGAAGTTTTAACTGCCAGCGGTGCCAGGCGGACTGGCCGCGCTCGGAACGCAGCAGGGCAACCAACGCCACAAACAAGCCGATCCCGACAAGCCCCATCAGCCACCACCAGCCGATCACCGCGTCGCTGATCCCCTTGACCACGATCGTCACCCCCGGAAGCGGGCGTCCCGACTGGATCAGGGGCTGGAGGATGTTGGGCACCACGAAGGTCATCAGGAGCAAGGTGACCAAGACCGCCATCGTCAGGACGATGATCGGGTAGATCAGCGCGTTGGTCAACCGCCCCCGGAAGGCGGCACTGCGTTCCTTGAAGGTGGCGAGCTTGTCGAGGACTTCATCCAAACTACCTGAGGTCTCACCGACTTCGATCAGCCGCACCGTCAACGAGTCGAATACCGCGGGATGATCGCCTATCGCCTCGGACAAAGCCGCGCCTGCGGCCACTCGATCACGGACCTGCAACAGGATCGTGTCAAAGCCGCTCACCGAACGTCTATGCAGCCATCGACTGCCAGTTTGTTTTCTAGTCTGATCTCTACCTCCTGTTGCAAGAGCTGTATCCAGCGCCTTGAGCATCGGCGTGCCTACCGCCAATAGAGTCGAGAGTTCACGGACAAAGACAATCAGCTTGCTTTCATAACGCCTTCCCCTACTGCCCTCAGAAGTCCCAGAATTAGCCGCGTCTCTTCCGGGGATGACCCATCCTAAACCAAGCCCCTGCCGGACCGGCTCGACCGCGATGACATCGAGCTGGCGATCGCGTAACAACTCGCGCGCATGCCGCGGGCTGTCGGCGGCGATTGTCCCACTAACAACCGCGCCGGAACTGGACACTGATGTTTCCGGGGGCAAGGTCGGACAGGCTTGGTAGCTGTAGACCGCCATCAGCCCTGCTCCTCGCCGCCATCTTGGCTGGCCGATCGCATCGTGACGCGCACCACCTCTTCCGGCGTGGTCACACCCGCGCGGACCTTGTCGATCCCGTCATCGCGCAGCGTGGTCATGCCCCGCTCGACAGCGTGCTGCTTGATCCGCCCCGCCGCGGCCCGCTCTTGGATCAACTCACGCACCGTGTTGTCCGGCGTCAGAAATTCAAACAACCCTTGCCGCCCCCGGAAGCCGGTGCCGCGACAGTGCTCGCAGCCGCCATCCTGCCCCCGGAAGGTAAATTCAATCGCGCCATTGTCTAAGCCCAATGACTGGTGCGCTTCGGCCGACATCGGCACAGCGGTGCCGCACTGCTTGCAGACGGTCCGTACAAGACGTTGCGCGATGACGCCAAGCAGCGAGCTGGACACGAGGTACGGTTCGACGCCCAGGTCCAGCAGGCGTGTTACCGCGCTGGGCGCGTCGTTGGTGTGCAATGTTGAGAAGACCAAGTGACCGGTCAGTGCGGACTGGATCGCCATCTCCGCCGTTTCGTAATCGCGGATCTCCCCGACCATGATGATGTCCGGGTCCTGGCGAAGGACGCTCTTCAGCCCGGTAGCAAAGGTCATCCCCTTCTTGTTGTTGATCTGCACCTGGCTGACCCCCGATAGCTCGTACTCGATCGGGTCTTCCAGAGTAATCACGTTGCGCTCGGCCGAATGGATCTCCTGGAGTGCGGCGTAGAGCGTCGTCGTCTTGCCACTGCCCGTCGGCCCGGTCAGCAGGATCAGCCCGTGCTCCAGATGGATCAACTCCCGGAACTGCCTCAGCACTTCTGGGGGCATGCCCAGCTCTTCGGGGGTGAACAGGCGGGCGCTCTTGTCCAAGAGCCGGATCACCGCGCGCTCGCCGTGGCTGGCCGGGATCGTCGAGATGCGCAGGTCGATCACCTTCTCGCCGATCGTCACCGTCGCCCGGCCGTCCTGCGGCAGGCGTTTCTCAGCGATGTCCATCTCGCCGATCACCTTGATCCGGCTCACCGCTTCCTCGTGCAGCCGTTTGGGTAGCGTGTGCATGTCGAACAGCACCCCGTCCAACCGCATCCGCGCGATCAGCCGGTCCGCGTAGGGCTGCAGGTGCAGGTCCGAGGCGCCGAGCTTCACCGCTTCGAGCAGCAGCAGGTTCACTAGCCGGATCACCGGGGCCCGGCTGTCGGCTTCCAGGAGGTCGTCGATCTGCTGACTGCTGCCCTGCAGGGCGCTGAGCTGTTCGTCCAGCCCGCCTTCGTCCAGTTCATCGAGCAGCCGCTCGGTGTGCCCGTCCTGGCTCTCGTAGACACGGTTGATGGCCGCGGTGACTGCCGCCTCGGTGCTCTGAACCAGGCGCAAATCCGTTGTGAGCAGCCGCTTCATCGCGTCGATCTGATCGCTTGACGCGTGCGGGTCGGCGGCGGCGAGCACACCGCACCCGTCGTTATCAGTCAGCACAGCCAATTGATGGTGGCGCGCAAAACTGATCGGCACCACGCGGACAAAGCGTTCGTCCGCCGCATAAACCGAGAGATCGGCCTCGAACGGGATAGCAGCCCCGCCTTGCACCGGCGGCGCAGCCTCACCGCCCTGCTCCGTGCTGGCCCGGATCGTCGTCATCTCACTCCATCATCAGCGGCTTGCTGGGGGGATAATCCCCCGGCAGGCCCGCCCGGTCCAGATCGGCCTGGGTCATGTGCTCCAGCACCTCAAAACCATTATCGCGCAGGATAATGGGCTTGATAAAGACAAAGAACGTCGTCTCGCTGTTGCTCTCCGAGCGCGAGGAGAAGAGGTATTCCAGCAGCGGGATCTCCCCGAGGAACGGCACCCGGCTGACCGAATCGCCGAAGTCCTTGCTGCTGAGCCCGCCGATCACAACGGTGTGCCCATCGGGGATCGTGATGACGCTGTTGATGTTCTGGCTCGACTTGGGCGGTGGCAGTGTGTCGCTTCCACCCTCACCGAACGAGCTGAACTCGATCTCGTAGGTCAGCTGGATGTGGTCGCCCTCGCTGATCTGTGGTGTGAGAGAAATCGTTGTCCCCGCATCGGAATCCCCGCCGACACTCTGCGTGGTGACGCTATCGATGTTGTTGATGCTGAGAAAAGGGATGCTCAGCGTGCTGGACAACCCGCCCTGCGCGTTGTCGTTGACCAGCAGCTTAGGGGTAGAAAGCACCCGGCTCTCGCCGTCGGTCTTGAGCGCCCGCAACACGACGTTCGCAACATCCTCGCTGAGGATCACGCCGTTAAAGCCCAGGCCCGACGCCGCGAGCAGGTCGGCCGGGTCCGTGCTGTCGGCCAGGCCGAAGCTCGAGAACGAGAGGATACGTGGCTCATCGTCGTCGTCGCCCGTCCGCGAGATCTCCACCCCAACGCTCTTGCCGTCGGACGTGCTGAACGCGACCAGGGTGAGCTCGATCATGACCTGCGGGCGACGCTTATCAAGCTGCTTGATCATGTCGGCATAAAACTGCTGGCGTGCAGGCTCGGCCAGCACCATGATCGTGTTCGTGTTCTCGTGCGTGACCAGCATCGCGTCTTCTGTCTGGACCGATGTCTGCAGTGGCGCAAGCCCCCCGCCCCCGGAACGATTGAGACTTCCGGGGGAAGATTGTTGCCATTGACCGATCAGCGCGCTGTCAGGATCGCCCCGCTCCTCGAACCCGCCCCGGAGCGGCCGGACAACAGGCTGCTCCGTGCCTGGTGCACGCTCTCCGGATGGCTCGGCCGGTTCACCTTGGAGTGATTCGGCCGGGGCGAGCAGCGTTATGCCGTGCAGCGCTTGGATCGTGCCGATGACCTCCGCGGCCTTCGCGTTCTTGAGCTTGTAGGACTCCAGGACAGGCTGGGCGGACTCGATCGCGCGGTCCAGGTCGGCCTGCACCGCCGCGACCTGCTTGTGGATCGCCGCGGTGGTCGTGACCACCAGGATGCCGTTCGCCTCGTCCGGCGACGAGCGGTACAGCCGCTTGAGACTGCCGGGATCGATCAGGTTCTTCACCAGTGCATCGACCTTGCCCGGCTTGACGTTGATGAAACGGTACAGGCGGGTTTCCAGGCCGAGGTCGATATCGATCGACTTGAGCATCTCGATCGCGCTATCGAGCTGTTCAGACTCGCCAATCAGGACCAGGTTGTTCGTGCGGGGCTGGTGGATGACCTCTAAAGCGAGCGCCCCGGCCTGACCACCCCCTGCCCCGGAAAGGCCGGTCGTCTCGGCCCGTCGGCGGGCCTGCAGGATGCGCGTCAGTTCGTTTGATGCTTCTCCCGCGTCCAGGTGCGTCACCTTGTGGAAGCGCACCTCCACTTCGCGCGCCGGCTTGTCGATCAGTTCCAGCACCCTGGCGATCCGCGCGACACGCGGCGTATAGTCGGTCACGATCAGCAGGTTCTGCTCGGCGACGACCTGGAGGTTGCCGCCCGGCTCGGTGAGGTACGGGCGGACTGCCTGCTCGGCCTGCTGCGCGTCGTAGTGCTCCAGCTTGAAGACGCGCGTCAACGCGGCGGTGGCTTTCGCTTCGTCACCTTCCCCCGGCCCATCTTCCTGGGCCGGGGGCGGCGCGATGTCGAGCAGGTTCTTGGCCTCGACGACCCGCAACCAGCCGGGCTGGTTGCCCTCGGTCAGGGCAAAGCCCTTCATCTGCAGGGCGCTTTCGAGCAGCCCGCGCATCGAAGAACGTGGGATTGTCTCAGGCACCAGCAGACGCACCCGCTGGCTGGCGACCCGCTCATCGACCATGATCTTGAGCGACAGCTCCTCGCTGACCATCTGGATCAGCAGGTTCAGCTCGATCTCCGGCGGGACGCTGAGTTCGATGAGGTCGTCGGGGTTGTCCTCCTGGGCATGCCCGGTGCCCGAGTAGAACACGGGGCAGCTCAAAGTGGCGATCAACGCAACCCGATGCAATACAGGCGGCCTGCCAAGCTTGCATATCCCAAATGTGTTGGTACGCCTGCCCATGGACAATTCCCCGATACAACGGTTTCCCTCGATTATCGCCCAGGCCCTACGACTTGAATCTCAACGCTTGCGCTTTCACGCACAGAAGGGTCGGGAACAACCACAGATGACAGCACGTGCCTGAAGGAGATCAATCGGGAAACTGGAATGTGGCGCTGAGGTCGAGTGAGCAAGCACGTAGCCATCAGAAACCCCTGAGCATGCCTTGGAATCGAAAGTTGCCGAGCCTCCGTGGCTCGTGTCACAATCTCAGTATAAACAGTCGTTAGGCATGTTCAAACAGCCTTGATCGAAAATAGCACACGCCCGGCCTAAATGGCCTATTGGGTAGCCAGCCGCACTTGCTCCCGAACTGCAGCGCCACTAAGGATGGCTCGGTATACAAATTTGTGAAGCCAGACTGATTCTTCAAAACACACACTTTACGATGAGCCAGCAGCCTAGGACCTACAATAGTCATTATGTATAGGTGGGGCGTCATAAGACAGACAAGACGATCTCATCATCGATCAGAATGCTGCTTGCGTCAATCGATTCATCAATGACTCGTCGCTGATAACCGGCGCGTCACCGGTACGCCCACGGATGCGATAGATCTCCTGCTGGATCTGATCGTTTGTTTGCTTAAACCGATCCAGCGCGGCATCGTATTCGGACACCAAATCCTGCGATACAACACCGGGTATAAAGTGTTTGGTTTCGCGGTACGCTTGACGCCGATCATTCATACCCTGGAGTTGCTCAAGTGCCTGCTCAGCAGAAACATCGTCCGAAACACTTTGAAGGATAGAAAGAACCTCTTCCGCGTAGGCCGTACCCGACTCCAAGTCTTCGATCCATCCCTGGGTAGATTCGTCGAGTACATCATTAACACCACGGTCTTCTTTGCATCCAATAATAGAAAAAACTAGAGTAAAGACAAGATAGGGCATAAAATATTTAAACATAACAGGCTGTTCCTTTAGTAAATTTAAACAACAATCGAATTGACTTTTCTCAGTGCTTCAAGATTATCGCCACATCCATACAAATTGAATTCAAAATCAAAAAAATCAGAAATAGATTCTGACAAGTCAAAGCTGAGCACATAATTGGACTTCAAACTCATTACACGAATAGATCCTCTCATACTGATCACCTTATGAACCATCTCGACCGCAATAGTATGACAAGCAATGAATATGGAGGCATCTCTAAATGCCCGCATTGGAACCGGCTTGTCGGGGCAATCAAAACCTTGGAAATCACCAACAAATACCGCGACAATAGAGTCGGCATTGCCTAAAAATATATCAAGAAGGCGGGCAGACATGGAAAGAGAGCTTTCAATAGAACACTCATTGACTTCCCACTGACCGTTCTCAACGGAATGTGCGTTCACAACATTCTTATACAACTGATAAAAATCAAACATGTGCTGATTACATAATTTAACACATACCCCATCTGTCTCGTCAGAACAACGACTGCAAATAGCAGTACATTCACGCTTCCAAGATTGTAAAGTAAACTCGCTCATAATTAACTCTGAACATCCTGATTAACATCGTATGGCTCACTTGGACCACCACTCTCGTATTTGATTCCCTCATGGTGGGGACTTGTTCTCGGTAACCCACTATCATCTAGTTTCGGAGGAGCAGAATGCCAGTGAGGAAAATCGTGATCTTTGTCGGGGCCATGATGTGTTATGACGCGGGGTTTACCATCTGGCCCTTCTGTAGTCATCTGATTTCTACCCGATGGGTCTAGTCTGGTACGGTGTGGAATACTAGGCCGACTGGTAGGAGTACCCTCCTTACGCATTGCTTCGCGTCGTGCAGCCCTTGAGGTCTTGCACATATTATGGGTTAAAATACCATCTGTGCCAACCGCATAATTGTTCAATCGTTCGATACTCAGGTTGTAAACGTGTAGCCGCTCCAATCGAATACACATCCCCGAAACCGTCGCGCTGCGTCCATCCTTCAGCAGCAGTACGTCGGTCGGCTTGAGGTCCTCCGCCGCCACCCAGCGCCCACCATTGTGGTCGCTCAT
>JANQKT010000065.1 GCA_028280965.1 Phycisphaeraceae bacterium
CCAAGCCGAAGTCCGCGTCGTCGGTGTCGGTATCGCCGTCCAGGTCGGCGGCGGGGTTGCCCGTCGGCACGCCGGGGCCGGAGAACGCGGCGAAGAACAGCGCGAAGTCCGCGTCGTCCACGTCGCCGTCCTGGTCCAGGTCAGCGCTAGAGCCCGCTGCAAACTCCAGCGTCAGCATGGGCAGGTAGTTCTCGAGCACCGCGCCGGTCTGCGGGTCTTTCACCACGGCGTCGATGCTGCCCAGCGTGAAGTCTCCGTCCGGCGTCGAGCCCAGGATGATGCCCGCATAATCGGCGTCCTGATCGAGCAAGGCCGCGACCTCCGCGGTCACATCAAAGTCGAACCGGAGGCGATCGATCCCTTCAAAAACAGAAGCCCGCGCGAGCGCCGTGCGTGTCAATGCCGTGGTGCCCTGCGTCGGGTCTTCGTAAACCAGGTCAACCGTGTCAGCAGCGGTTGATTGGTCGGACAAGTCAAACCGGGACTGCACGGTGTCATAGTCAGTCAGTTCACCAGACCCGTCATAGATGTTCACAAACGCCTGCGAGGGCAGCTCGACAAGCGTGCTGGGGGTCAGGCCGAAGTTGATGACATCATCGATCCAGATCGTGAAAGTCGCGCTGAGGAGTTCGGTGCCGTCGAAGCCGCCGTCGTGGGCCTGCTGCAGATCGAACTCGGTGGGGACGGCGTGCTGCCAATCGCTGCTCGCCCCGGGCTGGGTGCCGAAGTTGCCGAAGGACAGCGTGCCGATGCGCTGGACGTCCGCGGCGTAGTAGAGCTTGTCGTGCCCGCTGCCGGCCGCGTCCGCGTCGGAGTTGTAGAAAAAAAAGTCTTCCGAAACCGGGTCCTGGTAGACGCGTTGGCCGGTGCTGTTCAGGACCTCGGGTCCCTGGCTTGCCGGGCCGTCCGCCGGGTCCCAGTAGGCCCAGTCGATGATGCCGTCGGGCGAAACCCAAGGCGCGGCGAAATCGGGGAAGTGCGGGTTCCCATCGATGCCCGCCGCCAGGTCCGCCGCGACGGTTGAGATGCCGGTCTCCCCGACACCCTGGAAGAAACTCGCGCCGGGTCCCGCGTGGGTCGGGTCGATGCCAGCGAAATTATCCGCGGTGCCCTGAAGCTCAAACATGGTGTTGCCGCTCGCCAACGCGTCGGGACCGACAATCAGTGCGGCGGCTGTGAGCAGCGTGCCGGCCTTCATGTGTTGTCTGCGTAACATTATGCAATTCCTTGAATCAATAACCGCGAGGCCTCGCCCGGCTTTCAACCGGGGCCACCGCCTGAACTCAAAAGTTAGAACGAGCGTTTCCACCCGCTCTACGCTAAATCAATCCCGCCTCCGGCACCGGGCTTTCTCCCCTCCGCCAGCGGGTCACGATCACGCGGCCATCACTTACGCCGACGCCGGGCGGCGAGCAGGCCCGCCAGGATCGCCGCCGCCGAGCCCGGCTCGGGGACAACCTCAACCACGAGGTTAGGGTTGAAGCCGCTGGCGTCCAGGCTCTGCAAGGCGCCGTTGGGGGCTTCATTCGAGATCAGCCGGAAGCCCAGGTGGCTGATCGAGTTGTCGTCGATGACGTCGGCGACCACGCTGGTGACATCGACTTCAAAACCGATGAAGCCGCGGGCGATCAGGTCGGCATCGGTGTAGTCCTCGATGAAAGTTACCGTCGCGCCGTCGATGGTGCCGCTGAACGTCTCGGCGATGCCGGGCGTCACCACGGGTGCCGGCTTGATGCCCGCGGCGTCCTCGAACAGCAGGCTCGCGATCGCGCCGCCCTCGTAGTCGCCGTTGTACACGCCGGACTCGTCCGCCCCGCCATTCAAAGCGCCGTCGGCGGTGTCGGTGTAGACCTCTAGCGTGAAGCTGTTCAGCAAACGATCCGCAAACGTGGTGTCGGCCACGATGTCATCAAACACAAAACTGAACGTCGCGTCGAGCACTTCACCGGGGTCGGTCGAGAAAGCACGCACCGCCGCGAGGTCGTACTCGAACACAATGCGCCGGGGGTCCGTGAAGCTGCCAAACCCTGGGCCGGCGGGCCCGCCCCAAACGGTCAGGCCTGGCTGGGCGTCGGCCGTGTCGTCGTTCAGCGTGCCGCCGAGGGTGAACGGGCCCTCGGCGAACGTGCCCGGCAGGATCACCGGCGGCGGACCTGGGCTGACAAACGCGCCGGGGAAAGCCTCCTCGTTCGTCGGGTAGTAGTCAACCGTCGCCGAGCCGGTCGCCGAAGCGGCACCGGCCAGGGCCAGCGACAGCCCCGCCGCGAGGGCGCACCGGGTAGCGTTCGGGGTGTTGAATCGTTGTGTCACAAATCTTCTCCGTGTTAGGCCGGGCACAAGCCCGACGGGTCTCGTTCCTGCGGCCAGACTATTGGCCGCAATTGTGTCATCCAGTCTCGCGCGGCGGCATCTACCGCCTTCAGTCCGCTTCGGTGTACCAACGGCCCCAAAGGGTTGCGTCAGCTTCAGCACCCTGAACCTCTTTAGTCGCATCCACGTGACCATCCGCGTAGAGCAGGTTCATGCTCCCGCCGTGCCGGTACTTGTGCTCGGGGTCACCCATCACCTTTTCGTGCGCCGTTTTGTGCACGGCAGACGAGATCGGTGCAGGCGCCTCAAAGTGCGACCTGACGTCCGGCGGGGAAATCACACCGCCATTAAACGTCTTGCGTATCAGAAAAACCGAGTCCGAGACGTAGCGGAGGTACGCCGCGTCCATGTGGTGCATCGTTTTGGAGGGCTGAGCAATCGTGGCCGCGTTGTTCCCGCCGACACCTGTATAGATCGGCTTGCCGTTGAAAGACGCCAACGACGAGTTCATCGCGTAGGAGAGCCAGCCTTCGGAGGTGCCGGCGTGGGATGCGCCCCCGATCGCCTCGCCAAAGAGCTTCGGGAACGGGTTGCTATCTTCCGGGCAGGCCAAGGCCGCGCCGCCACCGCCCGCTTCATTAAACGTATCCAAGCCATCATCGGTCGGCCGATCGAAGTAAGGCGCGAGCAGCAGGTCCCAGGTGTCGGAGTCGTGCAGCCCGCCGTTCTCTTGGAACGGCGCAAAAACATCCTTCTGGTCCGCGGCGTAGGCCTGGTTCGCGATGCCCAACTGCTTCATGTTGCTGGCACACTGGACGGCCCGGGCCGACCCCCGCGCCGCGCCGAGCGCCGGCAGGAGGATCGCGATCAGCAGCGCGATGATCGAGATCACCACGAGCAACTCGATCAGGGTAAATCCGTGAGACCTCCAGGCCCGGGACCCGCTCCGGGCGGCGGTGGAGAGCGGCCGACGGAACAATCGATTTAAAAAATTGAGATTAAATCTCATTTCGCGTGGCAGCATAACGTCGCGGCGCCGCGTATGCAAGCGGCTGAGACACATTCTCAAAAAATTAATTGCCCCCGGCCCGGCTGGGTGTTTCGACCGATGCAAATGGTTGTCACTCAGCGATCACCCTGCCAGGCGGCTCAGACGCATCACCAGCACGGCACCCGCAGCCAGCAGCACCAGCGGCCCTGGCTGGGGGATCGGCGCCGCCAGGCGAAAACCGATGCTGTCAATCACCTAGGTCTGGCTTTGTGGGTTATTGCTGACAAATTCACCGGACAGGTTGATCAGCGGTGTAGTCCAAGCCCCGCGGCGCCAACATTGACCAGGCCCGGGTGTGGCGATTGTGCAACCGCACACACCCCTTTAGGGCAATGACGATTCGTGCTCTGACATGCAACGCGCAAGATCAAAGCAGGAACCGATGGTGCATGAATCCAAACCATCAAAGACCCAACGAAAAACCCGCAGCTGGCTGCGGGCTTGGGACCAAACGCCGATTGGTCTATTGCTCAGTACCGGTAGTGCTCGGGCTTGTACGGCCCTTCGACCGGCACGCCGATGTAGTCGGCTTGTTCTCTGGAGAGCGTCGTTAGCTTCACGCCGAGCTGGTCGAGGTGCAGCCTGGCGACCTTCTCGTCCAGCAGCTTGGGCAGGACGTAGACCTGGTTGTCGTAGCTGTCATTGTTCTGCGCGAGCTCGATCTGCGCGATCGTCTGGTTGGTGAAGCTCGCGGACATCACGAACGACGGGTGTCCGGTCGCGCAGCCGAGGTTGAGGAGGCGCCCTTCCGCGAGGATCAGGACGCTGTGGCCATCCGAGAAGGTCCACATGTCGTACTGCGGCTTGATGTTGGTCTTCCTGGCGACCTTCGCGAGCTGGGCCATCTGGATCTCGTTGTCGAAGTGGCCGATGTTGCCGACGATCGCCTTGTCCTTCATCTTCTTCATGTGGTCGGCGGTGATGATCTTGAAGTTGCCTGTGGTGGTAATGAAGATGTCCGCGGTCTCGACCACCTCTTCAAGCGTGGTGACCTGGAAGCCTTCCATGGAGGCCTGAAGGGCGCAGATCGGGTCGATCTCGGTGACGATGACGCGGGCGCCCTGGCCCTTGAGGGATTGAGCGCAGCCCTTGCCGACGTCGCCGTAGCCGCAGACGACGGCGGTCTTGCCGGACATC
>JANQKT010000099.1 GCA_028280965.1 Phycisphaeraceae bacterium
AGGTCCATCGCGAGGATCGGATCGACCTGTTCTAAACGAAACATGAATCGCTGGGAAAAGCCCGGCGGCTAATAGCTCATCGCCCACGGCGAAAGGCTCAATACCATGGCAGTCCGCATCTACAAACGAACCTCGGCAGGCCGGCGCAACGCCTCGGTCAACCTCTACAGCGAGGTGACCAAGACCAAGCCCGAGAAGACCCTGCTCGAGAAGAAGACCAAGACCGGCGGCCGCAACCACCACGGCAAGCTGACCGACCGCAACATCGGCGGCGGCAACAAGCAGCGCTACCGCCGGATCGACTGGTCGCGCAAGAAGGACGATATCGTCGCCACCGTGATCGGCATCGAGTACGACCCGAACCGCTCGGCGAACATCGCGCTCTTGCAGTATGAGGACGGCGAGAAGCGGTACATCATCGCCCCGCGCGAGCTGACGGATGGCGACAAGGTCATCTCGTCCAGCGAGAAGTGCGAGCCCAAGCCCGGCAACTGCATGCCGATCAAGTACATCCCCACCGGCCTGAACCTCTACTGCGTGGAGATCCAGCCGGGCAAGGGCGGGCAGTTGTGCCGCTCGGCCGGGACGTACGCCAGGCTGACCAACCGCGAGGGCAAGTGGGCGACGCTCGTGCTGCCGTCCGGCGAGGTGCGTCAGGTGTCGGTCAACTGCCGGGCGACGATCGGCGGGGTCGGCAACACCGATCACAACAAGACGCGGCTGGGCAAGGCGGGTATCAGCCGCAAGCTCGGCCGCCGACCGCACGTCCGCGGCATGGCCAAGAACCACCACGAGCACCCGATGGGTGGCGGTGATAACAGCTCGTCGGGCAACCGGCCGCCTTCGTCGAAGACCGGCGTGCTGGCCAAGGGCGGCGGCACGCGTAAGCGCGGCAAGAACTCGAACAAGCGGATCATCCGCCGGCGTACGTCCAAGCGTTACGGCCAGCTCAAACTCCGCGGCTAAGTGATACGAACAAGAAACCCTTAGGAACAGCGAATGTCACGCTCCCTGAAAAAAGGCCCGTATGTTGATCTGAAGCTCTACCGCAAGGTGGAGAAGCTCAACCAGCAGGACCGGCACGAGCCGGTGAAGACCTGGGCCCGCGCCTGCACGATCGTGCCCGAGTTTGTCGGCCACACGTTCCTGGTGCACAACGGCAAGCAGCACCTGCCGGTGCTGGTCACCGAAGACATGGTCGGGCACAAGCTCGGCGAGTTCGCGCTGACCCGCAGCTTCCGCTCGCACACCACCGGCACCAAGGCCCAGCGCGCCGCGGGCATCAAGTAATCAGCAGCCGATTGCGGCTTAGCACAGAGACACCACGATGGCTTACACCAGCAAATACCGCATGGCCCGGATCAGCCCGACGAAGGCTCGGCCGGTGATGGACCTGATCCGCGGCAAGCGGATCGACGAGGCGTCGACGATTTTGTCGATGTCCAAGCGCCGCGCCGCGGTGCTGATCAAGGGCGTGCTCGACTCGGCGATCGCCAACGCCGATCAGGCCGAGGCCAACCTCCGCGGGCTGGTCGTGACCGACGCCCGCGTGGATGCCGGCCCGACGATCAAGCGGTACCAGCCGAAAGACCGCGGGCGGGCGCACCCGATCCTCAAGCGGACCAGCCACCTGACCGTGGCGGTGGACAGCCAGTAAAGCAAGCAAACGGAACGACCCCAACGACGCGGCTTGGCCGTGCAACACCCGAGACACACGCATGGGACAGAAAGTTCATCCATTCGGATTCCGCGTCGGGATCACCGAGGCCCACAAGAGCCGCTGGTATGCGCCCAAGGCGCTGTACGGCGAGCTGCTTGTTGAGGACTTCAAGATCCGCAAGTTCCTGGACAAGGAACTGAACCGCCGCGGGCCCTTCGCCGCCGTCTCGGACATCCACATCGAGCGGACGCGCGAAGAGCTGAAGATCATCGTCAAGACCGCCCGGCCGGGCCTGGTGATCGGGCCCAAGGGCGCGAACATCGACGCCCTGACCGCGCAGCTGCAGCAGATGACCGGCCGGAACGTGTCCCTGAACTGCGTCGAGGTGACCAACCCGGATGCGGACGCCCAGCTGGTTGGCGAGTCGATCGCCGAGCAGCTCGCCAAGCGTGCCAGCTTCCGCCGGGTGATGAAGATGAAGGCCGAGGCCGCGATCAACGCCGGCGCGAAGGGCGTGAAGATCCAGCTGTCGGGTCGGTTGGGCGGCCACGAGATGTCGCGGACCGAGGACATCCGCATGGGCGCGGTCCCGCTGCAGACGTTGCAGGCGGAAGTGGACTACGGCTTCGCCGAGTCGCTGACGACCTACGGGATCATCGGCGTGAAGGTGTGGATCTACAAAGGCATGTACCACGAGGTCGAAGAGGGCGAGATCACCTCGAAGGCCGCCGGCGCCCGCCCGCGTGCACGAGGCCGCCGCTAACCCCCGGAATTTTTGAAACAACGATCGCTTGAAGCAGGCGATGAATCGGAGCATAAACGATGCCCCTGATGCCAAAAAGAGTGAAGTTCCGCAAGGAGCACCGCGGGAACCTGAAGGGTGAAGCGGGCCGCGGGAACTACGTCGCGTACGGCGAGTACGGCCTGCAGCTGACGCAGGGCGGCTGGCTGACCGCGCGGCAGATCGAGGCCGGCCGAATCGCCGCGCGTCAGTACGTGTCGCGTGAGGGCAAGCTGTTTGTGCGTGTCTTCCCCGACAAGCCGGTCTCGAAGAAGCCGCTTGAAACGCGTATGGGCAAGGGCAAGGCCGAGCCGGAGTACTGGGCGGCCCGCGTCAAGCCCGGCACGATCGTATACGAGATCTCGGGCGTGCCCCGCGATCTGGCCAAGGCGGCGTTCGCACGTGTCGCGCACAAGATGCCGTTCAAGTGCCGCTTCGTGGAGCGCCGCCACGCATAGACAGCAGCCGTTTACGGCTTAGAACGCATCAAGCAACGACTAGGTAAGAACGATGCCGATTAAAAAAGACGAACTACACAAGATGAGCGACGCGGAGATCGTCGAAGAGACGGCGCGGCTGCGTGACCGGCTCTACACCCTGCGGCAGCAGGCGGTGACCGAGCAGCTCGAGAACAACCGCGAGCCGGGCAACATCCGCAAGGACATCGCCCGGTTGCTGACCGAAGCCCGCACGCGCGAACTGAAGACGAAGGAAACGGCCTAAATGAGCGACAGCACCACTACCAGCACCCGCCGGCTGACCGGCACGAAGGTCGGCATCGTGACCAGCGACAAGCGCGACAAGACGCGCACGGTCGCGGTGGACTACCAGAAGGTCCACCCCAAGTACGGCAAGCGCCTCCGCCGGCAGGCCAAGTTCCAGGTGCACGACGAGTCGAACGAGAGCGGCGCGGGCGACCGCGTCGAGATCGCCGAGTGCCGCCCGCTGAGCAAGACCAAGAGCTGGCGGCTGGTGCGTGTGATCGAGAAGGCCCCGGCCGCGGTGACGCACGACGCCGAGGCCCCTGCGACCGAGTAAGCAACAGAGATGAAGCGCCGCGGCTTGCCGCGTGAAATGAGAAGCAATAACTACCCGCGCAGAGCGTGAGGAACCGACGATGATCCAGCAGGAATCCCGAGTTGATGTGGCCGACAACAGCGGCGCGAAGGTCGCGTATGTGATCCGCGTGCTCGGCCGGACCACCGCCCGCGGCCGGTCCACCCGCCCGTGTGCTTCGCTGGGCGACCGCGTGGTCTGCTCGGTCAAGAAGGCGCTGCCGGGCAGCGATGTGAAGTCGGGAACGATCGTCAAGGGGATCGTGGTCCGCACCAACTACCCGGTCCGCCGCAAGGACGGCAGCTACGTGCGTTTTGACAAGAACGCGATCGTGCTGGTGGACGACAACGGCAACCCGCGGGGCACGCGCATCTTCGGTGCGGTGGCCCGTGAGCTGCGTGAGCAGGGCGACGGGGGCAAGATGAAGATCGTCTCGCTGGCCAGCGAGGTGGTGTAAGAACCTTTAGGCGTGCGGGCCCGCCCGCATCGACAGATAAGGATTGACAATGGCACGACACGTACGCAAAGACGACCAGGTCATGGTGACCGCCGGCAGGGACAAGGGCAAGATCGGCCGGGTCATGCGCGTCCTGACGAAAGAGGACCGCGTGATCGTGGACGGCGTGAACGTCCGCCGCAAGCACGTCAAGCCGACGCAGTCCAACCCGCAGGGCGGGGTGGTGAGCGTGGCGATGCCGATCCACATCTCCAACGTCTCGCCCGTCGACAAGGCCGGCAAGCCGACCCGCGTGCGTTTCGAGGAGCGCGACGGCGCGAAGGTCCGCGTCGCCGTGACGACCGGCGAGGTGCTGTCCACCCTGAAGAAGGCGCGCTGAGTCACGCCGAGTAAAGAAGCAACCCACCGCGTAAGCCGGCCACGCACACCCCGTGGCGCCGCATGAGAGACTGATTATGACCCCCCGCTTGAAGACACATTTCGAAGGCCCGGTCCACGAGAAGATCAAGGCCGACTTCGGGATCGCCAACCCGATGGCGCTGCCGCGCCTCGAGAAGATCGTGATCACCGTCGGCATGGGCAACCAGCTCGACGGCACGAAGCTCAACCCCAAGGCCCGCGAGCAGGTCATCCAGGACCTGGGCCTGATCACCGGCCAGCGCCCGATCATGAAGAAGGCGAAGAAGGCGGTGTCGAACTTCAAGCTGCGTATCGGCTACGAGGTCGGCGCGATGGTCACCCTCCGCGGCACGCGGATGTGGGAGTTCTACGACCGGCTGGTCAACCTCGCCATCCCGCGGATCAAGGACTTCCGCGGCATGAAGGACACCAGCTTCGACGGCCGGGGCAGCTACTCGTTCGGCCTGACCGAGCAGGGCATCTTCCCCGAGGTCGATATGGCCGCCGCCCAGTACACCCACGGGATGAACATCACGCTGGTCTTCAAGAACTCGACCAACGAGATCACCAAGACCTGCCTGACCGAGCTGGGCTTCCCGTTTGTCAAACCCGAAGAGAAGAAGAAACGCAACTAACCAGACAAGGCAGGCGCCCCGCTCGCCGAACCGCCGCTTGCGGCTTAGCACCGAGAACCGACCATGAGCTCGAAATCCACCATCGAACGCAACCGGCGTGTCAAGAAGACGGTCGCCAAGTACGCCGAGGCCCGCAAGAAGTACAAGGCCGAGGGCGACCAGGAGGCGCTGCAGAAGCTGCCGCGCGACGC
Organism: Phycisphaeraceae bacterium; assembly: GCA_028280965.1. GTDB lineage: Bacteria > Planctomycetota > Phycisphaerae > Phycisphaerales > Phycisphaeraceae > JAHQVV01. The sequence goes on from JANQKT010000099.1 coordinate 5,180, forward strand.
GAGCCCGACCCGCGTGCGGACGCTCTGCGAGCTGACCGGCCGGTCGCGCGGCGTGTACCGCAAGTTCAAGCTCTCGCGGATCAAGCTCCGTGAGCTCGCCCTGCAGGGCAAGATCCCCGGGATGCGTAAGGCCTCCTGGTAACCGACCAAACGAAACGAACACACCAGCGCACTTGCAACAGGCAGGAGCCCGACCCGAATGTCCATGACCGACCCTATTGCCGACATGCTCACCCGCATCCGCAACGCGGCCCGAAACCAGGCCGAGCAGGTGCGCGTGCTCAACTCCAAGGTGTGCCGCGGGATCGCCGAGGTCCTCAAGACCGAGGGCTACATCGCCGGCTACGACGTGATCGACGATGGCCGGCAGGGCCTGATCCGCATCGACCTGAAGTACGGCCCGGCGGGCGAGCAACTCATCCACGTGCTCAAGCGCGAGTCCAAGCCCGGCAAGCGCGTCTACACCAAGGTCGCCGACCTGCCGCGCCCCCTGGCCGGCTTGGGGATCGCGATCCTCACCACGCCGCGCGGCGTGCTGTCCGACCGTCAGTGCCGCGAGCAGAAGGTCGGCGGCGAGCTGCTGTGTACCGTTGAGTAAACGAACGAACCCACCCCGTTTTGCATGAAGGAAGGCCGACCAACAGGCCGCCTGAAAGGAACGAGACCGTGTCGAGAAACGGAAAGAAACCCGTCAGCGTCGTCAGCGGCGTGGCCGTCAAGGTCAACGGCGACGAGGTGTCGGTGAGCGGCCCCAAGGGCAACCTCGCCATCAACACCAAGCCGGAAGTCAAGGTCACCCTGTCGGACGACGGCAAAGAAGTCAGCGTCGAGCGTGTCGAAGAGACCCGTTTTGCCCGCGCGATGCACGGCACAACCCGCGCGCTGATCCAGAACATGGTCACCGGCGTTGCGCAGGGCTACGAGAAGTCGCTCAAGATCGTCGGCGTCGGCTGGTCGGCGAACCTCAAAGGCAATAAGGTCGAACTGAGCGTCGGCTACGCGGACACGCGCGTCGTCGAGGTGCCCCAGGGCGTGACCGCTGAGGTCAAGGGCCAGGACATCAAGATCAGCGGCGCGGACAAGCAGCTGGTCGGCCAAACCGCCGCGAAGATCCGCGAGCACCGCAAGCCCGAGCCCTACAACGGCAAGGGCATCATGTACACCGATGAGAAGATCCTCCGCAAGCAGGGCAAGGCCTTCGGCGGCTGACCCCGGAAGTTGCTTTGCTAAAGGCTAAAGGCTTAAAAATGAACGCACAGAAACTCAACAACCTCCGCCGCCGACGCCGCAAGACCGGCATCCGCAAGGGCGTGTTCGGCTCGGCCGAGAAGCCCCGGCTGTCGGTGTACCGCAGCTCCAAGCACATCTACGCCCAGCTGATCAACGACTTCGAGGGCAAGACGGTTGCGTCGGCGAGCACGGTGCAAGCCAAGGCCGAGAAGGGCGGCAACATCGACGCGGCCAAGCAGGTCGGCAGCGCGATCGCCGAGAAGGCCAAGGCCGCGGGCATCGAAACGGTCGCGTTTGACCGCAACGGCTTTAAGTACCACGGCCGGGTCAAGGCCCTGGCCGCCGCGGCACGCGAGGGCGGGCTGAAGTTCTGATCCCCGGAAGCTGAACGAATACACCGCGGCACGCAACGAGCGGCTGCCGCAAAACACACGAGACGACACATGGCAGAAGTCCTCGACGAATCACAGGCACTCGAGTCCACGACCGTGGCGATCAACCGCACGGCAACGACCGTGAAGGGCGGCAGGCGCATGAGCTTTAGCGCGCTCGTCGTCGTCGGCGACCGCAACGGCCGCGTCGGCGTGGGCTACGGCAAGGGCCGGGGCGTCCCCGCCGCGATCGAGAAGGCCCAGAAGGCCGCGAAGAAGAACATCTTCAAGATCACCAGCCGAGGCGGCACGCTGCCGCACCAGGTCACCGGCAAGTTCGGCGCCAGCCAGGTCCGACTGATCCCCGCGGCGCCGGGTACCGGCGTCATCGCCGGCGGCACCGTCCGCGCCGTGCTCGAGATGGCCGGCGTGCAGGACGTGCTGACCAAGAGCTACGGCTCGACCAACTCCATCAACCTGACCAAAGCGGTTGTCGATGGTCTCAAGGCCCTGCGCAGCCGCGAATCGGTCGCCGAACTCCGCGGGGTCGAGATTGCTTCGACGACGGTGGACGAGATGCTCGACGCGTCCAAGAAGCTCATGGAAGAGGCGGCGGAAGTCGCCCCGGCCAAGTCGCTGAAGGAAGCCAACGACTCGGTCAAGCCGAAGGAAGAGCCCAAGAAAGAAGAGCCGAAGGCCGAAGCGCCTGCCGAAGAAGCTCCCGCCGAGGCTGTTACCGAAGCCGCCGCTGAACCAGCGGCGGACGAGCCGGCTGAAGCCCCCACCGAAGCCTCGGCCGAGGAAGAAAAGAGAGAAGACTGATCGGCCGGGCGCGACCGCGCTACGATCACCAACCGACCCTGGATACAACCCGGCGGACAACGCCGGACGATGGAAAGGACTGACCCGCCATGATGATCCACGAGATCACCGAGAAAGTCGGCCGGCACAAGCGCCGCAAGCGCATCGGCCGCGGCCCGGGCTCGGGCACCGGCAAGACCGCCGGCCGGGGCCACAAGGGCTACGGCTCGCGCTCGGGCAACTCCAACCCGCACAACGGCGGGGGCACGCCCCTGTTCAAGATGCTGCCCAAGCGCGGCTTCTCCAACGCGATGTTCAAGAAGCATTACGCGGTGGTCAACCTCTCAGCGATCGACGCGCGCTTCGAAGACGGCTCGGAAGTGAACCCCGAAATGCTGGTCAAGCACGGCCTGATCCGCGACACGAAGCTGCCGGTCAAGGTGCTCGGCAGCGGCGAGACGAGCAAGAAGCTCACCGTCAGCGCGGCTAAATTCTCCAAATCCGCCGAAGAAAAGATCAAAGGCGCCGGCGGCAGCGTCACCGTCCTCGCCTAAGTGGGATAGACTCCGCCGATGCTTCAAGCGTTCTTCAACATGTGGCGGATCAAGGAGCTGCGCAAAAAGCTCCTGTTCACGCTGTCGATGCTGGCGATCTACCGGATCGGCTTTTTTATCCCGCTGCCCGGTGTGGATCAGGTCTCTCTTAAGGATGCGATGGAGGGCCAGACCGGCGGGATCGGCACCGCGCTGGCCTACATGCAGATGTTCACCGGTGGGTCGCTGAGCCAGTCCACCGTGTTCGGCCTGGGCATCATGCCCTACATCTCCGCCGCGATTATCTTCCAGCTTTTGGGCAGCGTCTCCGAACGCCTCAAGGCGCTGAAAAAAGAGGGCCCGGTCGGCCACCAGAAGATCCAGGAGTACACCCGCTATACGACCGTCGCGCTGTGCGCGATTCAGGCGGTGTTTTGGCTGCAGTACCTGCCCCGCATCGGCGCGGTGTATCCGGCTTATGTCAATAGCCCGATCTACTGGGTCTGTGGCGTGCTCGGCCTTACCGCCGGCTCGGTCTTCCTGATGTGGCTTGGCGAGCAGATCGACAAGTACGGCATCGGCAACGGCATCTCGCTGATTATTACCGCCGGCATCATCGCCTACATGCCCAACGCGATCATGTCGATCGCCGGTGACTTCTCGGTGTCCGGCGGGTCGAAGTACGACATGATGACGGTGATCTTCCTTGTGATGACGTTCATCATTGTCACCGCCGGGTCGGTCATCATCACCCAGGGCCAGCGCCGCATCCCGATCCAGCAGGCCAAGCACACACGTGGCCGCCGCGTGTTCGGCGGGCAGAAGTCCTACCTGCCGCTGCGTGTTAACCACGGCGGGGTGATGCCGATCATCTTCGCGTCCTCGCTGATGATCTTCCCATCCATCGGTTTGGGCTACCTCGCCAGCGCGATGCCGCCGGAGAACTACAGCGAGAGCGGCGGGTTCATGCTGTTCCTCGCCAACACGATGGACTTCCTCAACGCCGAGTTGGCGTCGATGAACGGGTACCTGTATGCCTTGGTCTACATCGTGCTGATCTACTTCTTCAGCTACTTCTGGACCACCGTCCAGTTCAACCCCGAGGAGACGGCGACGAACCTCCGCGATCACGGCAGCTTCATCCCCGGCCTGCGGCCCGGGCCGCGCACGGCGGAATACCTTGAGACCGTCATGGAGCGGATCACCTATGTCGGCGCCGGCTTCCTCTGTGTCATCGCGGTAGTCCCGACGATCGTGTCCGGGCTGTTCGACATCGACTTCATGGTGACCCAGTTCCTTGGCGGGACGGGGCTCTTGATCACCGTCAGCGTGATGCTGGACTTTGTCCAGCGGATCGATGCCCAGCTGATGATGCGTAACTACAAGGGCTTCCTCGGCGGCGGCGAGGGCAGCGGCGGCGGGCGGATCCGGCCGACACGAGGCTAGAACGGCATGAACCAGTTGAGCGGCCCATCGGGGTCGGGTACAATCCCCGGTTCGCCGCCGGCCCGCTCAGGCGTGCGTGGTGGCGACATGGCGAGCCAAAAGATCAAGCTGAAGTCGCCGGAAGACATCGAGAAGATGCGTGCCGCGGGCCGGGTGGTCCGCAAGGTGCACGAACGGGTCGCCGAGGTCTGCAGGCCCGGCGTCACGACCCGTGAGATCGACAACGAGGCCCAGCGGGTCATCGACGAAAACGGGGCCGAGGGCCTCTTCAAGTGGTACCCGACCTACAAGGTCGGGCAGGGCTTCCCCGGGACGCTCTGCATCAGCGTGAACGAAGAAGTCGTTCACGGCATCGCCGGCGATCGGCAGATCAAGGACGGCGATGTGGTCGGGGTCGACTGCGGTGTGCGGGTCGACGGGTGGTGCGGCGACGCGGCGAACACGATCCTCGTCGGCGACGTGAAGGAAGACGTCAGGCGGATGTGCGAAGCGACGCAGCGCTGCCTGGAGATCGCGATTGAAAATGTCAGGCCCGGCCGCAAATGGAGCCAGGTCGCCCGCCTGATGCAGAAGTACGCGGAGAACCGGGGCTACGGCGTCGTCCGCGAGTTCGTCGGCCACGGCATCGGCCAGCGGATGCACGAAGAACCGAAGGTGCCCAACTACGCGGACCGCAACACCCTCCGCGACGACATCGAACTGCGGGAGGGCATCGTCCTCGCCATCGAGCCGATGCTCACGCTCGGCGGCAGGCACGTGAAGACACTCGGCGACGGCTGGACCGTCGTCACCAAGGACGGCAAGGCCTCGGCCCACTACGAGCACACCGTGGCCGTGACAAGAGACGGCGCCGATGTGCTGACCGACGGACGATAGAAAAACAGGTAGGACGGGCGTCCCGCCCGCCACGAACGAAGACCGACGCAACGGAAAGACAGAGCTTGCCCAAAGAAGACGCGATCCAACTCGAAGGCGAAGTGATCGACACCCTGCCCAACGCGATGTTCCGCGTGAAGCTGGAGAACGACCACGAGATCATCGCCCACATCTCCGGCAAGATGCGTAAGTTTTATATCCGCATCCTCCCCGGCGACCGGGTGACCGTCGAGGTGAGCCCGTACGACGTGACCAAGGGCCGGATCACGTACCGACATTAGCAGCCTTTAGCCATTAGCAAGACCAAGCCAGAGAAAGGCAGAATGATATGAAGATCCTTAGTTCCCTCCGCAGCGCCAAGGTGCGTCACGCCGACTGCAAGGTCGTGCGTCGTCGCGGCAAGGTGTTTGTTATCTGTAAGAGCAATCCAAAGTTCAAGGCGCGCCAGCGCTGATGTGTTGGTAGGTGGGCCGGCCTCTCGGCTGCCCGTTGTGCGTGGTGGCAGGCGAGGCGCCTGCCCCAGCTGAGATCAACCCCGAAGCCAGGTTCCCGCCCATTGTGTGGGAGAGCGGAACCGACCAACTTCAAGGAAACGATTATGCCCCGTATCGCAGGTATCGACGTCCCGGACAACAAGCCGCTTCGCATCGCGATGCGCTACATCTATGGCATCGGCCCGAAGTTCGCCGAGGACATCGTCAAGGAGGCGGGCCTGGACGGCCAGATGCGTGCCAAGGAACTGACCGAGGATGACATCGCGAAGATCAACGGCATTATCGAGGGCGGCTACGTCATCGAGGGTGCGCTGCGTCGTCAGGTCGGCCAGAACATCCAACGCCTGCGCGACATCCGCAGCTACCGCGGCGACCGCCATCGCCACGGCCTGCCGGTTCGTGGTCAGCGCACGCAGACCAACGCCCGTACGCGCAAGGGCCGCAAGAAGACCGTCGCCGGCAAGAAGTCGGTGAAGGGGATGAAGTAACGCGCAGCCTTACCCGCTGCGAAGCGGCTCATTGCGTAGCAATGGTTTCGTGGCAGGCCCGAAGGGCTCCGCACGAACACCATCAACCGAACACCCCGATCGCGCCGTGCGATCACAACAAGCCAGAAACCCGCCCATCAGGGAGAGTCGGTTTCGCCAAGCTTAAGGAACGCCAGCCATGGCCAAGAAGTCCAAGAAAGTCCGCAAGAACGTGACCCGCGGCGTCGCCCACGTCAAGGCCTCGTTCAACAACACGATCGTGACCATCACCGATGTCAACGGCGAGACCCTGTGCTGGGACTCGGCGGGCACGGTCAACTTCAAAGGCTCGCGCAAGTCCACCCCCTTCGCCGCGACCCGCGCCGCCGAAGAGGCTGCCGCGAAGGCCAAGAAGTTCGGCATGCAGGAGGTCGAGGTCAAGGTCCGTGGCGCCGGCCCGGGCCGTGAGTCGGCCGTGACCGCGCTGCAGCGTGCGGGCCTGAAGGTCACCGCGATCGAGGACCACACCGCCGTCCCGCACAACGGTTGCCGGCCGCGCAAGAAGCGTCGGGTGTAACCCGACGCTCAGACGCGAAGCGTCTCTATTGCGTAGCGAAGGCTTAACAGGCGGCCCGTAGGGCCCCATTCTCTTCCAGTTTACAACACCAACCCGCGAACAGAAGCAGACAGCGGCCATCGCAGCGGCCGCCTGATGCGTGAATCTCGGGTTGTCTTCCTCCTCCCCCGGACCGCTGCGATTGATAGGAGCACACCCATGCGTATCCGCTGGCGTGGCCTGGAACTTCCCCACCGTGTGATCGCCGACGAACAGACATTGTCGGACACCTACGGCAAATTCACCATCGAACCGTTTGAGCGCGGCTTCGGCACGACCGTCGGCAACTCGCTCCGCCGGATCCTGCTGTCCTCGCTCGAGGGCGCGTCGATCACCGGCGTGAAGATCAAGGGCGCCCCGCACGAGTTCACCTCGCTCGAGGGCGTCATGGAAGATGTCACCGACATCATCCTCAACGTTAAGAACATGGTCGTCTCGCTCGAAGGCGAAGAGGACGCGACCCAGACCATGCGCCTCCAGGCCGAGGGCCCCGGCGAGGTGACCTGCGACCTGATCGAGGCCGACACTTCCGTCACGATCCACAACCCCGAGAGCGTGCTGGCGACGCTGACCAAGCAGGTCGACTTCGACATGGAGTTCGTCGTCGAGAAGGGCCGCGGCTACGTCCCCGCGTCCGAGCAGTATGCCAACCCGGGCGAAGAGGTCGAGGTCGGCCTGATCCCGGTCGACGCGATCTACTCGCCCGTGACGCGCGTGCGGTACAAGGTCGAGGACACCCGCGTTGGCCAGAAGACCAACTACGACAAGCTGACGCTCGAGGTCTGGACCAACGGCACGGTCACGCCGGAGATGGCCTTGGTCGAGGCCGCGAAGATCCTGCGCAAGCACCTCAACCCGTTCGTGCAGTACTTCGAGCTGGGTAAGGAGCTTGCCAGCGAGACCGCCGCCGCCGCCGCGAAGGTGGACGAGGACCTGGTCCGCAAGCTGCAGATGTCGGTCAACGAATTGGACCTGTCGGTCCGCGCGGGCAACTGCCTGGAGTCGGCGAAGGTCTTGACGGTCGCCGAGCTCGTGTCGATGTCCGAGCCGGAACTGCTGAAGGTCCGCAGCTTCGGCCGCACCTCGCTGCGTGAGGTCAAGCGCAAGCTCTCGGATATGGGCCTGGAGCTGGGGATGGAGATCCCTGAAGAAGCCGAGGCCGAGCTCGAAGCGGCGGAAGCCGCGGAGTAAATCCGCCAGGTGTGATGGGCCTCCACCCGTCGTCAGGCCGAAGGTCTGAATCGATAGATGACCGATGAATGACAGGCAAGATGCCTGTCCCACCCTATCAATGGGGCCACCGAAAGCCCCGGGCCCGCGTTGGGCCCTTTGCCTCAACGCTTGATGCGCTGGGAGTGGATCGCAGGCGGGATGTCTCACCCCGCCATGCCCGACCAAAAGGAGACCACGATGAGACACCGCGTTTACGGCCGCATCCTCGGCCGACGAACCAACCACCGCAAGGCCATGTTCCGCAATATGGCGGTCGCGCTGTTCACCCACGGCCAGATCACCACCACCGTGCCCAAGGCCAAGGCCCTGCGCCCCTTCGTCGAGAGGCTGATCACCATGGCGAAGAAGGGCGACCTGCACAGCCGCCGTCGCGCCATCAGCGCGCTCGGCGGGGACAAGCACATGATGACCGATGAGGAGGGCGAGGGCGTTGTCCGCAACCGCTTCGGCGAGCTGAAGAAGGCGCCGAAAATCGTCAAACACTTGTTCGATGAGATCGGCCCGAGGTTCGCAGACCGCGAAGGCGGCTACACCCGCATCTTCCGCCTGGGCAACAACCGGCTGGGCGACGGCGCCGATCTGTGTGTGATCCAACTCATCGGCGAAGAAGACACCGATGCCCCGCAGCTTGCCGGCGACCGCAAGCGCCGCGCGAAGTCCAACAAGCGCATGGAGTTCGCCGCGAAGCTCAACAAGGCGGGCGGCGCGACCGCGGTTGCAGAGCCCGAGGAGGCTTTGGCAGACGACGCTTCAGCGGCCGAGGAAGAAACACCGGAAACCGAAGCCGCGGCTGAAGAAGACGCGGAAACCGAAGAAGAAACCAAAGAAGACGCGTGATCAAGCACGCATCTCGATGCATCGATCAAACCGGTCCGGCGTTGCGGGCCGGTTTTTTCATGTGTCGCGGGTGACGCGTAGTGTCCCATACGAAGCGCCGTTCATGATTTGCACGGGACGCTTCGCGTCACCCGCTAAACTGATTACTTGTGGAATCCAGATCATCATGAAAATCCTCCTCACCAACGACGACGGCATCGACGCCGCTGGGCTGCACGCGACCTACGACGCGATCCAGGGCCTCGGCGAGATCCTTGTCGTCGCGCCATCGAAAGTGCAATCCGCGACAAGCCATGCGATTACGTTGCATCGGCCGATGGCGGTCACGCCGTATGTGTGTGGGAAGTTCAAGGGCCACGCTGTTGACGGCCGGCCCGCCGACTGCGTCAAGCTCGCGATCGCTGAGCTCGTGGGCCCGGTCGATCTGGTGATCAGCGGGATCAACCACGGCGCGAATGTCGGCGTCAACGTCCACTACTCCGGCACCGTCGGCGCGGCGCGCGAAGCCGCCTTCCAGGGCATCCCGGCGATCGCGCTGAGCCTGCACTTGGGCGATAAGACGCAGGACCACTACAAGCGTGCCGCCGGTCATGCCCGGGCCGCGATCGACGAAGTGCTCAAGGTCGGCATCGACAAGGGCGTGCTCGTCAACATCAACGTGCCGATCCTGGATGGCGGGGCCGAGCCGCGGGGCATGAAGGCCGTGCCGCTGAACGTCTCGCCGATGCACGACCGGTTTGACCGGGAAGCGGGTGCCGATGGCCGCGTGTATTTTCAGGCGCAGGACTCGATGGCGTTTACCGACCGCGGCAAAGGGACGGACGTCGACTCGCTCTACGACGGGTACACGACGCTGACGCCGCTGCACTACGAGCAGACGGACGCGGCGGCGCTCTCACGCATGCAGGCGGCGGTGAACGCATCCGATTAAACTCACCGCATGTCCCCCGACGCCGCAGACAGCACCGACGCGATGGGCGAACTCGAGGCCCTGATCCAGGCGGGTAACGGCCAGGCGGTCGCGACGTTCCTCCGCCTGCTCCCGCCGGAGGACACTGCGTACACCGTATCGCACCTGCACGTCGAAACGCGCACAGCGATGTTCGAGCAGCTCTCGTCCGCGGATGCGGACTTGGGCGCCGACCTGCTCGAGCACTTTGTTGACGAGTACGCCGCCGACGTCATCGAGCAGCTCGAGCCCGAGCACGCCGCAGCGCTTGTGGACGAGATGGACTCGGACGAGCAGGCGGATGTGCTTTCCGAGCTCGAGCCCGAAGACGCCGAGGCGATCCTCGACGCGATGGACCCGGCCGAGGCGATCGACACGCGTCAGCGGATGGCGTACGACGAGGACGTCGCCGGCGGGCTGATGATCACCGAGTACCTGGTGTTCAATCAGGGCCAGACGGTCAACGAGGTTACCGCCGACCTGCACGCGAACGCAGAGGAGTACGCCGAGTACGAGGTGCGTTACGTCTATGTCGTTGATGATGCGGGCAGGCTCACCGGCGTCGTGCCGATGCGGTCGCTGGTCCTGGTTCCGGGGGTGAGCAGGGTCGAGACGCAGCAGGTCCGCGAGCCGGTCACGGTCGCGGTCGATACGCACCTCGACGACCTGCACGACCTCTTTGACCGCGTCGATATCTCGGCGGTGCCGGTCATCGATCACAAGGGCACGCTCGTCGGTGTTATCCAGCGCGCCGCGGTCGAAGAAGCCGTCGGCGAACGCGAGACCGATCAGTTCCTTAAATTCGGCGGCATCATCGGCGGCGAAGAGCTGCGGTCAATGTCCATCGGCTCGCGCGCCGTGCGACGGCTCACTTTCCTGCTGCCGATCATGGGGTTGCTGCTCGCGTCGGCCACCGTGATCGCGCTGTTTGAAGAAACAGTCAAGAAGCTGCCGATCCTTGCGGCGTTCCTGCCGGTCGTCGCCGGGATCTGCGGCAGCGGCGGCAACCAGGCCGTCGCCGTGAGCATCCGCGAGCTGTCGCTGGGCCTGATCGATTCGAGCGATTTTGTCCGTGTGCTGATGAAGGAGCTGATCGTCGCGCTGCTGATCGGCCTGGTCCTCGGTGCGGTCCTGTTCATCGTCGTCTACGCCTGGCAGCACAATATCCACCTGGCCCTGGTGCTTGGCGCCGCGGTGCCGTTTGTTGTGACCGTCAGCAAAACCATCGGCGGGACCGTGCCGGTGCTCTTGCGCAAAGTCGGCGTCGACCCCGCGATGGCGTCCGGACCGATCGTAACGACGGTGGTGGATTTGGTCGGCTTTTTCACGGTGCTGATGCTGGCGACGCTGATGATCGAGAAGCTGCAGTAGCTAGGATGGAACACCAAAACATAAGATGCCCAAAAAGAAAGCCACTACCCGTAAAGCAGCCGCGACCGTGTCCGCCGACACGCGTGCCCTTGTCCTGCACGGCCCCGAGCAGATGGTCATGCAGGAGCACCTGGATGCGCTCAAGGCCGCGATCGCCAACGAACACGGCGACTACGAGACCTTCCGCTTCGATGGCAAGACCGCGACGCTCGCTGATGTATTCGATGAGCTGCGGGGGTACTCTCTCATGTCGACGTACAAGCTGGTGGTGGTCGATGACGCCGAACCGTTTGTGAAGGCGCACCGGGCGGCGCTGGAGCGGTACGCCGAGTCGGTGGTGGACCATGCGACGCTGGTGCTGCGGACGCCGGCCTGGCACAAGGGCAACCTGGACAAGAAGATCGCGAAGGTCGGTGCGGTGATCAAGTGCGAGCCGCCTAAGCCCGCAGAAGCGGCGCGTTGGCTGGTCGCGCGGGCGGCATCGCATCATCATGCTGAAATCATGCAAAACGCGGCTTCGGCGCTCGTCGAACGCATCGGTCCGCACCTGATGCTGCTGGACGCTGAACTCGGTAAGCTGGCCGTGATGGCCGAGCCGAGCAAGCCGATCGATTTGGCCCTCGTCGAGCAGGCCGTCGGTCAATCCAGCGACGCAAAGGCGTGGGTGATGCAGGAGCCCTTGCTGGCGGGCATGGCCAGGCACTCGGCCAGACCGCCCCTGGAAATGGTGCGGGAGCTGATCGACCTGGCCGGGCACGACCCGGTGCCGGTGATGTGGGCGGCGATGGACCTGTGCCGTAAGCTGTCGGTCGCCTGGGCGATGAAGTCGGCGGGCGACAACGATGCGGCGATCGGCAAGGCGATGAGGCTGTGGGGCCCGCAGGTCCGCCCGTTCATGGACATTGTTCGCAGGCTCGACGGGCCGACGGCGACGGTGCTTCTTCAGGCCGCATTGCACGCCGATACACGCACGAAACGCGGCCTGGGCGAGGCCCGGCGGAATCTTGAAGCGCTCTGCGTCACCCTGGCCGATAAGTAAACCACGCGCAAGGGCTGCGCACCGCCCGGGTCGGGCGATGGTGTTCATGGATGAACGGTCGCAGAACCGCTGCGGCAGATGCTGGAGGCATCATGGATCGCCCGATTCGTTTCGTTTTGAGTTGTGCCTGCTTGGCATCCGCTCTGGCCGCGGTCGGCTGTGGCGGTGGCTCGCGTCAGCCGGCGCTCTACGACCAGCCACAGCCGCCGACAACGTTTCAAACACCCGCCGAGCGGAACGCACAAGCACAGGCCGCGCAGGCCCCGCCGGACGCGGAGATGCAGCGGCTGCTGGCCCGGCTGGACTCGCTTGAGTTCGACAACAAACAACTCAAGCAGCAGCTCAGCGACCAATACATGCAGGCCGTCCGTGAGCGGCAGGCCCAGCGCGCGGCCCAGGCGAACGGCGGGGTGGGTGGTACCGAGGCCGCCCGATCGGACAGTGGCAACCCCGCCGAAGCCCCGCTGAATGCCGCGGCGTCAAACGCGGGCCGCGGCATCGACGGCCTGGCCCGCGCGGAGCTGATGCAGGCGCTGATCAACAAAATCGTCGAAGGCAAAGACCCCGCGCGGACCAAGGCACTGATCATCGCCGCGATCGGCGTCGCCGACCAGCGCGAGAAGCTGGACCACGACCTGCTGGATCAGCTCGACCCAAGGTCGCGTGAGCAGGTCGCACGCTTCCACCAGATGGTCGCGGTCGCGTTTGACGAGTTGGTCGGAGACGAGAAGCGTACGCTGACCCGGCGGGAGATGATCGAGCAGATCGACAAGGTCTTCGGTGCCCAGCCGCTGCATATCCAGGCACTCGAGCTCTGCCGGCGTGTGGACAGCTACGGCGTCTACGAACCGTTCGTGTCCAACCGCTTCCTCTCGGGCCGCAAGAACCGGGTGCTGGTCTACGTCGAGCTCGAAAACTTTCACCACGAGCCGACCGAGGATGGGCGGTTCAAGGTCACGCTCGAGCAGCAGGTCGAGCTCTACGACGCGGCCGGCGAGACCACCGTCTGGAGACAGGGCCCGGTCACGCTCGAGGATGTCTCACGCAACAAGCGGCGCGACTTCTTCATCGTGCACCCGATCGACCTGCCCGCCGACCTGACCGCGGGCGGGTATCGTCTGAAAGTCCGAGTCGCCGATAAACACACCGGTTCGATTTGCGAGCAGACGATGCACGACATCCAGATCGTCGCGGACCGCGCGATGGTGGGTGGTGAGCGGTGACCAGGGCGGCAGGCCTAGCGCGGCAGTGATTCATCCGCTACCACCAGCCTCGGACCGATCCTGTCCAGCCAGGCCGGGCTGATCCCCGCGTCGGTCACGATCTGGTCGACCTCCGCAACCCCGCATGTGCGGACCAAGCTCTTTCGGCCGAACTTACCCGAGTCCATGAGCATCACGCTGCGGGTGGATTGCCGCATCATCGCCTGCTCGACGCGCGCGAGGTCGAGGTTGATGTTGAATGCCGACGCGCTCGGCTTCAGTGCATCAACAGAATCGTCCACCTCGATGCCGGCCAGACTAAAAAGCAACAGGTCGCCGTGCAGGTTGGCGAGTGTAGCCAGCGTCAGTGAGCCGAACGTGACTTCGGTGCGCGGGTAGACGGTCCCGCCGACGAGGATCACCTCGGCCTGGTCGTCTTCATGAAAAAGCTGGGCGATCGACAGCGAGGTCGTGACGATCTGGATCGGCCTGGCGGTGATCTGCTTGGCGGCGATGACGACGGTCGAGCCGCCGTCCATCAGCACGGTCATGTTCGGCTTGACCAGCGAGGCGGCGTACTTCCCGATCGTCTCCTTCTGCGCAACGTGCTCGGTCATACGCGTCGCGAGCGCGATGCTGGCGGGCTTGAGATCAGTAGATGCGCCGGTGTAGATCGCCCCGCCGTGTGTGCGCTGGACGGTGCCAGACTGTTCGAGCGCTTCGAGGTCCCGCCGGACGGTAGACGCCGAAACACCGAGCTGCGCCGCAAGCTCATCGAGCTGGGCGCTGCCGTGCTGCTGAAGGATCGTCAGCAGGCGTTGCTGGCGTTCGACAATGAGCATCAACTGTGCCCTCTAGCCCAGCTGTTTCCAAGTCGCGTCCAGGGCCTGCGCGGACTTGCGGATGCCCGCGACTTCTTTGGGCCACAGCTCAGGCGTGTAGGTATCGAGCACGCCGCTGCGCCCGACGACGGTGGGGATGCTCAGCGCGACGCTGCGTACGCCGTACTGGCCGCTCATCTGCGAGCTGACCGGCAGGACGCGCCGCTGATCGAGCGCGATCGAGTGGATCACCTCGGCGATGGTCAGGCCGACGGCGTACCCCGCGCCGCCCTTGCGCTTGATGACCTCCGCGCCGCTGCCGCGGGTGCGTTCGAAGATCTGGCGCTGCTCGTTGGCCGAGAGGACCGAGGTCAGGGCGACGCCGCCGACCTGGGCGCTGGACCAGATGGGTGTCATCGAGTCGCCGTGCTCGCCGAGGATGAGCGCCCGGACCTGCGAGGCGGGCAGGCCCTTGGCATCCGCGATCATCGAGCAGAAACGCGAGGTATCGAGCACCGTGCCCAGGCCGATCACGCGCTTCGGGCACCAGTCCAGGTGTTCGCGGGCCAGGCGGGTCAGCACATCCACTGGGTTAGAGACGACGAAGATGATCGCGTCCTTCTTGAGGTTCGCGGCCTTGAGGTCCTCGAGGATGCCCTTGAAGATCGAGACATTGCGGTTGATCAGGTCCAGGCGCGACTCGTCCGGCTTGCGACGCGAGCCGGCGGTGATGCAGACGACGTCCGCGTCCGCGGCCTCGGCGGTCGTGCCCGAAGTAATTACCTGGTCGGCGCAGAATGATGCGCCATGCAAAAGGTCAAGCGCCTCGCCCGCGGCCATGTCGGCGTTGACATCGATGAGGTGGATCTCACGCACGATCTTGCCCAGCTGCAGCGCGAACGCCGCGTTCGAGCCGACGCGCCCGCCGCCGCCGATGATGGCTGTCTTGAATCCCATGGCGTAGCCTCTCTATCCCTCGGCCTCGCAACCGAGTCAATGGTTCTATCGAGTGGCTCAGGCCTTCAGCCCGGCCATGATCTGATCGGTAATCGTCTGTACGAGCAGCTCAAACGACGCATCGCCCCCGCCCCCGGAAGGACCCGAGCCGCCGCTCGGCTTCTCATCGCAGCCGCATACCGGTCCGCCGTCGCAAGCGCACTGGGCGCTAGCGGGCTGGACGCCGAAGCTCGTGAGGAACGGCTGGTCTTCGGTGCCGACGCAGCCGTCCAGGGCACATTCCTTACGCTCGTCCGGAAAACCGAAACGCTCTTTGATTTCCAGCAACTCCGACATCTGGCCCTTGTCGAGTACGTTGACATTCCCCAGCCCGCGGGCGAGCAGCAGCTGCTTGCAGTAGTTGTCCAGGATCTCCAGCCGGTAGTAGGCGATCTCCATCGTGTCCGCGAAATTGATCGAGCCGTGGTTGCCCATCAGCACGGTGTTGCTCTGCTCGGTGAGCTTGTCGATAAAGCTCGCGGGCAGGGCGGGCGTGCCGGGCGCGGCGTAGGCGGCGTGCACGATCTTGCCGAGGAAGACCTCCGCCTCGGGGTGGATCGAATGCGGCACCTCCATCCCCGCCAGGCAGAACGCGACGGCGTGCGGCGGGTGGCTGTGGATCACGGCGTTCACGTCCGGCCGCTTCTTGTAGATCGCCAGGTGGATCAGCACCTCGCTTGATCGCTTCCGGCCCTTCGCGTTACGCTCGACCTGATTGCCGTCGATATCGACCACGCAGATGTCCGCGGGGTCAAGGAAGCCCTTGGAGATGCCCGTCGGCGTGCAGAGGAAACGCTCCTGACCCGGCCGGCATCCGGGGACGCGCACCGAGTGGTTGCCCTCGTTCCCGGCGCAGAAGCCGCGCTGCCAGATGCGCTTGCCGTACTCGCACATTTCTTTCTTGAGTTGCCAGAGCGATGCTTGTGGCATGGTTTCAATCCTTTAGAGACAACGTATCGAGGATGGCGGCGCAATACGCATCGACCGGCACGCGGTCGGGCCGAAACGGCTGGGTTGCCTCGCCGCCTTCACTGAGCGCGATAAGCTGGCCCTCGTGGGCGCCGAGTTCGTCATAGACCACCAGCGACTGCGGCATCGGCGTCGCACGCGGGGCGTGTTCGGAGTGGCCCTGCAAAGCGTCGCCGTCGAGCGTCTCGACGATCGCCAGCCGGCCGTCTTTCAACTCGGGCAGGCGCGGGACCAAAGTCACATGGCCGGTCACACGGGCGATGCGCATATCAGACACCTCCTTGCGCGGTGGCCGGTTGTTGCTGGCCAAACGGTTGGCCCGCGTCAATGATGCCCAGCGTCCACCATCGCGCGGGGCTGCGGGGCTTGCCGAGCAGATCACGCAGGCCACGCCCGTCGCTGGAGAGGATGACGCGGTCGCCGATCGATGCGCCGTGGCGGTCGAGTGCGAGGAATACATCGCCGTCGTCACTGCCATCCACCTTCAGCGGCTGGCAGATCAACAGCCGCTGGCCCGCGAGCGTCATATGCTTGCGGGTCGATGTGGCTCGGCCTAGGACGGCGGCTTGCAGCATGCGGGTCAGACAATCCTCAGCGCTTGGGCGATGGTATTGCGGCGGAACCGTGTAAAGGTCAACGGCGTTGTAATCCCTTCACCCGTCGGCGTGGCGATCGAGTAGCTCGCGTAGCCCTCGCCGCCCATGCCCAGGCCCGCGGTGCACGGGCCGTTGGCGACAAAAATGGTTGTTTTCATCTCCTGGCCCATCCGGGTGATGTTCGTCAGGTTGTTCGAATGAATGATCGCGGTGTGCCCGAAGCCGTGCTCGTGCTTGAGCGCGAGGTTGAGCGCGGTGTCGAAGTTCGGCACACGGACGAACGGAACGAAAGGCATCATCTGCTCGGTCGGGACAAACGGGTTGCTTTCCTGTGTTTCACCGAAGAGGAGGTCGGTGTTGCCCGCGTTCACGCCCGCAGCGGAGGCCAGGACGGACGCGTCCTTGCCGACAAAGTCCTTGTTCGGCACATGGTGATCCTTGTGCCAGCTGAACGCCGCGTCGGTCAGCTTGGCGACCTGGCCGGCATCGAGCCCGGCCGCACCGACGCGGGCCATCGCATCCATCATCTTGTCAAAAACCGACGCGACAACGAAGACTTCCTTCTCGCCGATACACAAGAGGTTGTTGTCGAAAGCGGCGCCGTCGATGATCGAACGCGCAGCGACGTCGAGGTCCGCGGTCTCATCGACCACGACCGGCGGGTTGCCCGGCCCGGCGACGATGGCGCGCTTGGGCTGCTTGAGCGCGGCACGGGCCACGGCCGGACCGCCGGTGACGACGAGCATCGGGATCCCACGGTGCCGGAAGATGGCGTTTGCGGATTCGAGTGTCGGCGGGTCGATCACACAGCACAGCGGGCCGATGCCGAAGGCCTCCTGGACCGCCTTGTTGTAAACAGACGCGGCGAGCGCCGCGGACTTCGCGCCCGACGGGTGCGGGTTGACGACCATGCTGTTGCCCGAGGCGATCATGTTGATCGCATTGGCGGTCATGGTCGGGATCGAGTGCGTGACGGGCGTGATGCAGCCGATGACGCCGAACGGCGCGGCCTCGTCAAGCGCGATGCCTTCGTCGCCGGAGTGGGCGGTGGTCGCGTGGGCCTGGAGGTATTCAACGCCGGGCACACGTTCAAGCAATTCAAGCTTGGCGATCTTGTGATCCAGCCGGCCGACCTGTGTCTCGTCCAGCTCGAACCGGCCCCAGGCATCGGCGTTCTCCGCGGCGATCTTCTTGATCAGTTTGCAGATGCCGTCTCGCGCCTCCATACCCGCCCGGGCGAGCTTCTCCTGCGCCGCGGTCGCGGCGAGCACGGCCTGATCCACATCTGCGAACAGGCCGTCACCGTTGCTGCTCCGGACGGCCGGCGTGGGTGCAGGAGCGGGGGCCACAACATTTTCGGGGGCACTTCCCGGGGCGTTGAGTTTGTTCAGCACCTCCGTGACGATGTCCTGAATAATCTGGGTGTCGGTCGCGCTCATATCGCTCTCTTGTCTTCAATCAGGCCAGTGCGTTCCCGTCGGCGATCGCCTCGTCGATGATGCCAACAACGACCGCGTCGATCGGCGCATCCCCACAGCCCTGGGCCATGCGGGCACTGGAGCCCTGCGTGATCAACACCAGTTGCCCTTCACCCGCGCCGACACGGTCCAGCGCGACGATCGCCCGGCCGGTCGGCTCGAAACCCGAAGCCTTGCCGCCCCCCGAATCGGCGTAGCCGATCTTCAGCGGCTCGATCATGAGCAGCTTGTGGCCGACGATCGCTTGGTCCTTGGCGCTGGACACGACGTGCCCCTGTACTCGGCCGATGAACATGGCGGTCTCCTGTTCGCGTGGGCTTCAACAGCTAGGTGGTCAGACCGAGTCCACGCCGTCCTGCGGGCGCGGGATCACGTGCACGCTGACGACCTCGCCGACCTGGCCGGCGGCCGAGGCGCCCGCGTCTACCGCGGCCTGCACGGACGCGACGTCGCCGGTCAGCGACACGGCGACGAAGCCGCTGCCAACCTTGTCCTGCTTGATGTACTTCACATCCGCGGCCTTGAGCGCCGCGTCCGTCGCGACGACCGCGGGGACGATGCCTTTGGTTTCGATCATGCCGAGGGCTTGAATCGCCATGGGTTTGCTCCAATTCAATGCGCAGCGGTACGCGCCACGCTAGACGGTGAGTTCGTTCAACACGCCCAGTGTTTGGCGGGCGACAACCAGTTCTTCGTTTGTCGGCACGACCCAGACCTGCGCGCCGTTATCGGCGGGGTCATCGAGCCGTGCATCGGTCTTGCCTGTCGCTTCTGCGTTGCGCGCCGGGTCGAGGCGGATGCCCGCGAAGTCGAGCCCATCACAGATCGCGGCGCGGATCGTCGGCTCGTACTGACCGATGCCGGCGGTGAACGTCACCGCATCAACGCCGCCCAAGGCCGCGAGGTAGGCCCCGAGGTAGTGCCGGCAGTGCTCGACAAACGCGCCGATCGCGAGCCGTGCCCGCTCGTTGCCTTCGCTGGCGGCGGCACGGATGTCACGCAGGTCGGCCCCGACGCCGGAGAGACCCAACAGCCCGCCTTGCTTGCCCAGGCCTTTGTAGATCGCCTCGTCATCCAGGCCGTTTTCACGCAGCGCGAGCACGGCGAAGGGGTCGAAGTCGCCGACGCGGTTCGCGTGGAACAGGCCGGTCTGCGGTGTCGAACCCATCGAGTGGGCAACGCTCTTGCCGTCCTTGATCGCGCAGACACTGCACGACCCGCCGAGATGCAGGTTGATGATGCGCTTGCAGTCGGGGGCGAGCTCGGCCATGCGTGAAGCGACGTAAGCGTTCGATGCGCCGTGGAAGCCGTATCGACGGACACCGTGTTGCTCGAACCACGCATAAGGCACACCGTAGAGCTGCCGTGTCAGCGGGATGTCGGCGTGGAAGCCGGTCTCGAACGCGGCGACCTGCTCGGCACCCGGCAGCGCCTCGCGGAACGCGACCATCGCCTCGACATAGGGCGGGTTGTGCGCCGGGGCGAGCGGGTAGAGCGACCGCATTATGTCCAGCACGTTGTCATCAGCACGCACCGCGCCACTGATCGGTCCGCCGTGCACGGCCTTGAACCCGATCGCGTCGATCGCCTCGGCGGAGTCGATCACGCCCGCTTTAATTAGCTTAGCCAAATGCAGCTCGATCGATGCCTTGTGATCGCGCTGCTCGGCCTGTCCCTCGGCCCCGGCAGTGTCGTTGCCCACAGACCACGACCATGCGCCGACCGCTTCGCCGATCCGGTCGGACGCGCCGACAGCAAGCACGCGCTCCGACGGCATGTCGTAGAGCTTGTACTTGAAGCTGGTCGAACCGAGATTGGCGACGAAGATCAGCATCGGTTTAGCCGAAGGCGCTCAGCAAGGATTCATGCGGGCGGGGGATGATGTGCGCCGCAACGAGTTCGCCGACCCGGCCGGCGGCCTCGGCGCCCGCGTCCACCGCGGACTTGATACTGCCGACGTCGCCCTGGACGACGACGGTGATCAGCCCACCGCCGATCGGGATGGTGCGGACCAGCTCGACGCTGGCGGCCTTGAGCATCGCGTCGGTCGCCTCGACGACGCCGACGTGCCCACGGGTTTCGATCATGCCAATGGCTTTCATAGCTAGGCTCCCGCCGCGCGGTGCGCGGCCGTTAAAGGGTTGAGGGTGTAGCGATGCGCTTACTTCTTGCCGCCAGCCTTGGGCTTGGGCGGCATCATGCCCTTCAGCTCACCGTGCGGGCGGGGGATGACCTGGATGCTGACGACTTCGCCGACCCGGCCGCCTGCTTCGGCGCCCGCATCGACGGCGGCCTTGACCGCCGCGACATCGCCACCGACAAAGGCGGTCACCAGCCCGGCGCCGCACTTGTCCCAGCCGAGCATGTCCACGCTCGCGGTCTTCATCATCGCGTCCAGCGCCTCGATCATGGCGACGACGCCCTTGGTCTCAATCATGCCCAGTGCCTGGTTCATCGTGGTCTCCTTAAAGCCGTTCACGGCTTAGCGTGTGTTCGTGTGGTCTCGAAGCTGATTACTTGATCAATTCCATATGGGTCGCCGACGACAGGTGGCACGCGTTGCCCTCGTCCGTATCGATGTGTACCTCGAGCTTGACCTTCGGGTGGTACCGCACGCGCACGCGGTCGAGCACCACGCCACAGGGCCCGTCGATCTTGAGCTTCATCTGGTCGCCGTCCATGACGCCGAAGTGATCCAGGTCGGGCTGGCCCATGTGCACATGGCGCTCGGCGCGGATCACGCCCGAGCGCAGCGTCACCGAGCCGTGCGGCCCGACCAGCACGCAGCCGGGAGTGCCTTCGTGGTCGCCGCTGATGCGCAGCGGCAGCTCGATTCCCATATAGATCCCGTCGGTGTAGGACAGTTCGACCTGTGTGTAGCTGCGCGTCGGCCCGAGGATGCGGATGCCCGGGATCATCCGGTTGCGCGGGCCGATGAGGTTGACTTGCTGTTCACTCGCGAACTCGCCGTCCTGATAGAGGTCTTTGAGTTTCGAGAGCTGCGCGCCCGGCCCGAACAGCGCCTCGAGGTCTTCCTGGGTGACATGGACATGCCGGGCCGAGACGTTGACGACCAGCGGATTCGGCCCGCCGGATGCATGCGGCGCACTGCTACCGGCCCGGGCGGAGCCGCTGCCCAGACGCCGGCCGAGCGCTTCGCGGACGAGCTGTTCGATCTGTTCGCGTTGAATTGTCTGGGTGGCCATACGGGCGATCCGGTCGGACGGGGTGTCAATCTAGACAACTATACAGAAATGGCAAAAAATGTCAAATACTATCAAAATACTTCATCAATTCCCAAACAAGGCCATGTGGCTGGAGAAATAGTGGTTTATTGTTTGATTTTTTAGAAAAATTTTGTATTTTATTGTTTTGATTGGCTATTTGTGGTAATTCTCCGGGGCAAAGCCAGGCTGATACACGACCACAAACACCGCCGCCGGGAGGCCCCATGCTGCCCGCACACCGCCACAACCTGATCCTCGAACGGCTCGAGCGGCAGTCGATCGTCCGAGTCGCGGACCTGTCCCGCGAGTTCGATGTGACCACCGAGACGATCCGACGGGACCTGGAGCAACTCAGCGAGGCCGGGTTGGTCGCGCGGACGCACGGCGGGGCGGTGGCGACTGAGGCCCTGCACCATGACCGGCCGTACCGAGACCGGAGCACCCAGCGCCTCGAAGAAAAACGAGCAATCGCCCAAGCGGTGGTCGGTGATATCCAGCCGGGTGAGGTCCTCGGGCTCGACGCGAGCACGACCTGCAACGTTCTGGCCGACCTGCTGCCCGATGTCGCCATCACGGTGGTCACCAACTCCGCGGCGATCGTGCAGACGCTGGGTTCTCGACCGAATGTGACCGTCGTCGCGACCGGCGGGGTGCTCGACCCGCCGACGATGGCCTTCTCCGGCACGATCGCCGAAGCAACGATCGGCCGATTCACTTTCGACCGTCTGTTCTTCTCCTGCCGGGGCATCGACGTCAAGCGCGGCGTCGGCGAGGCCAGCGACGAGCGTGCCCGCCTGAAGCAGCGTATGATCGAAGCCGCGAGCACGGTCTACGTGCTCGCGGACCACACTAAGTTTGATCGCCGGCCCGCGTTTCAATGTGCGGCCTGGGGCGAGATCGACCGGCTGGTGACGACACCCGGCGCGCCGCAGCAGGCAATCGAAGCCATCTCGTCCGGCCCGACCACGGTCACCGTAGCCGGCGCGTAGCACCGAAGGCATCAGCGCTCGGTTGTTGCTCGGCCCTACTGATCCAGCTTGATCTCGCCAAAGCGTTTTTCGTGCGCCTGCACGAGATTGACCAGCGTGCCCGCCAGGCGCTTGGCGGTCAGGTAGTTCAGCACGAGCCGGTTGTCGATCTGGAAGCTCATCTGTGCGGTCGCCGGGTCGTCGCCTTCCGCAGGCTTGCTCTGTGTCACAACGTTGATGCCAAAATCAACGATCAACTCCTGCGGCGTCGCATGGTGGCGGAAAGCATTGGCGTAGGTCGTGCGGGTCTTGCTCTCGTCGATCCGCATCTGCACGTTGGTCTTGTTCTGTTCGTCGGCCATGGGAGTGTCTTTCGGGTTTGATGGTGGATAGGAATAAAACTAAGCCAGGGCGGCGACCGCCTTGAACTCTTTCTTGAGCGCGCCGTACAGGCGCTGGTATTGCGGATGGTACTCGGCGTAACGGCTTGCCGTCTTGCGGTCGGGCTTGATGATCTGCACATCGCGGATCGCCGCCTTGCACGCCGCTGGGACGCTGGGCCAGACTTTGACGCCCACACCCGCCAGGAGCGCCGCGCCGTAGGCCGGGCCCTCGTCCGCATTGATCAGCGCAACCTGCTTGCCATAGATGTCGGCCTGGAGCTGGCGCCAGAACCCACTCTTCGCGCCGCCGCCGGAGAGGCGGGCCTTGGTGATCTTGACGCCCATCTCTTCGAAGATGACAAACTGATCCTTCATGCCGTAGGTCACGCCTTCGAGGACGGACCGGATGATCGCGCTGCGGTCGGTGCGTGAGGTCAGGCCGATGAACGCGCCGCGGGCGTCCGGGTCGGGGTACGGGCAGCGTTCGCCGGTGAGGTAGGGCAGGAAGAACAGCCCTTCGCAGCCGGCGGGGGCTTTCGATGCCTTGCGGGTGAGCAGGTCGTACGGGTCGGCCTTGCGTTTCTTGGCTTCCTCGATCTCGATGTGGCCCAGCTGGTTCTTGAACCACTGCAGCGAGCCGGCGGCGCTGAGCATGCAGCCGAAGACGCACCACTGGCCCTTGACCGCCGAGCACATGGTGTGCACCCGTCCTTCGGGGTCGTAGGCGGGCTCGGAGGCGTGCGCGAAGACGACACCGGAGGTGCCGAGTGTTGCGCTGACGATACCGGCCTTGACCACGCCGTTGCCGACCGCGCCGCAGGCCTGGTCGCCGCCGCCCCCGACGACGGGTGTGCCCTCTGCCAACCCCAAGTGGCGGGCGCCCTTGGCGTGTAGCTGGCCTGTGACTTCCTGCGACTCGTAGCAGGGCGGCATCAGCCCGGGGTCGAGCCTGAGCTTCTTCATCAAGGCCTTGTTCCACGCCCGCTTTTTGACGTCCAGCAGCAGCGTGCCCGAAGCGTCGGAAACTTCCGTGGCGTACTCGCCGGTCATGCACAGGCGGATGTAGTCCTTGGGCAGCAGGACGCGCTGGGTCTTCTTGAACACCGCCGGCTCGTTGTCGCGGACCCAGAGGATCTTGGGCGCGGTGAAGCCGGTCAGCGCCGGGTTGCCGACCATGTTAATGAGCTTGCGTCGCCCGCCCGCGGCCTTCTCGATGCTAGCGCACTGCCTGGCGGTGCGCTGGTCGTTCCACAGGATCGCCGGCCGCAGGACGTTGTCCTCGCCATCAAGGAAGACCGAGCCGTGCATCTGCCCGGACAGGCCGACGCCGATGATGTCTTCTTTGGTGGCCCCGGCTTCGCGGAGCACAGCACGGGTCGCTTTACCGACGGCGGCCCACCACATCGCCGGGTCCTGCTCGGACCAGCCGGGGTGTGGCGTCGAGATTGTGTGCGGCGCGGTCGTGGTGGCGACGACGCTGCCGCGCGTGTTGCACAGCAGGGTCTTGGTGCCGGAGGTGCCGATATCGATGCCGAGCAGCAGTGCCATGGTTCGTCCCTGGTTCCAACCGAATCGCGGAGCGGAGAGTTTACCGCAATCGCGCTTGGAAGGCCGGGGAACACAGTTAGGGTTCGACGACTTCCAGCACACCGATCATCGACGTGTAATGCCCGGGGTATGTGCACACGTAGTCGTACCGGCCGGGCGCGCCGGGCGCGAAGAAACGCAGCGTCGTTGACTCGCCTGCGCGGAGCATGGGTGTGTGCTGGAGCACCACGTCGCTGTCGGGGATATAGCCGATTGCCGCAGCTTCTGCGGGCGGCATCGCCGAGATCGTCACACCGATCTCTTGCGCCCGGCCGGGTCTGGTGATCACCAGGTTGTGCTCCATCGTGTCGGGGTTGACCAGCGTGATCTCGACCGGCCGACCGGCAGCCACAGTCAGCCTCGTCTTGTCATACGCCATCTTCCCCGGCACCGCGGACAGCGTGTGTTGCGTCAGCGTCAGATCATCAATGTCGCCCGGCTTAAACGGTTCGGGCAACGCATGGACCGCGCGGATCGCGGCGAAACGCAGGTCAATCTGTTCTGCGGTGCGCGCAAGCGTAAGCACCTTTTCGGCTTGCTCCTGCCCAATCGAGTTTGCCGGCAGGTAGCGAATCGCGCCCAGCGCGGCGACCCGGCTTGGTAAATGCTGATCCGGAGCCGTGAATGCGACCTCGAATAGGAACGCCGGGCAGTCTTCAGGCAGCTGAGCCGGATCGACCCACGCGATGCCTTCAAACACCACGGGCTGTAGACCGGCCTCTTCGATGACGCCGCTGGAAAACGAGGGTGATGATCGGATAAACGCACCCGCAGCCGCGGCCCGCAGATCAGTCGTTCGGTTTTCTTGATTGATCAGGCCAACAAGCCGTTGCCGCTGTGCACCAAGTTCGGCGGCCGGCCACCGCGCAAGCGTCTGTAACAGTGCCGGCCGATCGGCTAGCGTGCGTGGGTTCATCGCTTCCAGCATGTTCAGCAGCGTGATGATCGGCGCGGTGGCGTTCGCCTCGGCGAGTTGACCGAGCATCTCGCCGATCATGTCGTCAGGCAGGTCCGCCCGTTCAAGCAGGATCGTGCAGACGATCGTGTCGCGCTCCTCGGCGAGCAGTTCATCCAGCGGCATCCGGCGCAGCCGATCGGCGCGGCTGTCGGCCGGGATCGGGTCGCCATAGGCGAGCATCTCGGCCATTGTGCTGCTGTAGAGCGCTCGCATGTCGTCGGTCATCGTGTAGGGCCCGGCGAGTTGCGCGACACCCGCGGCGCGTCGGCCGGGTATCGCGCGGGTTGTGGCCAGCGCTTCGTAACGCACCCGCATGTCCTTGTCTTCGGCCAACGGGGTGAGCCTGCCCAGCGGGTCAGTCGTGACGCCGGCCAGGTCCCCGATTGCGCGGGCGGCAAGGGCGCGGAGCGCCGGGTTGTCGGATGCAGCGGCGCGGTCGACGAGGTCGTCGGCGTGGACACCGAGGGCGCGGGACAGGAGCAACGCTTGCGCGTTGTAATGTTCAGCCAGTGAGCCGCCGAATGTCTTCGTCCACTTTTCTGCACGATCGCGTTCATGCAGTGCTGGGACAAGTTCATAGGGCCCGCGGGCCAGCAGTTCCCATTGCTGTTTTGCGTATCTGCCACGGTCGGCGATGAGGTCCAGGTCCAGCAGCAACTCAACTGCCGAGGGTTTCATATCGATCGGCCAATCCGATGTCTCAAGATCCAGCCACGCCTTGAGGTACCCGCTGCCCGGTTTGCCCGGCAGGTCCTTGGCCGGTTCGATCTCAACGAAGTCCAGCACATCCGTCTTCTCATCGAGCATCACGAAGGTCCAGTCGTAGGGGAACTCGTCCTCGCCGCGCGGCGTCGGGCCGGGCAGCGGGGCGAGGACGAGGATGGCCTCCGCATCCGCGAGTGTTTCGAGGTGCCGCTGGATCGCGGTGGCGAATTCGGTTTCCGGGTCGCCGCCGGCGTGGTCCACCGAAACAATCGCGAGCGCGGGCGGTGCGTCTTGTTCGGCTGCATCAAGCGTGATCGGCGAGACATCGATGACGGTTAGCGCACCGCCGTCCCATTCCACTGACTGAACCAACAGCCGGCCGTCGGGTTTGATCCCTGTTGCAACGATCTCGGCGAGCGCCGCAAGGCCCGACTCGTGTGACCACACGCCCCCAGCGAAAAACATCGGCTCGGGTGGCTCGGATTCGGCTTCACTGGGTTCATGCTGCCCGCTGAGTCGGGTTGACCGCGGCTCCGGTGCGAGCGTCCCGCACTCAACACCCCTGTCGCGCTTTGTGCTCTGCGGCGCTCCGGTTCGGAATGCCGCGCTGAACAGCAAGGCCGCTGCGATAGCGACGAAGACAAGCATCATGCTCGGCATCAGCCGGGCGGCATCTGGCGGGGGTTGATCGGTCGCGTGGGTCATCGGTTGATTGCTCCGGCGGTCAAACAATTCAGATATCAGGATAACCCGCCGCGGGAATAGAGCGGTGCCTCGGCGTGTTACAATCCCGACGCTTCGGCCCGGTCTGCCTTACGTCCCGTCTTGCGAAGGTCTCGCGCCGCTCAAAGAAAGGTGCCACTGATGCTTTTGCTCCCACTGCTGGTCTACGCCGCGATCGGTTTGTTGGTCGGCTTGGGCTTCGTAACGCGTGGTGTGAATCGGGTCGACCCAGCCGCCGCCGGCTCGCCGTTTATTTTCAGGCTTGTGATCCTGCCCGGCTGTATCGGGCTGTGGCCGCTGATCTTACTCAAGTGGGCCCGTGTGGAGAAGGGCGGTGACGCATGACCGGTCCGCAGCGCAAGGCGCACGTGTTGCTCTGGCTGGTGCTCGGGCCGATCGCGCTGATCGGGCTCGTGTTCGCGGTACAGTGGCGGCCGGCCGAACCGGTGCAGGATGGTGGTTTGCCCGGTGTTGAGTCGTCCATTCAATCAGGTGCCGCCGAGCCGGAGAACGCGCCATGAGCGTCCGCTACACCTGGGTCCAGTGGAACAAACACAAAAAGGTCTACGACCTCGTTCTGCTGCTCGGCGTCGCGGCATTCATCACGGTCTACATCGGCGTGAGTGTGCTGACGACGCCGCAGGGCCAGGCGACCAGCCCGCCGATCCTGATCATCCGTGCGACCGGCTCGTGTGCGATCGTGATGCTGCACCTGATCCTCGCGATCGGCCCGCTCGCGCGCCTGTACCCAAGCAGGTTCGCGCCGCTGCTCTACAACCGTAGGCACTTCGGCGTCACGATGTTCTTCGTCGCCCTTGTGCATGCCGTACTGCAGACGATGTGGTACGGCGGGTTCGGCGTCGTCGATCCAATCACCGCGATGTTCACGATGAACACCCGCTACGACTCCTGGGTCGGCTTCCCGTTCGAGGCCTTCGGCGCCCTGGCGCTGACGATCCTCTTTTTCATGGCGGCGACCAGTCACGACTTCTGGCTCAAGAACCTCTCACCACGCTGGTGGAAGACGCTGCACATGGGCGTCTACGTCGCGTACGCGTCGCTGGTCCTGCACGTCGCGCTCGGCACGATCCAGGCCGAGCGGAGCCTTGTCTATCCGCTGCTCATCGGAGGCGGGGCGGTGACGCTAATCGCGCTGCACCTGATCGCGGGGGTGCGTGAGGTCAGGGCGGATGCGGGTGCCAAGCCGGCGAGCGGTTGGGTGGACGTCGCATCAGTCGATGAAATCCCGGCCGATCGGGCGAAGGTTGTCAGGCTCAAGACGCAAGGCGGCTGTGACCGCGTCGCGGTGTTCCGGCATGGCGAGCGGGGCGAGAAACTCTCCGCCGTTGCGAATGTTTGTGCCCACCAGGGCGGCCCCTTGGGCGAGGGCAAGGTCGTGGACGGCTGCATTACTTGTCCTTGGCACGGTTACCAGTACCGCCCGGAGGATGGTCAGTCCCCGCCGCCGTACACCGAGAAGATCCCAACTTATGAACTCCGGGTGGAGGGCGAGCGCGTGATGCTCAACCCCGAGGCGTTCGTGCCGGGCACGCCGATTGAGCCGGTGGTGATCGGAGGTATCAACGATGCATGAGCAAGACAAAGACCCGTTCTATGTCGGCTACCTCCCGCTGCCGCCGGCGATCCGCAGTTTCATCCTGCCCTGGCTGGTCGGCAACCTCGTGCTCGCGGTCGGCATCGCGGCGGTGGTCGCGCAGCAGCACCGTCCGCCGGGGGATGGGACATGGCAGACTTGGGAAGGGATATCAGTTGAAGGCCAATTCTTCATGAACCCCTATCCCGTCTTGCGTACTGATGATGCAACTTACATCTTGGTTGGGCAGGGGAAAGTTGGCATCCAGGATGATGTTCGGGCAATGAAGCTATCGGACGGCGATCTTGTCGTTGTAACGGGTAGTCCCATTGAACGAGAGGGGCGCAGTGTTTTGGAAGTCTATGAGCCGGCAGTCGATATTGTGCGTTCGAATGCAAATGCGGGGCCGTCATACTTCACGTCCTTTACTCGTATTGATCCACTTGTTCGCGAAGACCTCGGCACCCACACCCTTCGTGGCGAGATCGTCGACCCCAAGTGCTACCTCGGTGTCATGCAGCCCGGCGACGGCAAGACGCACAAGGCCTGCGCGACGCTCTGCATCAAGGGCGGCATCCCGCCCATGTTCCTGGTCCGCGATACGCAGGGGCGGGCCGCGGCGTACCTGCTGACCGACGCCGAGGGAGGCGCGATCCCCGAGTCGGTCCACCCGTACATCGCCGACCCGATCGAGCTGACCGGGCAAGTGCTGCGCGACGGTGACCTGCTGGTCCTGCAGGCGGACCTGGGCAGCATCAAGCGGCTGGATTGATCGCCGTGCCCAAGGACGCGTGGTTTCGTGCCGTCTGCCTCTCAAGGCCGGGAATATCGCGGCCCCCGAGGCCATTAGACCGATACCGAGGGTGTTGACTTGCGAAACCCCGCTCCGCGAGCGAAAATCGATTCTTTGATCACGACCTCAGGGGAAGGCGCATGCCCGATCCGACCAACGGCTCCGAAAACAACAACACCGCGACGCACACCGTGCCCTGGTCCACCAGCCCGCTGGCCCAGCTGATGACTCAGCTCAGCGACCTGGTCGCCACGCTCGACGCCGAGCAGTACAACGCCCGGCCCGAGTCCACCAAGTGCGGCGCGGTCGGCGGGCACGTCCGCCACGTGCTGGACCACCTGGTCGCCTGGCTCGGCGGCGTCGAGGGCGGCCAAGTCAACTACGACGACCGCCAGCGCGACACCGATATCGAGCACGACCCAACCGCGGCGCTGCACGCCATCAAGCACCACACCGCGCGCCTTGCCGAGGTCAACGACGAGCAGCTCGCCGAGCGCGTCACCGTGCTGACGAGCATGACGTCCTGCGGTGCCTTGGTCGAGCTGCCCTCGACGCACGCGCGCGAGTTGGCCTTCGTCTTCAGCCACACGATCCACCACAACGCGATCATCGGCACGATCGCCCGCGCGCTCGGCGTCGCGCTGCCCGACAACTTCGGCACCGCGCCCTCGACCATCGCGTACCGGAACCAGAGCGGATGTGCACGGTAACCATCGTCCCGGCGGGCGGCGGTGGTTCGTTCCGCATGGCGTGCAACCGCGATGAAAGCCACGGCAGACCGCCCGCGCTGCCACCACAACAGCAAACCATTAACGGGATGACCTGCCTGCTGCCGATCGACCCCGGCTCGGGCGGGACCTGGGTCGGTGTCAACGAAGCCGGGCTTGCGCTGACGCTGCTCAACTACAACCTGATCGATCCGCCAACGGGACGCGACCGCAGCCGGGGATCGGTCATCCCGCAACTCCTCGTGGCGCGCAGCGTCGACGAAGTGATCTCTCTCGCCAGGCCGATCGAACGTGAGCGGATGATGCCGTTCCGCCTGGTCGTTTCCGATGGGCAATCGCTGCTGCTCTGGCGGAGTACCGACCCGATCGAGCAGGCCGAGCGCTCGGCGTGGAGCGGCGCGCCCGTCATGTTTACTTCGTCCGGCCTGGGCGATCACCTTGTCGAGGGCCCGCGTCGCGATTTATTCGATGGCTGGTTCGGCGATGACCCCTCGGTTTACTTGGATGAGCAGCTCGCTTTCCACCGCCACCAATGGACCGGCCGGGAGCACTTGAGCGTCTGCATGCACCGCGCGGACGCCCGCACCGTTAGCTACACGACGGTCGATGTGGATCCCGACGCGATCACGATGACTTACCACCCCGATCGGCCCGACCTCAATGCCGCTGAGACGACCGCAAGCCTTCAACGCGGGCTGGCCGCGCGATGAGTGCGGACACGCCGAGCGCAGAGCCGGGGGCATCGGCCGGAGCGGATGCGCCTAAGCGTCGTCGGGTGCGCTGGTGGTACTTCTACCTGCCGTTGTTGGTTGCGTCGTTTATCTGGCAACTGCCAAACGACAAGCCCAAGCCACTGCCCGCGGGGTATCAATCAATCGATCTGCAGACGCAGCGGCGCGACGGGCCGGTGGTTGGGCCGTCGATCGAGCGCGAAGGCGATCGCCCGATCCGCGTCGCGCCGGACACGGTCCGCCTGGCCTATCAGGACGCCGGGCCGGATGATGGACCAGCCGTCGTGCTGCTGCACGGAAGCCCCGGCGACAGCGCAAACTTCGCGATGACCGACAACGGCCTGATCAAGACGCTCGCCGAGGAGGGCTACCGCGTCATCGCGCCCGACCTCCCCGGCTTCGGTGCCTCCGAGCGTTACGTGCCCGACTACTCCAACCGCGCCCACGCGCGCTACGTCCTCGCGCTGCTTGATGAACTCGACATCGAGTCCGCGCAATTCCTCGGCTTCTCCATGGGCGGCGGCGTCGCCATCAACCTCTACGACCTCGCCCCCGATCGCGTCGGATCCATCACGATGCTCGCGGCGATCGGCGTGCAGGAGGCCGAAGGCTCGGGCGATTACTACTTCGAGCACCTCAAGTATGGCATCGGATACCTGCTGCTGGTCGGCGGCGTTGAGTTCATCCCGCACTTCGGATGGCTTGGCGACCGGTCGTTCCGCCACGCCTGGTTAAGAAATTTTTGGGACACGGACCAGCGGCCTAACCGCGCGATACTTCAACGCTACAACGAAGATCGCAAGCCGATGCTCATCATTCATGGCGAGGCCGACCCGCTTGCCCCGGCCCGCGTCGCTTACGATCACCACGAGATCGTGGAGAACAGCGAACTGGTTCTTTATGCTCGGGACGAATTCAATGACGAATCGAATCGCAGTAAGAACACCGCTTTTTTAAATCATGCAATGGTTTGGGATCAGCACGCGAATCAACTAGTACTTGATGCGCTGCTGCCGTTCCTGAACAAGCATCGCAATCTGGACACCCCGGCCGAGCGTTCCACCCTCGACCGCGGCGGCGGGATGGAAGACAACGTCCTCCAACTGCCCGGCGACCTCGAGCTCCGTCGGGCGATGAGCCCCTGGGCGAAGATCGGCGTGATCATGCTCGGCACGTTCATCCTCGAAGACCCGACCTCGATCGCCGTCGGGCTCTTCATCAAGGCCGGGCAGATCGACCCGTTCGTCGGCGGCTTCGCGATCCTCCTGGGCATCTTCCTCGGCGACCTCGGGCTCTACCTCATCGGCTACATCGTCGGCCGACGGGCGCTGGCCTGGCGGCCGATCGCCGCGTGGGTGCCGACGCGCCACGTCGAATCGCTCGGCGCGTGGTTCGACCAGAAGGGATGGAAGGCCGTGCTTGCCAGTCGGTTTATCCCCGGCTCACGCCTGCCGCTCTACGTCGCCGCGGGTGTTACCGGCAACAAGCCCGGCCGGTTCATGCTCTGGACCTTCCTCGCCGTAAGCATCTGGGCCCCGGTGATCCTCATCGCCGTCGTCTTGCTGGGCAACGCGGCACGCTCTCCGTTCCAGCTCATCCTCGACCTCGGCGGCTGGCCCGCCTTCATCGCCGTGGTCCTCGTCCTGATGGTTCTGATCAACGCGCTCCTGTCGCTGTTCAGCCGCACCGGCCGACGCAAGCTCGCGATCCGGCTGCAGAAACAATGGAAGCACGAGTACTGGCCCGGCTGGAAGTTCTACCTCCCGCTGGTCCCGTACTTCGCCTCGCTGTGCTTGAAGTACCGCTCGTTCACCGTCTGGACCCTCGCCGACCCGTGCATGCCCGACGGCGGGGTGGTCGGCGAGTCCAAGAGCGACATCCTCGACCAGATCGATGACCCCGCGGTGTTGAAGCACGCGCTGATCTCAGGCGATGGGGAAGCAAATGAAAAGGAAAAGGCCGAGACAGCGAAGCGCATCATCGTCGAGCGCGGCTGGTCGTACCCGTTGATCCTCAAACCCGACGCCGCGCAGCGCGGCGCGGGCGTCGCCCTGATCAAGACCGCCGATGACATCGGCGGCTATTTCGAGAAGACCCACGGGCCCGTCCAGCTCCAGCAGTACCACCCCGGACCCGAGGAGTGCGGCATCTTCTACGTCCGCATGCCCCACGAGCCGGCCGGGCGGATCTTCTCAATCACCGACAAGGTCTTCCCCGTCCTCGTCGGCGACGGCCGATCGACGCTCGAAGAGCTGATCTGGCGGCACCCGCGCTTCCGCTTCCAGCACGATGTCTTCCACATCCGCTGGGCCGACGAGTTGGACCGCGTGCTGGAAGAAGGCGAAGAACTCAGGCTCGCCGAGGCCGGCAACCACTGTCAGGGCACGCTCTTTCAGGATGGCTCACGCCTGATCACACCAGTACTCGAAGAGCGCATCGACGCACTCGCCAAGCGGCTGGACGGCTTCTACTTCGGCCGGATCGATGTGCGGTACACCGACGAAGAATCGCTCAAGCGCGGCGAGGGCTTCGCCGTCATCGAGCTCAACGGCGTCACCAGCGAATCGACCAACCTCTACGACCCGGCCTGGTCCCTCTGGCAGGCCCACGCGGTGCTGCGCAAGCAGTGGGCCGCCTGCTTCGCCATCGGCGACGCGATCCGTAAACGCGACAGGATCAAGCCCAAGCCGCCCCTGCGCCTGCTACGCGACATCCTGCGCTACTACCGCGGCCGCCACATCGCGGCGGTGTCGGATTAAGGATCAGTTCATCCATAGCTCAATGTAAGTGGCAATGCCAACAAAAATGCCGACTACAAAAAATGACCAACCGATGAATCGTGAAACCAAAACAATGTCTTTGTCAGAGAACCGCATTTTCTCCCACTCGCTTACGTAATTGGTGCAGAAGTTCCATGCTTGGCGAGGCCACATTGTCGTTATTAAGCCAGTGACAATCAATATAAGTGAGAGTGTGTAAAACAAGATTTGCTCAACAACAGTCACAACAAAGGCCCTCAATCTGAGTGACGCCTTACCTCGTGATACCTCAAATAAACCTCACCCGTCTCGTTCCCGAGATACTTCTTCATCACCCGCTCATCGATGCTGGGCACGTCGATCAGGATCAGGCCGTCCAGCACATCGCCAAAATCAGGGTCGACGTTAAAGCCCATCAACTGCCCGTTTAGTTTCAGGTACTGCTTGAGCAGGATCGGGATCGGCTTGCCGTCCGCTTCGAGCTCACTGACCAATTCGTTGATCTCCTCCATCGAGCCGGCGACGGTCGAGAACGCTCGGCGGTCGAACTTGCGGACCTCCTTGCGTTTCATCGGGTTGCGCGGGGAGACCAGCTTCGCCAGATCCGGCAGGAACTTGTGCAGCGTCAGGAACGCGGTGAGCAGGTGCTTGCTCATCGAGGTGTACTCGGCGGAGATCGACACCGGGCCGAATAACCGGCGGTACCGCGGGTTCTTGCACAGGTACGCGCCGATGCCTTTCCACAAGAGCATCAGCGGGGCGTAGCTGCGCTGGTACTCGACGGCGACCCACGACCGGCCGAGCTCGAGCGCGGGGTCGATCTGCTGCAACAGGTTCTTGCGGAACTTAAACAGGGTGTTCGTGTACAGCCCGTCCTTGCCCTGGTTGGGCAGGATCTCATCGGTCGGGCCCAGGCGGTAACCGCCGACGACCTCGGACTTGTCTCGGTGCCAGACGACGAGCTGGATGTAGGTGTCGTCGAAGCGGTCGATGTCGGTCTCGAGCCCGGTGCCCTCGCCGACATCGCGGAAGGTGAGCTCGCGGAGCCGGCCGAGCTCGCGCATCAGGCCGGGCGATTGGTGCTTGCGCATGTACAACACATCGAACTCGCCCTGCGTGAGCAGGTGCTGGTCGCTCGGCAGGTCGGCGACCTCGTCAACAAGCGTCTGCTTCGGCGTCGGGCCGATGACGGGCACGGCGTCGGTCAGGTTCTCGGGGGCGGTGTCGCGTTTACCCTCGGGCTTGAGCAGGTACGTGCGGACGCGGAGATAGTCGTTGAGGTTGTTCGGGTCGTCGAACCGGGCCAGCCGCTTGGGCGGGATCGGGCTGCCGATGCGGACGGTGACCGTCGCGTTGCGTTTGCGCAGCATCTCGGTCGGCAGCATGGCGGTGCGCAGCCGCGGGTGGATCAGCCCGGCGACCTGGAACAACCGGCTGTTGTGCCCGTCGAAGAAGATCGGCACGACGGTCGCGCCCGTCTTCTGCACGATGCGCGCGACTGTCGGGTTCCAGTCCGGGTCCACGACCGCGCGCTTGCGGAGCTTGAGGTGCGAGACCTCCCCGGCGGGGAATGCGCCCATCAGGTGCCCGTCCCTGACCCACTTCATCGCCTGCCGGGTCGGGCCGATATTCCGGCCGATCGCGCTTCGCGACTCGAAAGGGTCAACAAAGAAGAAGCTGTCGCGCAGGTCGGGGATCATCGACAGCAGCAGGTTCGCCATGAGCTTGCTGTCCGGGCGGACCCCACGGAGCAGCGAGCAGAGGATGAGCCCCTCGATCCCGCCGAACGGGTGGTTGGCGATGACGACGACCGGGCCTTCTTTGGGGACGCGATCGAGCTGCTCATCGATCGTGTCCACCGTGATGCCCAGAGCGGTGAGCGTCTTGTCGGAGAAGTGACGGCCGTCGTTTTCCCAGGACTGGATCTCTTCGTAGATCGCGTTCATCGCCGGGAACCGCAGGGCGCGCTCGACGATCGGGCGGGAAGCCCGCAGCACCGTGTCGCGAAGCGGGTGGCTTTTGCCGACGGGGATCTTGAAGGGTTTGGCGGTCATAGTGGTGAACTACGCAGGCTGCCCGTCCCGGATGCCCAGAGCGGTGAGCGTCTTGTCGGAGGAGTGACGGCCGGCGTTTTCCCAGGACTGGATCTCTTC
>JANQKT010000050.1 GCA_028280965.1 Phycisphaeraceae bacterium
CAGTTGCCCGAGTCGCCGCGGATGGCGAATTCGGCGAGCCCGCCGTCCTTGATCTCCTCGACCGGGCCCATGAAGTGCCTCCCGCCCTTGTCGTTCGACCACACCGGCGGCGGGCTGATCGTCGCCGACAAGGGCGGGAGGCACTTCATGGGCCCGGTCGAGGAGATCAAGGACGGCGGGCTCGCCGAATTCGCCATCCGCGACGACTCGGGCAACTGGCACTGGGCCCAGGCAGCGATCGACGGCAAGGACGTCGTCGTCTGGAAGGACGGCGTCAACAAACCAACCGCGGTGCGCTACGCCTACCAGTCCAACCCGGCGAAGGCGAACCTGTACAACAAGGAAGGCCTGCCCGCCTCGCCGTTTACAACGGTGGATTGAAACTCAACGATGCCGCGCGGCGACGGTGCCCGTACAATCCCGCACCATGCACTGGCCCCGCAACCACGCTGTCGTCCATGACCCCGCCCCGGAACATCCAGCCGGCAGCAAAACTCATGCGACCGCCCTGCTCGATCGTGAGTGGCTGCTGACCCAGGGCGGTGGTGGGTTCGCGATGGGGACCGCGGCGGGCGTGAACACCCGGCGGTACCACGGGCTGCTCGTCGCGGCGACCCAACCGCCCGTCGGGCGCGTCGTCGTCCTCAACCAGCTCTTCGAGCAGCTCGATCTGCACGCGGACGGCAAGACGAAGACCCTCGAGTTCGGCGGGTGCCTGTTCAACGAGGACGGCAAGCAGCACCTCGCGCCGGACTGCCAGGCGATGCTCAAACGCTTTGACCGCGGGCTGGACGCGGTGTGGTCGTACCAGTGGGGCGGGCTGACATTCACCCGCCGACTGATTTTGCACGACCGCAAGCCGGCGTGCACGGTGCACTACGACGTCACCGGCCTCAGCGCGGTGTGCGCCTCGGCGACGCTGCGCGTTCGGCCGATGGTCACGCTGCGTGACTTCCACCAGCTCGAGCAGCGCGACGACGACCGCTTCGCCGTCTGGGCGCAGGGCGATGCGCTGCACGTCAAACGTGGCGACCTGGAAGCGAGTTACCACGCGCCGGGCGCGCTGCCCCAAACCGAATGCAATTGGTGGTACGGCGTGCACCACACCACCGAGGCCCACCGCGGCGTCGATTGCTACGAGGACCTGTTCGTGCCCGGCGTGTTATCGATCGGCCTGGGCGCGCGCGACGATGCACACGCGGCTTTCACCGCGAAGCTCGGCGGAAAACCCGCGAAACCGAAGAAGGGCGTGAAGAGACGCGCCAAGCGTCTTAAGCCTATTAGGGCGTCGCTCAGTAAAGTGCTGAACTCGGATGTACTAAGCGGGCAAGACCGGAAGGCCCTGCCCACCATCCTCGCCCAGGCCAGCGATGACTTCATCGTCCGGCGCAGGGTTGGCGAACGGAAGCTGTCCACGATCATCGCCGGTTACCCCTGGTTCGCCGATTGGGGGCGCGACACGTTCATCGCCCTGCCGGGGCTGATGCTGTGTACCGGCCGGTACGGCGAGGCGCACGACACGCTTGCCGCGTTCGCCGACGCGATCCAGGGCGGGCTGGTGCCTAACCGGTTCGATGATGATGATCCGACGCTCGCGCACTACAACACCGTGGACGGGTCGATGTGGTTCGTGCACAGCGCGTTGGATTACCTGGAAAAAGCAGGCGATGAGAAGGCCTGGGACGGCTGGCTCGCGGAGGCGTGCGTCAAGATCGTCGAGGCGTACCGCACGGGCACGTTCGCGATGTCGCATGACGGCGAGACGAAGGTGCCGATCGGGATGGACGGCGACGGGCTGATCTCGGCGGGCAACGGCCACAGCCAGCTGACCTGGATGGACGCCGCGGCCTGGGGGCCGGACGGCAAGTTTCATGTCTTCACGCCGCGGCCGGGCAAGTGCGTCGAGATCAACGGTCTATGGCACAGCGCACTCGTGCGGCTTGGTAAACAGCTACCCAAGGCGTTCTCCAAAGAGCGCAAGCGCTACGTCGAGCTGTCCAAGCGGGCGCGTGCGAGTTTCGCCGCGACGTTCTGGTCGGATGAGTTGGGGTATCTGATCGATCACGTCACGCCGACAGGGGACGGCCCGGTCGCCGATGCATCGCTTCGGCCGAACCAACTGATCGCGTGCGCGCTCGAGCACGGCCCGGTCGAAGACCGACACCGCGTGCGTGCGCTGGCGGCGTGCAGAGACCGGCTGCTGACGCCGGTCGGCCCGCGCACGCTGCCCGAAGACGACCCGGCGTTCCACAGCCACTACGGCGGGCCGCCTTTCGACCGCGACAGATCCTACCACCAGGGCATTGTCTGGCCGTGGCTGACCGGCCCGTACTGCGAGACCGTGTTGCGCGCCGGCAGCTTCAGCGATGAAGCGAAACGCGAAGTCGTCGAAACACTCACGCCGTTGATCGACCGGCTGACCGGTTCCGACTTTCCCGGGGCGCGCGGCTCACTCGCCGAGATCCACGACCCGCTGCACCCCTTCGCCCCGCGCGGCTGCCCGGCCCAGGCGTGGTCGGTCGCGGAGCTGCTGCGGGTGCTGACGCTGGTGTGATGCGCGGGCACGCCGATACGCCGATGCACAAAAAAAGCACCACCCCCGGGTGGTGCTTGTCGTGCGTTCAGCGGCCACGCGTTCAGGCGGCCGGATCGGCCTTGTCGCGGTTCTCTTGCTCGGCGGGCTTTCCCGGCGCAGGCTGCACGCGCAACTGGATGCGGTTTTGGTCCAGCATGCGATCGACTTTCTCCTGCACCTCCGCGGGCAGGCCGTCGATCCGGCCGTCATCGGGCACGGGGCCGTCAAAAAGAACCGCCCCGCCGGCTTCGGTGACCCTCAACATGCGGTCCCCGTCGTTGATCTTCAGCGCGATCGTGTGCTCGCCGTCGCTGGTCGTCATCGAGGCCTGCATGCGCCGCTGGGCATTATTGGGCCGGCCCGGCACGGGCTCGACTTCGCCACGCAGGTCTTCGAGGTCCAGGTCCAGCTGCAAGCGCATCTGCTGAATCATCCGATCCATCTCTTCTCGGTGCTGCCGCATCTGCTCGCGGAGCTGGTCGATCATGGCGGCGGGGTCCTGATCCAACCCGCCGGGGCCGGGCTCGATCCGGCGCAGCATATCGACCAGACGCTGCGCATCGCGCGCGTCCGGTCCGATCAGCCATGGGCCGCCCGGTTCCACGGGGATCACTTCAGCCGGCTTGTTCTGCTGCACACGCCACTGCGGGCCTTCGATCGCCTTGCCGCCGGGGCCAAGCTGCGAGACCATCGCGGTGCCCAGCTCGGCGGTGAGCTCGGCCGGCTCATCTCCGCTGAATACGTGCAGCGTGACCTTCTCGCCCGCTTTAAACGAACGGATGAGAACGGCGAGCTGCTCAAAGTTCACCAACACCTGATCGTTGAGCCTGAGCAGCACGTCCCCTGGGTTGAGCCCGGCCAGGTCCGCGGGGCTGCCTTCAGAAACAAACCCGACGCTCAGGCCGGTGCCCGGCTGCACGCCCATGAGCTTGGCGGTATCGAAGTCCAGCGGCTCGGCGGTGACGCCGAGGTAGGTCGCTTCGACCCTTTCAGGCGCGGCGGGTGCGGGGCCGGGCTGGACGGCGTCGGGGGCGGCAAAATCGATCACGAGGTCCTCGGCGTTGAGTACGGCACCCTCACCCGCCTCGACCGCTTCGCCGTTGAAATGCACGGTGACCCGCCCATCGCCTTCGCCGATGACCAGCACGCGCGCTTCGCCGTCTTGCAGCTCGATCTGTTCCGCCTCGATGGTCTGTTGACCGTCTTCGTGGACCTCGACCCTGACTTCACCGCGGAGTTCGACACGTTCGGCGGCAGGCGCCTGGTCTTCGGCGGGCTGCTCGACGGGTTCTTCGGCGAAGGCCGGCAGGGTGAGGGCGGCAAGCAGGGCTGCGGTCAGCGGGGTGTTTTGTTTCATCGGTATTTTCCTGGGGTATGGGTTCTCGGAAGACGTTTGCCGGCCAAGCCGTGGGCTTGGGCGTGCTGTCTGATTCAGAACACGGGCTGCTCGACGATATAGAGCTCTTCGCGCGGGGTGGTGGTCTGTACGGTCGCGCCGGTCTCCGGGTCGATCCAGACACGCTGGTCGATCGTATGCCGGACCACCGCACGGTACGGCCTGCCCGACGGGGTCAACCGGGTCTGCTCGGCGACATCGCGCGACCAGACCAGGTGAACCGGCCCGGTGTTGTGCGAGCTGGCCAGGACGGGAGCCCGTGAGTGATCGGCGTCGGGCTGTGTCGGCGGCTGAGCCAGCCTAGAGTTCGCGTCCGGCGCGGGCGGGAGGTCACGGAGCAAAAGCAGCAACGCGACCCCGCCAGCGAGTGCGACCGCTGCCGCAATCGCGGTGAGGCGCCACACTGAATGTTGACTCAAACCCGGCGCGGCCAAGGCGCTTTGTTCATGGCGCAGTGTCGCCGTGACACGCTCATCAAGCATCTGCGATGGTTCGCGCACCGGCAGGTTGGTGAGCAGCTGTTCGATCTCGTTGAAGTCTTCAGGCTTTGACATGCGCCGCCTCCATCGCCTGCCGCAGGCGCGCCAGGCCGCGCTGGTACTGCGACGACACCGTGGACAAGGGCTGGCCGGTTGCCTGGGCGATCTGTCGGAACGTCAGCCCGCCGAAGCTGCGCATCACCACCGCTTCGCGCTCGGCGTCGGGCAGGTTGTCAACGGCGTGCATCAGCATCTGTTCGGTCTCGTTCGCCTGGGCGCTCGTCGCGGGGTCGGGTTCGGTTGAAGCCACGAACAGGCTCGTGGCGGGGTCGGTCGGGCTGGGGCGGGCCTTCCGCCGGCGGGCCTGGTCGATCGCGGCGTTGCGCACGGCCCGGTAGGCGTAGGCCGCTCGGTCGCCCCGGGGCGGCGTCTGCTGCTTCGCCATCCGGGCGAAGGCCTCGTGCACCGCGTCCTCGGCCGCCGCCGACTCACGGACGACCGACATCGCCAGCCCGAACAGGCCTCGGCGGTGGTCCCGGTACATGTCCTCTAGCCAGTGGTTCACCCGGTCGCGGCCTCGGTCGTTGGGCTGTCTATTCCATACACGCGGGGGCGTGGGGGTTTTACGACAGGGATTGGGAAAATGATCGGCTTGCGTGACCAGCCGCGAGGCTACGCCTCGCCGGAGAACCCCGATATGGCTTTCCGGGCGTCCGGTGGGGCGTAGCAGCGGCTACCGCTATGGCGCCGCAACCCCCATCAGCGCCCCGTGGACCGCCATGCCCAGCCCCTCGCAGCAGAGCTTGAGGTTGACATTGCTGTTGAGCTGGCCTTCGAACGTGTCCACCGCGGCGATGACGCCGAGCCAGGGCTCGAGCGCCGCCTCGCTGTCGCCGGGCGTCTCGGGGTCGCAGCCCTCGGCCATTTCGGCGATCCGACGACGGGCGTAGTTGCTGATCATCGAGCCCATCAGCGCCGCGGCCCGGCGGTTCGCAGCCTCCTTGCTCGCGTTCTTGTGTGCCCCGACCCACGCCGCGGCAAAGCCATCGACGCACTCGCCGATTGATGCACCCAGGTCCGGTTCGGGCCGGCCGGTCTTTGATAAACGCTGAATCGGCGAGAGCACCGCGGTGCCCCACTCCACCAGGTTGAACCGCACCGCCAGCGACGCCCGGCCGAGGCTGCCCTGCGCGAAACCGACGACCCACTTACGCGTCTGCTCATCCAGGCCGCCGTGGTGCTCGCCCAGCCAGCGCGCAACGTCTTTGTCCTCAAGCACGCCGTACGCGACGCGCTGGCAGCGGCTGCGGATCGTCGGCAAGAGCCGGTGTTCGCTCGAAGTCACAAGGATCAGGTAAGTTCCGGGGGTCGGCTCTTCGAGCGTTTTAAGCAGCGCGTTCTGCCCGGTGGCGTTGAGCAGCTCCGCCTCATCGACGATGAAGACCTTGCCATGGCCCATCGCCGGCGCGAGCGATGCGGGGCCAACCAGGTGCTCACGGATCACGCCGACGGGGATCGATGTCAGCTTGCGGCCGCGTTCCTGCGCATCGTCAGAAAAGAGCGCGAGCTCCTTGGTGATGACATGCAGGTCCGGGTGGGCCGAGGAGAGCACCGCGGTGCGATCGTCGCTCTCTTCTGCGTCGTCGGTCTGCCGCAGCAGCTTGCACGAGCCGCAGGCGCCGCAGGCCGACTGGTTGCCGTGCAGGTCGGTGACCGGGTCGTGGCAGAGCAGTTGCCGGGCGAACGCGAGCGCGGTGGTAAACTTGCCGACGCCCGCCGGGCCGTGGAAGATCTGGGCGTGGTGGACGCGCCCGGTCGCGAGCTGCGAGCGGAGCGCCCGGAGCGCAGCGGATTGGCCGAGGACACGGTCCATCACAGGGATTGTAGTGCAACCGCGGGGCCGGCCATGACACAGGCACCACTTAGAAAGGCACAACCCATGCTGGTCGCCCTCTTGCTTGTTCTGCTGCCCGCGTGCGGCGACGCGCCGGCCAACAACGCCGCGCCGCCGACAACGGACCCACCCGCCAATGCATCCGAAGCCGCGGCCGACACGGACACACCTACTGCCGTCCACCCCATCGCCGGGCGCAGCGCCTTCCCCGAACAGGGCGAGACGATCGACCGGCCGATCCCCTACAAACGCCTGAGTGATGAGGACCAGTTCGCCGCGCCGATCGACCCGGCCGACATCCCCGACGTCGTCCGCTGGCAGGACGCGGGACGGTACGTCGGCCACGACATCACAGTCGAGGGCACGATCGCCCACCTCGGCCTGTCCCGTGACGAGAAGGTCAACTTCCTGAACTTCGACACCGACTGGCGCGGCAAGTTCTACATGGTGATCTTCGACGACCTGGCGGACACGCTCGACCATTCAGTCGAAGAACTGTTCAAGGACAAACGCGTCCGCGTGCGGGGCAAGGTCGAGACCCACCGCGGCCGGCCGCAGATCCGGATCACGTCGATGGATCAGGTGGAATTTGTTGGCGAATAGGCCCGGCCCGGTTACCATCCTCCGACATGCCCGAAGACCAAGACCCCTTGAACGCCCGGATCGTCGAGAAGCAGCTGTTTCACGAGACGCTTGGCGTTTTCCGGATCGCGTACGAGGGTGAGGGCCCGAAGAAGGATTTCGAACCGGGCCAGTTCGCCAACCTGGCGCTCATGCCGCCCCCGGAAGCGCTTGAAGCACAAGCGCGTGCCGAGGCGGAGGGTGATGCGCCCCAGCGCCGCCGTCCGGGCCGGGTCAGGCTGGTCCGCCGGGCGTACTCGATCGCCTCCCCGCCGAGCGAGAAGCGCTGGCTGGAGTTCTACATCGTCGCGGTGGACGAGGGCGCGCTGACCCCGCGTCTCTTCGATCTCAACGTCGGCGACCGGCTTTTCATGGACACCAAGATCAAGGGCCACTTCACGATCAAGGACGTGCCCGACGGCAAGAACCTGGTCACCGTCGCGACCGGCACCGGGCTCGCGCCGTTCCTCTCCATGTACAAGCAGTACAAGGGCACCCCGGGGAGGTTTGAGAAGTTTGTTTTCATTCATGGTGTGCGCGTCGAAGAAGACCTCGGCTACCGCGAGCAGCTTGAGCAGTTCGCCGATGACGACCCGCGCGTCGTGTACCTGCCGGCCGTGAGCCGGGCGCCGGACGACAGCCCGTACACCGGCTACCGCGGGCGCGTCACGACGATGTTCTCCGACGGCACCTACGCCGACGCGATCGGACAACCTTTGAACCCCGAGACCGACCACGTCTTCCTCTGCGGCAACCCCGCGATGATCGACCAGCTCGAGGCCGAACTGGTCGAGCGTGACGGTTTTGTGGCCCAAAGCCCCCGCCAGAAGGACGGCAACCTGCACTTCGAGCGGTACTGGTAAACTCCGCCCACCCGATCGCCGATCGAGCGCCTAGACTCGAAGATCAATCACCGGAGCCCGCCTTGCTCGACCTGCTGCTGCACACCATCCTGCCCTGGGCGATCGCGCTGACGCTCGTTTTCGAGGCGATCACGATCCTCTTCCGCTTCGGGTTCAGGGTCCAGGCGACGCGCGACACCGCGAGGTACGTCGCCCGCTGGACGCGCGGGCTGCGCATCCACCACGGCTACTGGGGCGTGCCGCTGCTTGTACTCGGCGGCGCGGCGCTGGGGACATCCATCGGCCCGGCACAGGCGGCGGCATGGATGGTCATCGTCGGGCTGGCACTGATCAAGTCCGACCTGATGCACCACTTCCTCGTGC
The DNA here is from genome assembly GCA_028280965.1 of Phycisphaeraceae bacterium. Taxonomy (GTDB): domain Bacteria; phylum Planctomycetota; class Phycisphaerae; order Phycisphaerales; family Phycisphaeraceae; genus JAHQVV01. The sequence continues at coordinate 8,192 of JANQKT010000050.1, forward strand.
TCTGGCCGATCACCGGCCGGCATGAATTCGACCTGGTGTACCCCGAGCGGGCGCGGTACCGGAAGTAGGCACGGGACGCTGCGCGTCGCCTGCTAAACAATCAATCAATTGAGCGCTGCAAAGACATGTGCCGGTCGGTATCCACAACGACCTCGGCGTCCTCGAGCCCGCATGTATCCGCCAACGCGCGCAGCTCGTCCGCCGTCAGCGCCGCGTGCAACGACTCGGCGAACAGGCGGCGCTGTTCGTCATCACAGCCGCTTGTGTGCTGATCAACAAGCTGCCCGAGCTGTTCGGTAGACGTAGGCCGGTACAGGTCGCGGATCAACAGCAGCCCGCCGGGCCTGAGCACGCGCGCCGCCTCGCGCAGCATCGCCTCGGGCTCGGGGATGTGGTGCAGGATCGTGTTGCTGAAGACCGCGTCGAATGAGGCGTGCGGCAGGTCGAGGGCCTTGACGTCCATCTTCGCGAGTGTAATACGGTCGCTCAATTGCGCTTCGCGTACTCTTGTCCCCGCAAGGTCCAGCATGGACTGGGCAAGATCGACCGCGGTGATATGCGGCGTGTCTGTCTGGCCGCAGAGCAGGACCGGGATATCGCCGGGCCCGGTGCCGAGGTCCAGCGCCGTCGCACACCGGCCGATCCCAAGCTCAACCAACCGATCGACAAACGCAGTATTCGCCTCGGCATGATCCATCGCGTCGTAGGCCGCGGCCTCAGCGGCGTCGTCCATCACTTCCGGCTCGAGGATGCGGTCAAGCATGGGCTACCCGTTTCGCAAGTGACGCACAGCGCCCCGCGCGAGTCATCGCAAATGCTTCGAAGGGACGCTGCGCGTCGCCCGCCAAGCGTCAATCTTCCAGATACTCCGACGGCACCACGCGGAAGACTTCTTCGACCGACGTGATCCCGCGTGCCACTTTTAATAGCGCGTTGGACTTAAAATCAAGCGTGCCTTCCTTCCGGGTCTGCTCGCGGAGCCTGTGCGTGTCGGCGCCGTGGGCGACCATCTCGCGCAGCGCGTTGGTCATCGTCATCACCTCGAACACGCCCGTGCGTCCGCTGTACCCGGTGTGGCCGTCGGTCGCGCCGGGGGCGTAGAACGTCTTGCCCTCGCCCTCAGCGAGCAGGTGCCGGATCGGTTCAAAGATCTGCGGCGCGTGGGTGATGTCGTACTCGACGCGGCGCTCGGGGTCGAGCGTGCGGACCAGGCGCTGGCTCAGGACCCCGCGGAGCGCGGTGGCGAGGAAGTGGTTGTTCACGCCCAGCGAGCGCATCGACTCGATCGCCGCGGCGGCGACTGGCGCGTGGATCGTGGACAGCACCAGGTGCCCGGAGTTCGCGGCGTGCACCGCGGTCGTCGCGGTCTCGCGGTCGCGGATCTCGCCGATCATGATGATGTCCGGCGACTGACGCAGCACGCCCTTCAGCAGCTGCGCAAAGTCCACGCCGATCTTCGGCCGCACCTGCGACTGGCGCAGCCCCTCGATCGCGAACTCGATCGGGTCCTCGATGGTGTTGATCTTGCGCAGCCCGTCGTTGAGGTAGTTCAGCGCCGCGTAGAGCGTCGCCGTCTTCCCGCTGCCGGTCGGCCCGCAGCAGAGCACCAGCCCGCCTGGCGAATCGAGCATCGCCTGCGTCCGGCCGAGGTCCTTCTTGCTCAGCCCGATCTGATCGATCTTGAACAGCCCGTGCCGGCGTGACAGCAGGCGGATCACCATGTCCTCGCCGTGCATCGTCGGCACGGTGCTGATGCGCAGGTCGACGCCGCGGTCTGCGCCGGACTCTTCATCCTCGGCTTCGCCCTCGTCGGCCAGGCTGTCGTAGATCCACCGCCCGTCGTGCGGGTGCCGGTTCTCCGCGACGTCCATCCCCGCGGCGGCCTTGATGTGCTGGGCAAAGCGCTTGCCCATGTCCGCGCTGACGATGCTCACCGGGCGGATCATCCCGAGGTGGCGCACGTGGATCGCGAAGAAGTCCTCGTTGGCCAGCAGCATCAGGTCGCTGGCGCCGAGCCCCACGGCGTGCTCGATGACCTTGTCCACCGCGTGCTCGACACGCATGGAGGACAGATCGATCATCTGCGAAGCGGTCTGCGGCTCGTTTCGCATCAGTGTTCCCCCCGCAATCGTTTCTTGGCGTGCATCGCGTCCTCGGCCAGGTCGAGCACCTGATCGATGCGCATGATCTCGATGACGCGCTGCACATTGGGGTGCAGGCCGAAGAGGATCAGCCGCCCGCCCGCCTCGCCGAACGCCTTGTGCAACGATAGCAGCCAGCCGATCGCAGCGGAGTCCATGTAGCTCGCCTCGCCGAGGTCGAGCGCGACCTTCTTCGCCGCCCAGTCCTCGCCGAGCGTGCCCCGCAGCCCCCCGCCGTCGCCGGTCATCTCCAGGGCGTTCATCTCGCCGGCACAGGCCAGCATTGCCGACCCGTCGTCTTCGATCGCTACGACTTTGATGCTCATGCGTGTCCGTTTCGGTCCAGGGGTGAACGCCCGGAACAGGCATCTTATCGCATGACGGAAAACGGGACAGGCATCCGGCCTACAACGCCGCCAGCGCCACCCGCCGCGCATGGCACACCGCGATCGCGATCGCGTCTGCCACGTCCGGCGGGCTCGGCGGCTCGGGCAGGCGGAACTGGGCCTGCACCGCACGCTGCATCTGCTCCTTGCTCGCGTGGCCGTTGCCGGTCAGCGCCTTCTTCACCTCGGTCGAGGCGAGCTGCTCGATCGCAAGCCCGCGCTGCCGGGCGCACAGCAGGATCACGCCGCGCGCGTGGGCCATGATGATCGCGGTCTTCGGGTGCGCGTAGTGCGCGTAGACCTCTTCGACCGCGAGTTGATGAGCGCCGCTCGACCCGATCACGCCTTCCAGGTCCTCGGCGAGCTGAACAAGCCGGTCGGCGACCGGCAGCTTGCCGTCGAGCTTGATGACGCCGGCCTCGATGAGCGCCGGCTCGATCGCGCCCTGGCGCACCTCCACCACGCCGAAGCCGGTCAGCCGCAGGCCGGGGTCGATGCCGAGGATACGCATAAGAGCAGTTTAACGTGTTGCGTTATACTCCTTTGATTCCTTATCTTCCCACGCCAGCCACGGAGGGCTGACGCTTGGCTCGCAAGAAGAGCAGCAAAAAGAAGACGACCCGACGTAAGAAGGCCAAGGCCGATGACGAAGCCGGCCTGTTCGGCAATGGCGACGGCGGCGCAGGCGGTACCGAGTCTGATCCCGACGGCGTCGCGCCCATCCCGCTGCACGAAGCGGCGCAGACGCGTTACCTCAACTACTCGCTGTCGGTCATCACATCACGCGCCCTGCCGGACGTGCGCGACGGGCTCAAGCCCGTGCAGCGGCGCATCCTCTACACGATGTGGCAGCAGGGCATCAAACACGACACTAAGCACCGTAAGTGCGCCAAGGTCGTCGGCGATGTTATGGGTAACTACCACCCGCACGGCGATAGCGCGATCTATGATGCGCTCGTCCGCCAGGCGCAGCCCTGGGTCATGCGCCAACGCCTTATCGACGGCAGCGGCAACTTCGGCAGCCTCGACGGCGACGCCCCCGCCGCCATGCGCTACACCGAGTGCCGGCTCGATGCGCTCGCGGCCGACATGCTCGGCGACATCGGCCGCGGGACCGTGCACTTCCGGCCGAACTACGACGGCACCAAGTCCGAGCCCGTCGTCCTGCCCTCCAAGGTGCCCAACCTGCTGGTCAACGGCAGCAGCGGCATCGCGGTCGGCATGGCGACCAACATCCCGCCGCACAATCTGGGCGAAGTGTGCAAGGCGCTGCTGAAAGTCCTCGACAACTGGGAGGTCAAGGACTACCAGCTCATCGCGGGCGACGCGATCCAGGGCCCGGACTTCCCGACCGGCGGGCAGGTGATCAACTCCCAACAAGAGCTGCGCGACGTCTACAAGACCGGATCGGGCACCCTCAAAGTCCGCGGGACAACTGTTCCGGGGGCGAGCAAGTCGCGCGCGACCAAGACGCTCATCATCAACTCGATCCCCTACAGCGTTGTCAAGGCCAGCCTCGTCGAGCAGATCGCGCAGGTCGTCCTCTCGCGGAAGCTGCCGCTCATTGTCGATGTCAAGGACCTCTCGACCGACGACGTGCGGATCGAGTTGGAGCTGAAGAAGGATGCGGACGAGCAGAAGGTGCTCGCCTACCTGTACAAGCATACCTCGCTGCAGACGAACTTCAGCGTCAACCTGACCATGCTCGTGCCGACCGAGAACCCCGAGGTCGGCGCGCCCCAGCGGTGCAGCATCGTCGAGGTCCTGCGCTATTTCCTGATCTTTCGCCACGATGTCGTGACCCGGCGGCTGGAGAACGAGCTCAAGTCGCTCGAGAACCGCATCCATATCCTCGAAGGCTTCGCGCTCATCTTCGATGCGCTGGATGAGATCATCAGGATCATCCGTAAGAGTGATGGTAAGGCGGACGCCGCTGAGAAGATTATGAAGCGGTTCAAGCAATTGGATGCGGAGCAGACCGACGCGATCCTCGAACTGAAGCTCTACCGCCTGGCCAAACTCGAGATCAACCTGGTGCTGGATGAGCTGAAAGACAAAAAAAAGCGGCAGCGGGAGATCAAGAAGCTGCTCGCCGACGACGCGGACGACCTGGACTCCGGCCGGTGGGGCATCGTCCGCGAAGAGGTCAATGACCTGCTCGAACGCTACGGCGGCAACGCGCGGAAGAAGGACGACCCGGGCAACCGCCGCACCAAGATCGAGAGCGCGGGCGAGGAGCCGGAGTTCTCCGCCGAAGACTTCATCGTCGCGGAGGATGCGCACGTCCTCATCACCGCCGACGGCTGGGTCAAGCGGCAGAAAGAGATCAAGGACCCGGAGGCGAGCCGCATCCGCGAGGGCGACCGCGTGCTGGCCTGCATCGCCGGCTCGACCCGGGCGACGGTGATGTTCTTCTCCTCGCTGGGCGCCTGCTACACCGCGCGGATCATCGACATCCCCGCGACGACGGGCTACGGCGAGCCGATCCAGAAGCTCTTCAAGCTCAAGGACGGCGAGAAGATCGTCGCCGCCTGCTCCGCCGACCCGCGCGTGCTCAAGGACTACGAGGACGACCCGAAGGACCCGGACGCCTGCCCGTACACCCACGCGATCGCGGCCTCGACCGACGGCTACGCCCTGCGGTTCAGCGTCGCGCCGTTCATCGAGCCCAGCACGCGGGCCGGCCGGAAGTTCGCCCGGCCGAAGAAGGGCGAGGCGATCACCAACGCCTACCTCTGCACCGGCCACGAGGTCCTGCTCGCGGTCACCGAGCAGTGCCGGGCGATGGTGTGCAGGGCCGAGGACGTCAACTACCTCTCGGGCCCGGGCAAGGGCGTCCAACTCGTCAAGCTGGCTCCCGGTAAGGGCGACCGCCTGGTCGGCTTCAAGACCAGCGCCGGCGAGCGCGACCTGCTCAGGGTCAAGACCAACCGCGGGGCGGAGAAGACGATCTCGACGGCGAAGTATCGTGTCAGTGGTCGGGGTGGTAAGGGTTGGGAGGTCCAGAAGAACGGCCGAATAAGCAGAATCGTGCCCGATAGCGTTGCCCCGCCCGCCCCGCTGCCCGATAAGAAGGAGCAGTCACCTTGACACGACCCATAAGACCCAGGGGAGCGAGCGATGCAACGACTGGTTATTGGCAGCCTGCTGATGGTGCTGTGGGTGGCGTCCATCCTGCTCTTGCCCGGCTGCGGCGGCGCGACCGAGGCGCAGGCCGCCGAGGCCGTGAAGCCCCGGCCGCTGACGATCACCGTCGTCAACCGCTCGGGCGGGGAGATCACGCAGATCGGCATCAGCGGCGCGAACATGCCGATCGCCTGCAGCGACATGGCCGACGGCGCGAGCTCGACCGCGCTGAAGAACAAAGAACTCAAGCTGCCCGAGAGGCTGACGCTGCACTGGTCCGACTCGCGCGGCGACCGCAAGGAGGGCACGGTCAACGTCTGGGGCGAGCTGAGCGCGGCCTACTCCGGGCCGATCACGCTGACGATCACCCGCCGGGGCAAGGTCAAGCTCACCGGCGGGTAGCACACTCAACACAATCGGTATCTGTAACCACAGATGCACACAGATCAACACAGATTCAAACCAGCCGGTTTGATCTGCGTAAACCCGTGTGCGTCTGTGGTTTCAATTGCTGCGCCTCTGCGTGAGACAAGTCCCATGACCACCTACACCACCCAAGACATCTCCGTCCTCGAAGGCCTCGAACCGGTCCGCAAGCGCCCGGGCATGTACATCGGCGGGGTCGGCAGCGCGGGGCTGCACCACCTGGTCTGGGAGGTCTTCGACAACTCGGTCGACGAGGCGATGAACGGCCACGCAAGCGAGGTCACCGTCACCCTCCACGCCGACGGCCAGTCCGTCACCGTCAACGACAACGGGCGGGGCATCCCCTGCGACATCGACAAGAAGCTCAAGAAGTCGGGCCTGGAGATCATCCTCACCAAGCTCCACGCCGGCGGGAAGTTCGAGGGCCAGAACTACAAGACCTCCGGCGGGCTGCACGGCGTCGGCGCGTCCGTCGTCAACGCGCTCTCGAAGAAACTCACCGCGACCGTCCGGCGCGGCGGGCACGAGTACCGCATGGCGTTCGCACGCGGCAAACCGACGACCAAGCTGCTGCGCAAGAAGGGCGCCGTCCGCGGGACGGGCACGACCATCCACTTCGAGCCGGACCCGACGATCTTCGCACGCACGCAGTTCAACAGCGAGACCATCGGCCAGCGCATCGAGATCGCCAGCTTCATCCACAAGGGTGTGCGGTTCAATTACATCGATCAAACCGGAGAGGGCGGGGACAAGAAGACGACGTACCTGCACGAGAACGGCATCGTCGATTACCTGGGCAAGACGCTGAAGGACCGCAGCGCCCGCCCGACGCACGATGCGCCGTTTACGTTCGAGAAAGAATCCAACGAAGGACGGATCGAGCTGGTCTTCCAATGGACCGAGCACACCGAGGAGTACGTCAAGAGCTACGTCAACGGCATCCCGACCGGCTCGGGCGGGACGCATGAGAACGGCCTGCGGGCCGGCATCAACAAGGCGATCCGCAACTACATCGAGGTGCACAAGCTCACGCCGCGCGGGGTCAAGGTCGAGACCAACGACATCCGCGAGGGGATGCACGGGATCCTTTCGGTCTTCATCGGCGACCCGCAGTTCCAGGGGCAGACCAAGGACCGGCTGAACAACCCCGAGTGCACCGGCATGGTGGACAACGCGGTCCGCCCCGCGCTCGAGCAGTGGCTCAACGCGAACGGCTCGGTGGCGCAGGCGATCTGCGCCCGCATCTTCGCCGCGGCGCGTGCGCGGGCGGCGAGCCGCGCCGCGAGCGCCGCGGTGTCGCGCAAGAGCGCGACCAACAAGCTGACGCTGCCGGGCAAGCTCAGCGACTGCCACAGCAACAATCGCGACGACAGCGAGCTGTTCATCGTCGAGGGCGACTCGGCGGGCGGCAGCGCCAAGCAGGGCCGGGACCGCAGCCACCAGGCGATCCTGCCCCTGCGCGGCAAGGTGCTCAACACCGAGAACGCATCGCTCAAGAAGGTCTTGGATAACAAGGAGATCGGCGACCTGATCACCGCGCTGGGCTGCGGCATCGGCGCGAGTTTTAACCTCGGTGCGCTGCGGTACCAGCGCGTCATCCTGCTGGCCGACGCCGACTCGGACGGCCACCACATCACCACGCTGCTGCTCACGCTCTTCTACCGGCACCTGCCCGAGCTGATCCGCGACGGGCGCGTGTTTATCGCCCTGCCGCCTTTGTACCGTATCGATATCGCGAAGGAGACCTACTGGGCCGCGGACGAGAACGACAAGGAGCGCCTCCTCAGCGACCACGCCAAGGCGAACAGCAAGGTCGATATCACGCGATTCAAAGGCCTGGGCGAGATGATGCCCAAGGTGTTATGGGACACGACGCTGAACCCGAAGACGCGCCGCCTGCTGCGTGTCGAGATCGCCGACCCGCTCGAGACCGACAAGGTCATGTCTGATCTGATGGGCAAGGACCCGAGCGCGCGGTTCCGCTTCATCATGGAGCACGCGGACCAGGCCGAAGAGATCGATGTGTGAGGCGGCTCCGTCTGCAACCCGCAGCTAACCGCTGCGCGGTCGATCTGGAATAGGCCTCGTTCTCTTACCACAGCAGGCAAGACTACTCACCCGACCCGGCGAGCATGAGGAATCCGCCTTGTCATCCCGTAACGGATGTAGCTGATCGGCAGCCCTGCGCGCAACGGGATGCGGAGCGGCGCGTTCGTCGGCGGCTTCGTGGTCCCGACCTTCTCAAACAACTCGCGTTCCAGCAGCCCGGTCGCCTTGCCGTCCATGCCGATCGCGGCAAGGGGCCTTCGCGCGAAGCAGTAGATTGAATCGTCAATGCTTGCGTTGCGAAGCAGCCGCCTTCGCTCAGGCCGCGGCCGTTTTCTGGCTCACCGCGTCGAGGCAGGCCGCGATCAGCCGCTTCTTGTCGATCGGCTTGCTGGCGTAGACATCGCAGCCGGCGTCCAGGCACTTGCCGACGTCTTCCTTCATCGCGTGGGCGGTCAGCGCAACGACCGGCAGCCGGCAGCCGAGCACACGCAGCCGACGGACCGCGGTGTAGCCGTCCATCTCCGGCATCTGCATGTCCGTCACCAGCAGATTGAACGGCGAGGGCGAGAGCAGCGGGCCATCGATCTGACCGCCCTTCGTCAGCGCCTGGATTGCTTGTACACCGTTTTCGACAATCGTCACTTGTGCACCCGCACGCGTCAGCAGGTGATTGATCAGACGCTGGTTGTCCTTGCCGTCCTCCGCCAGCAGGATGCGCAGGTCGTCGAGCGGCTGCGGGGTGTTGTCGTCCGCCTCCGCGGTCTGCTCGGCCTGTTCCGCTTCCGGCACTGCGATCGACAGCGGGCCGGCATCGAGCATCGGCGTGGTGTCCACCGGCTCGACGTGCAGCGTGAGCGTGAAGGTGCTGCCTTGGCCAAGCCGGGTCTCACAGGTAATGCCGCCGTCGAGCGCGTCGGCGAGGCGCTGGCTGATGTGCAGGCCCAGCCCGGTCCCGCCGAACTCGCGTGTGGTCGTCGTGTCGGCCTGCTCGAAGGCGCGGAACAACCGCGCGGCCTGGTCGTCGGTCATCCCCACGCCGGTGTCGGTCACGGCGAAGGACAAGCTCTTTGCATCGGGATCGTAGGACAGCTCGAGCAGCACCCCGCCGGCCTCGGTGAACTTGATCGCGTTGCCCACGAGGTTGACCAGCACCTGCCGCAGCCGGACCGGGTCGCTGGGGATCTGGGCGGGGATCGGCGTCAGGAGCCTGGCGTCCAGCGGCAGCTTCTTCTCGTCGGCCTTGACGCGCATCAGCGAGAGGACCTCGCCCGCGATCGCGTCGGGTCGCACGGGGATGTGCTCGACCCTGAGCTTGCCCGCCTCGATCTTGGAGATGTCGAGGATGTCGTTGATCACGCTCAGCAGGTGCTCGCCGTTGCGGCGGATCGTGCGGGTGTGCTCGACCAGCTCGCGGTTGTCCTGGTCGATCTGGGCGCGCAGCAGGTCGGTGAAGCCGAGAATCCCGGTCATCGGCGTGCGGATCTCGTGGCTCATGTTCGCCAGGAACGCGCTCTTGGCGTAAGTCGCCTGCTCGGCCTGCTCGGCGTAGGCACGCAGGTCGGTCGTCATGCCCTCGGCGATGCCCCAGGCCCGGCGGGTCGAGCTGCCCTGCATGTACACCAGCAGCGCCAGCAGCACGCTCAACAACGAGCCGCCGATCGCTTCGATCCAGAAGCCGGTCATCGAGGTTCGGCGGAACGAGGTCGTCGTCCGCGCCGACAGGGTCCACGTGCGCCCGCCGACGGTGATCTCGTTCTCTGCTCGCAATGGGCAGTTTTGATCGGCCGCGTCCACCGCGCCCGACAACCCGGCGGGCGGGTGCTCAGCGATGTCATAGATCAGGGCGCCGTCATCGGGCCTGCCCGCGTACACATCGATATCGAGCTCGCCATCGACGACCTCCTCGATGCCCCGGAAGAGCTCCGGCCCGAGCATCGGCATGTAGACCCAGCCACGCACCGCCTCGGCGCGCTGCTCAGGCGTGTCCAGCGGCATGTCAGGCAGGTAATCGGGCAGCACGTACAAGAAACCCGAGACCTGCTGTTCGTCCTGCACCAGGCGGATCGACTCGGTCAGGACCGCATCGTTCACGACGAGCGCCCGCTCCGCGGCCTCCCGGCGGACCGGGTGGGCACCAATGTCCAGGCCCAGGGCCTGCCGGTTTGCCGACAGCGGCTCGATGTACTTGATGATGTAGCGGTCGTCCGTCAGCGCATCCGCGAGCGGCGCCGCGCCGGGCGGGACGGTGACCTCGAATGCCGGTGCGCCTTCCTCCCGCGTCTTCTCAACAAACGCGTTGAACAGATCGGCCTCACCCGATACCCGCTCGATGTAGCCGATGCCCAGCGCACCGGGGAATTCGCTGGGCAGCTCGCGGGCGCCGACGAGCTGGATGAATTCTTGCCGATCAACGTATGTGCTGGCCGCGAAGACGCTGCGCGTGCCCATCAGCCCGTAGCGGTACACCGTGACCCGGCGGACCACGTCCCCGCGGGCACGCTCGACCAGGCGATCAAAGTGCTCCTGATCGAGACTCTTCACGTGGTGGTACTCGATACTCGAAACGAAGGCAGTCACCACAAACCCAATCACCAGCACGCCCACCGCGGCCAGCACGGGCAGCCGGCTCAGCAGGCGCGTGCGGCCGCTCGGTGTCACGTCTGCCTCGGCTGCCTGCTTCGTTAAGGAGGTGTCTTGATCGGCCATGGCGTGCTCGCAAGGCGTGCATGACCCGACCCACCGACATCATCGACACGACACCAACCCCGCTTAATCCGACGCCGTTTCGGGCACGCCGATAAAAACGATCCCGCCAAGGCGCAAGTCGATAAGCCGCCTTGCGAGCCTATTGGATGGGCACCCAATTAACCCACGAGTGCCTCCAACTGCTGCCGGACCTGCTCGAGTTCCTTCACCGCCCCGGCGTGCTGGTCGCGCGTCTCCTGCACCAGGTGCGCGGGGGCGTTGTCCACGTACTTCTTGTTGCTCAGCCGGCCCTCGAAGGTCTTGACCTGCTTCTGCTTCTCGGCCAGGAGCTTCTCGAGCCGCGCCTTCTCGGTCTCCACATCAACGACGTCGTGCAGGTAGACGGTCACTTCGCCGACCAGCACCGCCGCCGACCCCGCGGGCCGATCCACCGCCGGGCCGACCCCGCGGCCGACACACCCGCTCAGCGGCTGGGTGATGTTGCGGTTGTTCAGCAAGAGCCGCGACAGCTCGGCGGGCGCTTGGGTTGTCGCCTCGACCTGTTGTTTAGGCGGGATCTTGTACGCCGTGCGCGCCTCGCGGATCTTGATGATGATCGAGCGGATCAGCTCAAAGTCGCACTCGGCGTCGGTGTCAATCAGCGCCTCGCCCGCCATAGGCCAGGCGGCGCGGATCAGCGTGTCGTTGGGCTTGAGCTCGAACCCCTCAAGCCCGCGCCATCCGGCGGGGACCTGCGCATCGAGCGCCTGCCAGAGCCGCTCGGTGATGAACGGCATCATCGGCTGCAGCAGACGCAGCGATGCGTCCAGGCACGTCGCGAGCACGCGCTGCTGCGCCGGGCTGTGTTTGACGGTGCCTTTCACGATCTCGATATACCAGTCGCACAGGTCCCGCCAGAAGAAGTCGTACACCGCGGTCGCGTAGTCGCTGAAGGCGTAGCTGTCGATCGCGCTATTGACCGCTGTGATCGTCTTGTTTAGCTGGTTGAGGACCCAGCGGTCGGCAAGCTCCAGGCCCGCAGATGAAACCTGCGGGGCATCCCCAAGCCCCTCGAGATTCCCCAATGCGAACCGGAACGCGTTCCAGAGCTTGTTCGCAAACTTCTGACCCTCATCAAACTTCTCGGATGTGTTCCGCGCCAGCGGCATCGCGTCTGTTGGCTTTTCCTTGCCCGACGCGACGCCGTAGCTGGACACCATCTTCTCGCCGTTGTGCTCCTGGATCGGCGCCGCGACCTTGACGCCGCCGGGCCCGGTCACGTATTTGGGCGTAAAAGTTTCCCCGCTTCCGGGGGCGACCATGTCCACGGGCAGGCGCACATCCTGCGTCTGCGTGGTCATCTTGGTGAGCGTATAGCGCATCGCGTCCGCGCCGTGGCTGTGGATGATGTCCATCGGGTCCACGCCGTTGCCCAGGGACTTACTCATCTTCTGCCCGTGCCCGTCCTGGATCATCGCGTGGATGAACACATCGTTGAACGGCAGGTCCCCGCCCTTGAAGAAGCGGTTGAACATGACCATGCGCGAGACCCAGAGCGTGATGATCTCGCGCGCGGTGCAGAGCACCGAGGTCGGGTTCCAGGTCTTCAGTTCGTCGGTCTCGTTTGGCCAGCCGAGCGTTGACAGTGGCCAGAGCGCGGAAGAGAACCAAGTGTCGAGGACATCGGGGTCTTGCTCGAAACCCAGCTTGCCAAGCTCATCTTCAAGGCTCTCTGCATCAGGAGGAACACAAACAAAGAGAGTCGCATCAGGTCCGCTACCGACCTTTGTCACTGCTATCTCAAACTCATTCCATTGCGTAGAGGCTGTTTGATCGTCTGGCAGTTGCGCCCAAAATGCACTTTGTTTGCCGGACCACACCGGGATCCGGTGCCCCCACCAGAGCTGTCTTGAGATGCACCAGTCGCGGATGTTCTCGTGCCAGGCCTGGAAGGTCTTGGCGTAGCGGTCGGGGGTGAAGGCCAGGCCGCCCTGCTCTTCGTTCTTAAACGCCTCGTCTTCTGATGGCTGCCGCTGGTCGTTCGCCATCGCGCGCAGGGCCGCGCCCTTCAGCCGGTCGTCGGTCACCTTCACGTACCACTGGTCGGTGTAGTACGGCTCGATCGGCACGTGGCTGCGGTAGCTGTGGCCCACGGCGTGGCGGTAGGGCTTGACCTCGGCCATGAGGTCGTTGGCTTTGAACCAGCGCACGATCGCCTTGCGCGCCTCTTCGCGTGCTAAGCCGACAAGCGGCTTCAATTCACTGTTCTCGCCGGGGGTCTCTTCCGCGGGCCAGCCGTGGTCGATCGAGATCGACGCGTCCGGGGCCATCACATTGATGATCTTCAGGTCGTGCCGCTGGCCGATCTCGTAGTCGTTCGGGTCGTGCGCGGGGGTGACCTTGAGGAAGCCCGAGGCCATCTTCGCTTTGCCGTCCTCGCTGTCGGGGTCGGGGATGACGACGTAGTCGTCGCCGACGATGGGGATGACCCGGCCCACGATGGGCAGCTTCACGAACTGGCCGATGTACTTGGCACGCGGGGTGTCGCCCGGGTTCACCGCGACGGCGGTGTCGCCGAGCATCGTCTCGGGGCGCGTTGTCGCGACGGTGGCGTATTCGCCGGTTTCTTCCCAGCTGTCAAGGCCGCCGACACCATCGGCGGCTTTTTTTACGATCGGGTACTTCATGTAATAGAAGTTCCCGTCCACATCCTCCATCTCGACCTCATCGTCCGCGAGCGCGGTCTGGCTCGCCGGGTCCCAGTTGACCAGGCGTTTGCCGCGGTAGATCAGGCCGTCCTTGAACAGCTGAAAAAACGCCTCACGCACCGCCTTGGCGCACTGGTCGTCCATCGTGAACCGCTGGCGGTCCCAGTCGCAGCTGCAGCCCATCTCCTTGAGCTGGTTGGTGATCGTCTGTTCGTATTCGTCTTTCCACGCGGCAACCTTCTCAATGAATTGCCCTCGGCCGTCCTTGCCCTCGAGCTCCTGCTGCTTGTAATCCTTGAGTGCGGGCCTGCCCTCCTGCTGCAGGCGTTTATCGACGACCGTCTGCGTCGCGATGCCCGCGTGGTCGGTGCCGGGCATCCAGAGCGTGTTGAACCCGCGCATCCGGTGCACGCGCGTCAGCACGTCCTGCAGCGTGTTGTTCAGCGCGTGGCCGAGGTGCAACGCCGCGGTCACGTTCGGCGGAGGGATCACGATGCTGTAAGCCTCACCCTCATCACTCGGCGACGCGGCATAGGCCTGGGTCTCGAGGTACTGCTTGAGGATCGCCGGCTCGACCTGCGTCGGGTCGTACATCGGCGGGAGCTGGGTGGCGGTATTGGCGGCGCTCATGGTGAGGTCCGTGGGAGGTGGCGGGTCGGGATCGGTCGCGCGGAAACGCCGGGCGCTCTCGTCGCGGCAAGGCTGAATATTTCGCCCGGGCGGCATGGCCACAGGGCAGCACGCCGCCGAGCCGGGTTCGGGTGGGGGTCGGCCCCTCAGCTAACGGGGACGCTGATGCGGCGAAACGGGTTGTGTTCCAGGCGTCGCATCGCCGGATTGTATCGGATCGATCCGGCGGCGGCCTCAGCCCAGGCCCAGGACCGGGATCAGTTCTGACAGGTCCTTGACATTGATTGAGACGTCGGCCTGCTCCTGCACCGTCGGCTTGGCGCAGAAAGCGACGCCGATCCCCGCAGCGGCCATGACCTTCAGGTCGTTCGCCCCGTCGCCGACGGAGGCGGTCTGCTCGAGCGGGATGCCCCACTGCTCGGCGAGGGCGACGAGGTGGTCGGCCTTGGCCTGGGCGTCGACGATCGGGCCTTGGGTCCTGCCGGTGAGTCGACCTTCAATGACCTCGAGTTCGTTGCAGTGGTAAGCATCGATGCCGAGCCGATCAGCGAAGCCCTGTGCGAAGTAGACGAACCCACCAGACAGGATCGCGGTTTTGACGCCATTGGCTTTCAGCACCTCGAGAAGCTCTTCGGCCCCGGGCATGAGTTCGATGCGCTTGTACACAGACCCCAGAACCCCGATATGGAGGCCCCTGAGCAGTGCGACGCGTTTGGCCAGTGACTCGGCGAAGTCCAGCTCACCGCGCATCGCTGCCTCGGTCACGGCCGCGACCTGCTCGCCGACGCCCGCTTCTTTCGCGATCTCGTCGATGCACTCGGCCTGGATGAGGGTCGAGTCCATGTCGAATGCGACGAGTTTGAACGGTCCTGAACTAGCCACGCAAGACTCCTTAGCGTTTGCCCTTGCGCTTCTTGTACTTGGTCTTCTGCTTGGTTGAGCCCTTGCGCATGCCCGGCCGGGCGGCGCCGGACGCCAGGGCCTGCATGTCCGCGCCGCTCATGCCGGCCATCGCCTTCATCCGGCCGAGCGCGCCCATGCCCGACATCTGCTGGCCCATCGCGCTGACCATCTCGAAGCCCTTGACCAGCTGACTCACGTCCTTCTGGTCCGTGCCCGAGCCGCGGCTCACGCGCCGCCTGCGGCTGTTGTCTAAAAGGTCCACATCCTTGCGCTCGTCGGCGGTCATGGAGTTGATGATCGCCTCGGTCCGGTCGATCTGTTTTTCCTCGATCGGCAGGTCCTTGAGCGCCTTACCGATGCCCGGCATCATCCCCAGCAGCGACTTCATCGAGCCCATCTTGCGGATACGCTTGAGCTGCTTGAGGAAATCGTCCATCGTCATCTTGCCCTGCGCCATCTTTTCCTGCAGGGCTTCGGCCTCTTCCTCGGTAACCTGCTCCTGTGCTTTCTCGACCAGCGAGACGATGTCGCCCATGCCGAGGATGCGGCCTGCAATGCGCGTGGGGTGGAACGGCTCGAGCGCGTCCATCTTCTCGCCGACGCCGATGAACTTGATCGGCTTGCCGGTGACCTCGCGGACGGTGAGCGCGGCGCCGCCGCGCGTGTCGGAGTCGAACTTGGTGAGGACGACGCCGTCGAGCTCGAGCTGGTCGTTGAAGGCCTTGGCGGAATTGACCGCGTCCTGGCCGGTCATCGCGTCGATGACCAGCAGGATGTTCTGGGGCATGAGCGCCGCATTCACCCGGCGGAGCTCGCCCATCAGATCATCATTAATGTGCAGGCGCCCGGCGGTGTCGAGGATGAGGACATCGACTTTGTCGGCCTTGGCTTGCTTCAAGGCGTTTCGGCAGACCTCAACCGCGACGCCGACGGCCTTGCCGTACTCGGCGCACTTGTCCGGCTCGCCGTAGAACGACACCGCCCCGCCGCCCTCGACTTCGCTTTCGACCTGCTCGGCGAGGACCTGGAGCTGCGTCACCGCCGCCGGCCGTTGCAGGTCCGCGGCGCAGAGCATGACCTTCTTGCCCTTGTTCTTCAGGTAGCCGGCGAGCTTGCCGCAGGTCGTCGTCTTGCCCGAGCCCTGGAGGCCGCACATCATGACGATCGTCGGGCCGGGGCTGACGAACATGAGTTCCTGTTCGGACGCGATCGTGCCGGGCTGGTAGGCGTCGCCCTGCTGCGCCGCTTCGAGCGCCTCGTCGCCGCCGAGCAGCCGGACGAGCTCGTCGTGGACGATCTTGATCATCTGCTCGCCGGGCTCGACGGCCTTGAGCACGGCCTCGCCGAGCGCGTCCTTGAGGACGCGCTCGCAGAAGGCCTCGGCGACTTCGTAGTGCACATCCGCTTCGAGCAGCGCGGTGCGGACATCGTCCATCGACTCGCGGACGTTGTCTTCGGAGATCTCCGCCTTGCCGGACAGCTTGCGGAGTGCGTTTTCGAATTTGTCGGAGAGGTTGCCGAGCATGGGGCCTCGAATACGTCGTGCCAGACGCGTTAGGCACCGTATTCACATACGGTGCTATGACTGGGATCAGCCCCGCATGTAAATGTGGGGCCCGCCGAGAAACCAGGTCGTGTGGGGCTTTGATCGGAGCCGCAAAGATTTTAGTGGGTTCGGCGGTCGTTGGGGAGGGGAACCCTTCTAACCGCCATCTTTTTTACAGAGCAGGCCGACGGCTCTGGCCCACGGCTACGAGGCCGAGATCCCGTATTGTTTTTTCAGCAGCCGGCCGACGGTGGTTCCGGTCTCATTGCGTGCAAGATGAAAAGCAAGGTGGGCGTGCAGGCACTTGACCGCCTCGTGGTTGGCGACCCCGCCGACACCGGTGGACTCGAGCGGCTCGGCCAGGCCGTTCGCTTGGGCGATCTCGACTTCCTTTGGGTTGAGCACCGCCCAGCGCGCCCGGGCGTACCAGCGGTTGTCGGCGAGGTGGGCCCGCATCAGTTCTTCGTCGGCCCGAAGCACCGCTTCGATCGCGTCGACGCCGCCCTTGCGTTCGACCTCAGAGACCCGGGCGCTCAGTCCGGTATCGACCAACCAGTAGAGCGTCGGGAACGGCTGCCAGCACCCGTCCACGCTGACCAGCGGCAGGTTGATGATGACCGCCGGGTCGCCGCTCGGGCCGCGGGCAGCGACGCCGACCACCCCCATCGGCGGCCGGCCCAGGCTCTTGGTGACGTAGGCCTGGTCCGATTCGCTGAATTGCCACGAGCCCGTCTGCATCTGCCAGCCCTTATCGGCTACTCCACGCGTTCGACATAGAACAGCGAGTCCTGCGCCCGCGGCCCGACCAGGTGCCAACTCAGCGGGTGGTCGTTCTTCAGCTCGCGGTATTGATTAAACAGGTGCTCACCCCAGGCGTACTGCTGATCGATGTTCCGATCGATCTTCCGCGTGTCGGTCGATTTGATCAGGCACCGATTGGCGATGTCCCAGGCCGGGTCCAGCCGGACCAGCAGGTGCGATTCCTGCCACTCGATCGGGTAGCCGTGGACCGACAGCGACGCGGTCGCGACCGAGCCGACGGCCTGAGCGGGCTTGGAACCGGGGTGGTGGAACCAGAAACACAGGAAGCGGTCCTTCTCCGCCGAGGCCATGTTCCCCCCGCCGGCGGCAAGCAGCTTGGCGTGGCTGACGCGCGCCGGGTCCTGGCCCATCTTCTTCCTGGCGATCCATAGCTCGCGCTCGGCGACATCGAACAGCCCGACGTGCGGGTAGGCCGTAGTCAGCCTGGTCGTTGCGAAAGACTTGTTGATCGCCGGGCCGGGCAATGAAGCGTTCCTGGGAAGGGATCAAAGCGGTAATTCTACCGGGTTAAAGCTGAAAGGTACCGAAGCCGCTGATGCCATCGGCGGTCTTGTGGTGATAGTGCGGATGCGGCAACAGATCGGTCGTCAGTTATAGGAAGACCGCCGACACCGTGGGCGGCTTTGTCGCCGAGGTATCCAGTATCCTGTGCAGCAGCCCCGACCGGAGAACGCCATGTCCGAAGCCGCCACGACATCCGACCCGACGACCCCACCGATCGTCAGCGGCGTGGTGGACGCCGTGGGCGACGGCTGGGTCCAGCTCAAGGTGCCCGGCACCGACTACCGCCTGCGCCTGGTGCCCGGCGAGGGGTTATCGGCGGCGGGCCTGAAGGTCGGCGACAAGTTCGCCGGCGTCGTCCGCGCCAACGCCCAGCGCATGGACATCATCCCCGCGGGCGGGCGCTACATCGAGCCGGTCCAGGGCCGGCCGAGGCGGGTGCAGGGGCGCGTGGTCGGCGGCAGCGTGTCCGCCAACGAGGTCTACGTGAAAGCCGGGCCAGGCGTCGCGGTCACCCCGATGGCCCCGCAACGCGCCGGCGACTTCATGATCGGGCAGATGGTGAGTTTCGATGTGACGCCGGGGGCGACGTTGGAGCAGGCATAAGATCCGCACGATAAGACTGCTGAAGCACCCAACACTCCCTACACGGCGACCGATAATGTCTCAGCTCAAACGCATCCTCGTCACCGGCGGCGCCGGGTTCCTGGGCAGCCACATCTGCGAGCGCATGGTCGATCACGGCCACGACGTCATCTGCCTGGACAACCTGTTCACCAGCCAGAAGCACAACATCGAGCACCTGCTCAAAAAACCCAACTTCGAGTTCGTCCGGCACGATGTCACCGAGCCGATCACGCTCGAGGTTGATCAGATCTACAACATGGCCTGCCCCGCCTCGCCGGTGCACTACCAGTACAACCCGATCAAGACCATGAAGGTCTCGGTGATGGGCGCGATCAACATGCTCGGCATGGCCAAGCGAACCGGCGCACGCATCCTCCAGGCCTCGACCTCGGAGATCTACGGCGACCCGACCGCCGAGTTCCACCCCCAGCCCGAGCACTACCGCGGCAACGTCAACCCGATCGGCATCCGCGCCTGCTACGACGAGGGCAAGCGCGCCGCCGAGACACTCTTCTTCGACTACCACCGCTCCAACGGCGTGGACATCCGCGTGGTCCGCATCTTCAACACCTACGGCCCGCGCATGCACCCCTTCGACGGGCGCGTCGTCACCAACTTCATCGTCCAGGCGCTCATGGGCCAGGACATCACGATCTACGGCGACGGCTCACAGACCCGCAGCTTCTGCTACTGCGACGACCTGGTCGACGTCATCATCGCCTTGATGAACAACGACGCCCCCGGAAGCAAGGCGAGCGACCCGGACTTCATTGGGCCTGTGAATATCGGCAACCCCGGCGAGTTCACGATCAAGCAGCTCGCGGAGAAGGTCATCGAGCTCACCGGCTCGGGCAGCACGCTGACCTACCTGCCGCTTCCGAATGACGACCCGCTTCAGCGCAAGCCCGACATCTCGCTGGCGAAGGAGAAGCTTGGCTGGGAACCGAAGGTCCCGCTGGAGGAAGGGCTGAAGAAGACGATCGACTACTTCAAGTCGGTGGATTTGAGCAGCTTCCGCCAGCCGACGGACCACACGGCGCACAAGTCGTCACAGATAACGTCGGTGTGATGGGCGCTATCCGAGGCGCGGCAAAAACCGCCTGGTCGTTTTCATATAGTCGCGGTACTGCTCGCCGAACACCTCAATCAGCGCCTGCTCTTCACGCTTGGCCTTGATGTTCATGAGCGTGACGTGGACGGCGGCGACGCCCGCCATCGGCAGGCTCGTGCAGGCGATCGCGGTGAGCACGACCATCGCGACGCTCAGCGCGTAGATCGGGTGGCGGACCCGGCGGAACAGGCCGGTCGTGACCAGGTTCTGCTCCTCGCTCTTCTCGATGATCGCGACCGACCAGTCCAGGCCCATCTCGACCCAGCAGCAGACGGTGACCAGCAGGCACAGCACCGCGCCCGTCGCCGCGGCCCAGCGCACCGCGAGCAGCGGCATCTCATACGACGCGGCGAAAGGGCCCAGCGGCGGCTCGGCCTTGTGCAGCGCGACCGCGGGCAGCACGTTCCAGGCGACGATCACCGCGGCCCAACCGCGCATCAGCCAGCGGTCGGCGCGCGTGCGTGGGCGGAGCGCGCCGCGCTCGCCGGTCCACCGCCGACGCAGGAACGACATCGTCACTACCGCCGACCAGTACCACCACACCGCGACCGTCACCGCGAGCACCGGGCCGTCGGCCCAGCCCAGGTGTTCGTCGTTGACCAGCGCGAGCAGTTGCATGTGGCTTGATCGAAGCATAGCGGGACAGGCAAGGACGCCTGCCCCACCGATGAGATGTCATTATTCCACCCGCGTCTTGCTGTTGGGCGGGAAGATCGAGGCGAAGTCCGGGTTGCCGCCGAGCTGGGCACGGATCAGGTCGGTCATCAGCGCCTGGATGCCCGGGTCGGTCTCGATGTCGAAGTGATCAAAATCAGGCTCGCTGAGCAAGCCGTCCTGCGCGTAGCGCACGTCGTAGTTGACCAGCTCGGTCTCGGGGCTGGCCGCGCTCACCGCGATCCCGCGGAACGCGGGGAACCAGTCCGTGTACCGGTGGCTGAGGTAGATGTTGTGGCACCGCTTGACGTTCGCGGGGATCCTCGGCGGGTTGGTGGCGTCCAGCAGGCAGATGTAGTCCACATCGATGCCGGCCCCGCGCAGCTTCTCCGCGAGGTAGATCGCCTTGTCCGCGCCCAGCGAGTGCCCGCCGAGCACCAGCGGCCGGCGCAGCTCGCCCCTGCGGTCTAGCTCGATGATCTGGTCGCCGACCTGCCGCCAATCGGGACCGGGCAGCGACTGGGCGTGGTAGCCCTCTTCATGGAGGTTGGCCGCGACGTCGTCCAGGCCCTTGGAGAACACGTTCCACAGCCCGAGGAAGAGGAAGGTCGAGCCGGGCTTGTCCGGCCGAGCATGACTGTAATCGACGCGGTGGCCGGACGCGCAACCGACGCCGAAGAGCACGGCCGGGAGCAATAAAAACAGGACAAACCATCGACGCATCGGGTTCCTCGGATCAGCGCTGAAGACGCCGCTGCACCCCTCGCGGCGGGAAGATAGCTTAGCGGACACCGTCGGCAGGGGCATCCGCAGGCTTTACAAAACCCATAGAACCGGGCGGGAGCCCGGTGCTATATCGAGCCCGGCCGTGACCGCAGCCCATTCAACCACCGGCCGATCACGGTGTAACGCACCAGCCACTGGTAGCTGGTCAGGGTGAGCGCCGACGTGATCGCGCAGGTCAGCAGGAACCGCGGCCAGGGGCCGATCGGCCAGTCGCGCATGACGATCAAGAGCAACGCGACGATCGGCAGGTGCACGAGGTAGACCCAGTACGCCGAATCGCTGAGCCAACGCACCCACGCCCGCGGCGCCGCGAGCACGGTCAGGCCCAGCCCGGTCATGCCCCAGATCATGAGCCAGCAGAACAGCGCTATCGAACCCGCATGAATAGGTTTGACCCACCAGTTCACACCGTCGCTACTCTCAGCGGCCGCAATTGCCCACTTCAGACCAATCACAACGATGAACACAACGACTGATATCGCAAGGTACAGCCAGGCGTGGCGCTTGAGGGCCTCCATCTCGCGGTGCAGCCGGAACAGGTAAACCCCGACGATGAAGAAGCAGCCCTGATAAGCAAGCTGCGCCAACTCATACAGCCACGCCTCCGCGCTCAGCGGGACGATGTGGTGGTAGGCGAGGTAGAAGCCGGGGTCGAACGCGAGGAACGCGAACGTCGGGACCGCGAACCAGATCGGCCGGAGCGCCGACATAAAGCACCAGCGCACCGGCGCGGGCAGCGTCGGCTCGTCACCGCCCGCTCGCGCACCGCGCAGCTTCAGGATCAGCCAGTAGCCGAACGAGAAAATCACCAGGTAGTTGAGGAACCACAGGTGGGCCGGGCCGAGGAAGTGGTCCTCGATCTCGGGCAGCGCGAAGTCGGCCTGCCAGACCTCTTCCCAGCTCGCCCGCCCCTCGATCTGCCAGCCCCAGCCCCAGATGTAGTACATCGTCGGCAGCAGCACGACCGACGCGACCGCGACGGGCTTAAGGATGCGGTCGATGCGGTGCTTGAGGAACCCGCCGGGCCCGCGCCGGCGCGCGAGCATCGCGGCGAAAAAACCGGCCATTACAAAGAACAGCGGGATCCGCCAGCCGTGGATCCACCAGAACAGCACATCGAACCCGTACTGCTTCGGCTGATCGTTGAGCGGCCAGAGCAGCCCGTCCATCCGCCGATCCATGTAGGTGATCGCGGCGTGCAGCACGATCCCTAGCAGCATCGCCCCGCCGCGCAAGGCGTCAAAGCCGTGGAAGCGCGAGGATTTAACTGTTGGCTCGGTCTGTTGTTCGGGTGCAGGCAAGCAGAGAGTTTAACGTTTAGCCGCGATGCTACGCGTCGCAGGTACAACGGGGCGCTCAACGCGTCAATCCTGCTATCAACAAAATAGCCACAATCGAGAAGAAGCCAACCGAGAATAGCGTGCTGCCCAGATGCATACAATCAACAGGCGATTTCACGGGCAACCTCTTCCGAATCCCGACACTCGATACGCCAAAAGTCCCGGCGATGAATAAACAGACGCCTGAAACACACGTGATCGCGGCCAGAATGAACAAACCAAGCAACACAACGTCGAGCATCACCCCCCGCCCATCTGATCGATAAACGCGTTCGCCTCGTCGATCGACTTCTGCATCTCCTTGATCAGCGACTCGATATCCCGCTGGATGCCCTCGGCGGTGCCCTGGATCGACGCGATCGCCTGCGCGTTGAGGTTGTGCTTCAGAAACAGCACCTGGTCCTTCATCGCGCTGAGCACCGGCGGCATCGTCGCCTCGGCCTTGCGCATCGCGTCCATCAGTTTGTTGTAGCGCTGGCGCGTCGCGGCGAGCTGTTTCTCACTCGCCCGGCGGAGCTCGCCGCTTTCATACTCTTGGAGCTCTTGTTCCCACTCCGCGAACAGCGCCTTGGCGACGGACTCCACGCTGTCGATCTTGCCGGCCACACCGTCCGCGGCGCTCTTGCTGCGTTTGTAGCCGCGGTCGAGCTGTTTGTACATCGCTTCGAGGTCGCCGCCGTCGAAATCGACGACGGACTTGAACTGCTCGAGCGCGGAGGTGAACTGCTGTTTCGCGTCTTCCTGCTTGTCGCGGGCGGACTCGACGCGGTCTACAAGGATCTCGCGCTTCTCGTAGCCGAACGTCTCCATCGTGCCGTAGTAGATGCTCTTACAGCCCACGAACATGGGCACAGTGGTCAGCACAAGGCAGGCAAGCAGGGGCAGGCATCGCGGCATGGTGTTTCTCGTCGGGACGTGGTGTGGTGATCACGATCATACCGATTACAGCGGTCCTGTAACGCACAAGAGCCAACACGGAAGGAGGCAGTTCCTTTCTAAAAATGGGCTGTCCCCTTCCCGTACGCGTGCCTTCAGCCACCCGTTTTGCTGGCCGATAACACCACGGTGGCGTCGGTCAGCGGCCGGGCACCAGGAGGCAGACGGGGTGAAGATCGAGGTCTCTGATAAGCGGAATCAGCACCGGCTTCGGCCCAAGGGCATGTCGTGCAACCTCGGGGCGATCGTCGATCTGTCCAGCGACGGGCTGCGCCTGCTGACCCGTCGGCGGCTGCGCGGGGCGCAGACGGTCGTGCTCACCGGCGCGTACCAGCAGGACCTGAAACTGACCGCGCGCGTGGTCTGGCACCGGCGCCTGAGCGCGGGCGAGCACGTGCACGGCGTGCGCTTCGAGCGGCTGACCTACGAGCAGCGGGACCAGCTCAACGAGCTGATCGGCATCGCATCGGCGGGCCTGCCGATGCCCAAGCCCGCGGGGCTGACCAAATACGGCCCGGGCGGGCTGGTGCTGGTGCTTGTGGCGTTCATGCTGACCGCGGGGTGGTACGGCTGGACACGCAAGAACGCCGTGATCGAAGAGGCCGCGCCCGCGCTGCACGGCGTGCTGTCGAACATCCCCGAGTTCGATGCGCTGCTGATGATCGCCGCGGGCGGCTTCGCGCTGCTCGGCATGGCCCAGCGGTTCACGCCGAACCCGGAGAAGCACAAGAACACCGTGATCGATGTGTCGCTGCACACCAACCCGCTGCGTTGCTCACCCAACGCCCAGGCCGAGCTCGACGCGATGCGCCGCTCGCAGAACGTGCTCAACGGCATCCTCGAGAGCTCGCTGGGCGGGGTCTGCGTGCTCGAAACGATCCGCACGGAGGATGACGAGATCGAGGGCTTCCAGATCCAGCTGGTCAACCCCGCCGCCGAGACGCTTATCGGCAAGCGCGAGAGCCAGCTCGTCGGCGAAACGCTGAGAACCGCCCTGCCCGGCCTGATGGACCACGCGATCTACCGGGACCTGATCGCGTTGGTAGAAAACGGCCGGCCGGTCCAGAAGGAGTACGAGATCGGCGGGGACAAGCGGTGGTTCCTCGTCGCGATGGTGCGGCTGGCCGACGGGATCGCGGTGACGTTCCTGGATCAGACCGAATCGCGTCATCACCGCAATCAGCTCCAGCACTCCGCCTACCACGACGAGCTCACCGGCCTGCCCAACCGCAAAGCGCTGATCGAGCATGTCGACTCGTCGCTGTCGCGCACCGAGCGTGCCCCCGGCCACCGCTCGGCGCTCTTGTTCCTGGACTTCGATCGCTTCAAGAGCATCAACGACACGCTCGGACACGAGGCGGGCGACCGGCTGCTGGTGAACATCGCCGAGCGGCTGCGCGACAACCTGCGCGAGTCCGATGCGGTGGGCCTGGGCCCGTGCGAGCACATCCCTGCGCGGCTGGGCGGCGACGAGTTTGTCGTGCTGCTGGACGGGATCAACGGCACCGAAGACGCGGTCACGGTTGCCCAGCGCTTGCTGAAGGTCTTTGCGCAGCCGCACGACATCGCCGGGCAGAGCATCGTGTCGACCGCGAGTATCGGCATCGCGGTGAACGAGGGCACGTACAACTCGGCCGACGACATCCTCCGCGACGCAGACGCCGCGATGTACACCGCCAAGCAGAACGGCAAGGGCCGGTACGTCCTGTTCGACCAGGACATGCACCAGAAGATGACCGATCGGCTGCGGCTGGAGCAGGACCTGTGCCACGCGATCGACCGGGACCAGCTGGGCCTGGTTTACGAAGCGATCATCGACCTGGAGACCGGCCGGGCCGCCGGCTTCGAGGCGCTGGTCCGCTGGACCCACCCCGAGCGCGGCGAGGTGCCGCCGGACGAATTCATCCCGCTGGCCGAAGACCTGGGCCTGATCGGTGAGATCGGCGAGTGGGTCGCGCGCCACGCGTGCGCCCAGCTCGCCGCGTGGCGCGCGTCCGGCCAGGAGCTCTTCCTCAATGTCAACCTCTCGCGTGGCCAGCTCTACGAGCCCGGCCTGGCCGACCTGTTCCGTGGGCTGATCGACACGCACGGCCTGACGCCAGGCGACCTGCGCCTGGAACTGACCGAGACGATGGTCATGAACGACCTGGAGTTCATGGCCGAGAAACTGACCGCGCTCAAAGACCTGGGCCTGGGACTCGCGCTAGACGACTTCGGCACCGGCTACTCCTCGCTGAGCGTGCTGCACAAGCTGCCGTTCGATACGCTGAAGATCGACCGGGCGTTCCTTGACGAAGCGCGTGAACGGCGCGGCCAGACCCGGCGGAGCAGCGCCATCATCTCCGCGATCACCGAACTGGCCGAGCACCTCAGCCTGACGGTGGTCGCCGAGGGTATCGCCGAGGCCGAGCAGGTCGCAACGCTGCAGGCGCTCGCCTGCCGGTACGCGCAGGGCTGGCACTTCAGCAAACCGCTGGACGCCGACCAGGCGTTGGCGATGATGCAGAACGGCGAAGCCCACGGCTCGTGCCTCGCGGCGCAGCTCGGCTTCTCGGCGTAAAGTGCGTGCCAGCAGGCCGCGAGCCGCCTGGAACACGACCGCCGATGAATACCGATATCGCTAATCGATTTCAAGGCTTGTTTGGCGTTGCCGCGTCGGTCCTCGCCTCGGCGCCCGGTCGGCTGGAGGTGCTGGGCAACCACACGGACTACAACGCCGGGTTGACCCTGTCGTGCGCCGTGGACCTGCGCTGCAACGCGGCGCTCGCTCGGCTCGACGGGCCGGTGATCCGGCTGGCGAGCACCGCGTTCGACGGCCCGCCGAGCGACTACGCGCTGCCGAACCCGCAGGCCGAGCCCGGCCACTGGACCCGCTACATCCTGGGCCTGGTTGGGGCGCTCGCCGAGCGCGGGCACGCGGTACCGGGCTTCGCGCTGCTGATCGACTCTCAGGTGCCGCGCTCGGCGGGCGTTTCAAGCTCCGCGGCGATCGAGATGGCGGCGCTGACCGGCCTGGTCAGGCTGATGGACGCGGACCTGCCGGCGATCGAGCTCGCGCGCATCGGCCAGCAGTCTGAATCACGCGCGGTCGGCGCCAACACCGGCCTGCTCGATCAGCTCACCTCGCTCTGCGGCCGGGCCGACCACCTGCTGCGGATCGACTTCCAGAGCCTCACGCACGAGACGGTCGCCCTGCCGCCGGGCTTCGCCTTCGTCGCGATCGACTCGGGCGTCAAGCACGACCTGACCGCGGCGTACAACGACCGCCGTGCGTCCTGCGAGGCCGCCGCCAAGGCGTTGGGCGTGCCGACTCTGAGGCAGGCCGATGGACAGATGCTGGATCAGATGAGGGGGCGCATGCCCGACGACGCCTGGCACTGCGCGAAACACATCATCGATGAGAACCAGCGGGTACGCGACGCGGTCGCTGCGCTCGCCGTAGGCGACGCCCGCGCGCTCGGCGATCTTCTGTTCGCGTCGCACGCCTCCAGCCAACAACACTTCCGCAACAGCTGCCCCGAGCTCGATGAGTTGATCGGCCACGCCAAAGAAGACGGCCGCTGCCTGGGCGCGCGGCTCTCGGGCGGCGGCTTCGGCGGCATCAGCATCCACCTCGTCGCCGAAGGACAAGCCGAGGCCTACCGCCGAGACACCACCGCGCTCGTCTCGCGCAACGATCCTCAACCACGCTGGTCAGCGGTCTGTAAAACCGATTCCGGTGCCGCTGTGCAAACGATTCGCGCCGTATCGTAGCCACCGCAAAATCAATGCCGTGATGCTATCCATCTTGCGATGGGTAGCGGTACGCAATGTTGGTTTAAGTAAACAGCATGCATTACTGACGTGTAAAAAACGCGCCTTTCGTTGTATTTACAACCAAATCGGTAATCGCATTGACAACCCGGATCGGTTAAAAAACATGCATTACTAAACCAAGGAGTAAACATGCTGCATAACACTTTCGAGATTCGTTTTATCGTTTCACTCACAATCATCTTTACCGCCGGGCTTTCGGGGAAGAGCGCCACCGCACAAGCGGACCCCTACGACCTGGTCTACGACTATACCGACGGCACGCTCACCATCGTGACCAACACGAGCGTGACGGAGCAGACCCGTGTAGACCACCCCCGCTTGGGCAGCCGGGATGTCGAGGCCTCGGGCAACCTGATCAACTACGTGCTCGAGGTGGAGAACCCGCCGGGTCCGTTCATCGACGCCAACTTCACCCCGCAGATCGCTTTTGAAGAGGTGGCCCCCGGCATCGTGATCCAGACCGGGACGTTCACCGGGCGAGACTTCTTCCTGGCCGAAAGCAACGCCAACCGCGTGGTCGCCGGGGCCCAGACGTTTCCGCTGGGCGCGGTGCTGCCGACGGATCTGACCCGGCCGGAGTTCGAAGGCCTGTTCGACAAGAACCCGCAGTACGTCCGCAATCTCGGCACCGGGCTGTATGAGTTCGACCTAGTCTATGTGCCCGAGCCGTCATCGCTGGGGCTGCTCGCGCTCGGCGGGTTGACGCTGGCCCGTCGGCGGGGCGCGAACTGACTCGGCCAGCACAGATGTATTCAACGTCGAGAAACACCCCGCATCACGCGGTGTTATTCATTTAGGCCAGCCTGAGCTCAGACCCGTGACCTATGATCGCATTCAACACATAGACCAGGCGCGCCTCCGGCGGGCAGCAAGCAAGCCCCCGAGGCTCATCAGCACAAGGCCGGCAGGTTCGGGTACGTTGGCCGCGCCGCCGGGCCCGGTAAACGCGGCGAACGCCAGGCCAAAGTCCGCGTCGTCCGTGTCGTTATCGCCGTCCAGGTCCGCAGCCCGGTTGCCCGTGGGCACGCCGGGCCCTGAGAACGCGGCAAAGAAGAGGGCGAAGTCCGCGTCGTCCACGTCACCGTCCTGGTCCAAGTCTTCGTGGGCGAAGGCAACGACCTGTGTCACCGTATTGAACGTGTCGCCCAGCGAGAGGATCGTCGCACGGATGAGGGCCTCGTCCGCGCCGCCGCCCGACGCCGGGCCGTTGCCGAGCACGAAGTCGATGAACTGGCCCTCGGCGATGGTCGTGTCAAAATCGAAGAAGGCCTCGGGCAGGATCGTGCCGGTCGCGTTGACGCTGAAAAACTCGACGCCGTTGACGTAGATGTAGAAGTCGATGCTGTCCCCGCCGTTGTCCACGAGGTTGCGGACCGAGCCGTGGACGTTGATCAGGCCCACGGACGAGGCGCCTGCGGTCCAGCGGCTGACGAGGAACTCGCGCTCGGCCGTGCCACCGAGATCATTGCCCGAGGCGTGGAGCGCCAGCTCGCGGAAGCTGGGGCCCTGGGCGCCGAGGTTGTCCCCGCCGTCCAGGAAGAGGTACTGATCGGAGACCGCGCCGAGGTTGAACGCGTCGTTGCCGGGGTTGAACCCGTTCTCGCCGCCGCCGAAGCCCTGGTTGCCCGCGTTGCCGACGCCGCCCCAGGTCAGCAGCTGCGTGTCGGTGGGGTTGGTCCGCGTGTCGGCGTTGAAGAAGGTCCACGTGCCATCGCCGGCCGTGTCGGCGATGTTGTCCGATGTCGCGCCGTTGCTGATCCCGCCTGCGATGTGGCGTTTGAAGTCGGTGGCCATCTCGGCGGCGACATGCATCGACGCGGAGCCGGGCGCGCCGTACCAGAAGGTCGCGGCGCCGTGATCGACCTCGCCCTCGCGCCACTTCCAGACCTCGAGGTCGAACTTGAGCGACTGCTCAAAGGTGATCGCGTCCAGCCCGCGGACCCGGCCGTTCACTGTCAGGCCGTTGGGGTTGTTGCGCTGGCCGGTGGCGATCGGCTGGCTGACGAACGGGGTCTGGAAGTTCGCCCCGCTACCGAACGAGTAGCCGTAGTAGTCTTCCGCGCCGGTGCCGACGTGCACGGGCGTGGCCGCCGCGCCGTTGCCGTTGGCGTCGAGGTAGTCGACGTAGACCTTCTCGTCGCCCTCGCCCCACCAGCCGTCGGGGTTCCCCCCGCCGCCGATGTCCCGGTTGCGGACCGAGAGCGTGTCGCCGACGTAGACCCCGCGCCCGCGGATGTCGATGAAGCGGAAGTCGGCGTCGAGGATGCCTGCGCCGTCGAAGTTGCCCCCGACGGTGATCGCCCGCGTCTCGATGCCCAGTTCCTCGCGGTAGTCGGCGTGGAAGTGCAGCGAGTCGTTGGTCCAGTCGTAGTCGCCGGCCTTGACTGCCAGATCGACGTTGACCGCCTGGCCGCTCTCGTTGACCAGGCGGACCTGCGCGTCGTTCTGGTAGGGCATCACCCAGCGCGAGGTCATCGTGCCGTTGGCGGCGACCGAGCGGAAGTAGTCGTCGCCGTCGTTGTAGGCGTTCGAGTTGTTCTCGCTCCAGCCGTTACCAAAGAACTGGCCCGCCGGGACGCGCGCGGTCCTCTGCCCGTCGAAAGTCAACTCGACAAACGTGCCGGCGAGCGCCGCGGCCTGCTGGGCGCCGGTCCCGCCGTTGAACTTCAGCGTGATCTCGCGGATCGCCTGGCCGTTTTCAGCGCCCGGCGGCGCGGTGTAATTGCGCGTCAGCGATGCGCCGTTGCCGATGGCCTGGTTGTTCAGGGTGTCGGTCGCGCCGATGTGCCCGTTGACCACGTTGTTGGTCAGCCGGGTGTTCGCGGTGGCGAGCTGGCCGGCGTAGGTCGTGGTCGTGCCGGGGGCGAAGTCCTCGACGACCGTGCCCGGCCCGTAGGCGCGGTAGTTGATGTTGTACCAGGTCGAGGTGTTGCGGAACTGGTCGAAGCTCCCGCTGCCGGTGGCCTGGTGCTGGGCGAGCAGGCTGGGGTAATCGACGCCGTCGCGCCGGTGGTTGGACGGGCCGTCCCAGGTGACCTTCACGCCGTGCTGGTAGGTGATGGGCCCGTAGGAGTTGCCGCCGACGTTGGGCGTGATGAAGCTGAAGTTGTCGCCGAAGCCCAGCGTGTTGCCCTGGCCGTTGCGGCCGACAAAGTTGTTGGCGGTGGTCGTCACATCAGGGGTCTGGGAGAAATTGCCCTGGCTGTCGGCCAGGTAGATCCGGATGTTGTTGTCCAGCAGGCCGCCATTGAGTGCCGTGGTCCACCAGCGTGTGATGGCGCCGGGCCCGATGTGTTCGAAGTTGACCAATTCCGTCCGGCCGTTGTTGGTCTCAAAACGCTCCCAGTTGCTGAAGTCCGCGTTCAGCCCGCCCCACGGACGACCCAGCGGGGAGGTGATGCTCGGGTCGCCGTTGCGCTGGTCGTGGCTGGACGACTGCAAGAGCTTGTACGAGCCCGTGCCGGTCGGGAAAACGGTCAACGTATCACGATCGCCCAACTCATCGGCAAGCGAGCCGACCGTGACGGCCTGACCCCACACGGCAGGTGCCAACGCAGCGACCAGCACGGCCGTGGGAACTCGTGGCGATCTTGCAGAGAGCAAGTCGGCAACGTTCATAGTTAATCTTCCTTCCCTTCTATGACAGGCTCAGCACACTCCCAATACAGCCAAGACCCTGTTGCAGGGCGATAGCGCCAAGCCTCTGGCTTGCAAACCATGGCATAGAAATAGTGAAAAGCTACGATCGGTAAGGTTTTACTGCCCTAGAAAGCGTAAGTGGCGCGGGTCCTCCTCCGGGTGGCCCCAGAGGAACCCCCATCGGAAACTGCCCCGATAGGTGACAACCACCTCGAAGTCAGCCGTGCCCTCGACGTACGGGGTCCACGAAACCGACCCATCGACATAACCCGAGAACAGGCCTTCCGGGGCGGCTTCGCTTGCCACATCGCCTGTGTTCGTGAAATCGGAACCACCTATTCGGCCGGACGCGAGGTGGGCCGCGTGCTGCCAGCCGCCGGGCCTTGTCTCTGCCATATCCGTGAACAAGGGCGTGTCCCCCGGTGCATCCAGATCCTCGGGCAGAGGCGTGCTGCCGAAGAAACGTGCGCCTTCTTTGTAATTGCCGTAGTACGAATATCCCCAGAGGAAGATACGCCGGTCAACATTAGGCCAGGCGTTCTCGATCGAGTGGAGGCCGCCCTCATATGACGGGCAGTACAGCGCCGGGCTGCTTGTCTCGGCGGTGTAGCCATCGAGGTAATCCTCAAAGTAGCCCGTATCATCAAAATCCGGTCGAGCTGCGGCCGTGTTAGCGGCCATCTGCGGTGGCAAACGCAATTTCCGCTCAACGAAATCATCCTTGTTCTCGATCGCCATGGCCGTCACGCTCACCACGAGTTGGCGTTGGTTGCTGCTGCACTGCGCCCGACGGGCGGCCTCGATCGCCCGTGAAAGCGCCGGCAGCAGGATCGCGATCAGCAAGGCGATGATCGAGATGACGACGAGCAGTTCGATCAAGGTAAACGCGCGGGGTCGGGGGGTGTTCATGGGCTGGCTCCAGAATAATTCTTCGCAAAGGCTAAAAACCCAACCGCCGTCATTACACGACGGCCGGGCGAAGGAGGATCAAATCCAATTTATGCACGCCGACGGCGGGCGATCAGCAGGCCGCCGAGGCCCATCAGCGCGAGGCTGGTCGGCTCGGGCACCGAAGCGGCCGCGCCGCCCGGGCCGGTAAAGGCCGCGAACGCCAGGCCGAAGTCCGCGTCGTCGGTGTCGGTGTCGCCGTCCAGGTCGGCCGCCGGGTTGCCGGTCGGCACGCCGGGGCCGGAGAACGCGGCGAAGAAGAGCGCGAAGTCCGCGTCATCCACATCACCATCCAGGTCCAGGTCGGCGGGGTCGAGGGCGACGGCGCCGATCTCGATCGTTGCCTGGATCGCGGTCTCGTCGGCGAAGAACGTCTCGTTCGAATCAACCACGAAGTCGATCGTGTCGCCCACGGCGAGGGTTGCCAAAATACTGAACGTGCCGTCGGCCTGCGAGAGCTGGCTGATGTTGCCGTCCGTGCCCGCCGGGTCGGCGCCGTCAACGGAAAACAGCAGGGTGTTGTTCTGGTAGATGAAGACCGAGACCGCGTCTTCCAACTCGTCCGAGCCGTCGCCACCCGCTAGGTTGCGGAAGCTGCCGGCGATCGTCGCGTCGGTGCCGGTGGTCAGGTCCGCCGCGGTGATCGTCCGGCGGACGATCACCGAGGTGTTGGGGTCGTCGCCCAGGCCGAAGACCGAGCCGTCCCCGCTGGGGTGTACCGTCAGGTCGACGCCGAGCGTGGTTATGTTGTTGTCCGCATCGAAGATACCGCCCGCGTCGTCGGCGACGGCGTTGATACCCATGAACCCGATGGACCCGAAGCCGATCGCGCCGAGGTTACCGACCGCGGTGTCCTCGAACAGGGGCAACTCTGTTCCGCCGTTCGGGGCGTCGGATTCCAGGTACGCATAGTTAGCGGGCAGCGTCAGGTCATCGACGTAATCCGCCGCCAGGTCGGCGATGACTACGCCGCGCGCGGGCAAGGTGACGAGCCCCGCACCAACTATAGCCAGGGTTGCAAACTTCATCTTTGATACCTCCATACAGAACACAGTGGGAGAAATGTCGACGGGAACACCCCATCGCGCTTCGTGGCCGGCTGTCGGCCGGCTGAATAGGGACGCCCTACGGGGCCCAGGAAAGGCCTCACCCTTGACTTATGAAGAGGGTGAAGCGAAAGAGAAACAGAATTACCCGCGGCGCCGGTGCGCGACCAAAAGGCCGGCCAGGCCGAGCAGCGCCAGGGAGTTCGGCTCGGGGACGAACGGCGTGTCGCCTTCGGTGAACAAAACAATGTCCCCAACGGTGGTCCCGGGGCCCGTAATCGCACGGACATGCGTCACGGCGTCCAGGTCCGCCGTGGTCAGGCCGCCGGAGAGCGTGGCGGTGTTGTTGGCCTCGGTCTGGCCGAGGTCCGGCGTGACATAGAGGTTGTAGGTGTTGTCGCCATCGGTCGCACCACGCGTCGCGGCGAGCACCAGAACGGTGGGGTCACCGGTCAACGCCGGCGCGCCCGAGGTCCCCTGGTTGACGCCGCCGGCCGTAAAGATCGCCCAGGGCGTACCGGGGCCGAAGCCATCGCCGACAAAGACCTGCTCACCCACAAAGCCGCCGGTGCCGAATTCACCGATATCGATGCCCAGGCCCGTGACGGTGCCGCCGTTGTCCGCGCCCGTGAGGGTGAACTGGAAGTAGTACGTCTCGCCAACATCCCAGCCGCTCACATCGATCGCGACGGTGTTGGTGTCCGGCAGGACACCCGGGTTCACATTGACAACCGCTGCCTGCGCGGCGCCCACGGCCATTGCCGCAATCAGTCCAAGAGTCATACATTTCATTTCAATTCTCCAGAACAATGAAAGATGAAGTCGGGCAGGAACACCCTGCCACAATCAATGGCTGCATATACAGCCCCCAAAATGCCAAACTAGTCCGCAGCTTCACCCGCCACGGGTATGCCTGCTGCATACAAATCAACAACCTCCTGGGCCGACAACGCCCGGGACAGGATGGCCACATCGTCAAGCCGGCCGTGCAGACCCATGTCGTCAGGAAAATCGGTGTCGCCCGACGGTTCGTGATCTTGCAAACGCCCGCCCAAGAGCAGGGGCTGGTTCACCTTCGGCAGGGGCGAACGCGCCGCGGGGTAGCGGTTGCTGTCCACCAGGACGCCGTTGCGATAGAGCTCCACCTCGCCGCCGGCCCGCATGACCAACGTGACATGAACCCAGCCGTCGTCGGCGGTCGTGGACGAGCCAGTCCGCCACTCGTGCAGCACATCAAAATCAAACCGGGAACCGTCGGCCGAGCCGTGGGCCTGCAGGCCCGGCCGTGGCGACAGGACCGGGGCACCCGTAGAGAGGGG
The DNA here is from genome assembly GCA_028280965.1 of Phycisphaeraceae bacterium. Taxonomy (GTDB): domain Bacteria; phylum Planctomycetota; class Phycisphaerae; order Phycisphaerales; family Phycisphaeraceae; genus JAHQVV01. The sequence goes on from JANQKT010000050.1 coordinate 42,337, forward strand.
TGAAGCCCCGTACGGCCGACATCGCAGACCCAGGTGGAAGCCGAAGCGGTCCCCCTGCTCCGCGTCATCGTTCCACTGGGTCGCGATCATGTGCCAGCCGGTGTCGCTGGTGGTCCGCACCCACGCGGCGAGGGTCATGGCCGTGATCCGCTCGGCGGCCTCGGGCCAGTCCTCAATATAAAGCGCCTGAGATTGATCGCGGTTGAATGACAACGCCCCCGCCTGATCGAAGCGGGCAACGGCTTGGGTCGGCCGGGTCTGCACCGTCCCGTCACCGAGCCTCGCGTCGAGACGGCCGGCGGTCGCGGCGGATTGGTTCAAGGCCACGCCACCGACCAGCGTGTCGGGCTCGAAGGTGTAGTACGCCAGCAGGCTCGCGTCCCGCCGGAGCTGGTAGCTGTGCGCCAGCCAGCGCGCGTGCGGGTCGTTCTCCCGGTTCTGCCGGGCCTGGTACTCGTCCTGGCGTGTAAACAGCAGCGGCTCAAACGCGACCGGCTGAACGAGCGAGTCAACCGCGACGGCCGCCGCCTGATGCGCTCTCAACTCGACCGCGCCGGTCCCGTCGGTTTGCGCCAGCGTGATCAGGCCGGTGTAGGTCTGGGCGCGGGTCGTGCCGTCGGGCTCGATCGACAGGCCGAACTCGGTGCCGTAATCAACAACCTCGCCGGTGGGCGTGTTGACCGTGAAGCCCTTGGCGGCGTCGGGGACGGTCGCGGTCAGCCGGCCGGCGGCGAGACGCATCCGGTTCTCGCCTGTCGGCTCGAACGCCGCGGGGCCCTCGATCAGAAGCACTGCGCCGCTTTCGAAGACGACCTCCGCAAGGCCCGATTGCAGTTCCAGCGTCTCGCCGGACCGTAACACGCCGGACGCAACGCGTTGCGGGTCCGACCAGCGGGCGTCCACCGAGCTGCGCAGCTCGGCGACCGCCGGCATCACCTGCGGATCTTGCACAACCGGCCCCGGTGTCGTCTGCGTCGGCGTGTCGTCGGGCTGGCCGATACGGACTACCAGCGTCACCATGAGCGCGATCACCGCGGCGAGCGCGAGCCAGGCCACGGGCTTGGGGATAATCAGCGGGCGGTAGATTTCCGGCTCGGGCTGCGCCGGTGCGCGCCGGTCCGGGGGCCGGGGCAACAACTGGGCGGTGCGATCGACCGGCGCCAGATCCTGTGAGACATCCAGGTCCGAGAGCAGTGCCAGGAAATCGTCGGACCGCGCGCTGTCAGAGAAATCAAACCGCTGCGCACCGGGGCCGAAGACCTCGCGCATCACC
>JANQKT010000177.1 GCA_028280965.1 Phycisphaeraceae bacterium
CCCGGTGCACATGATCGAGACGATGAGCAAGCTGCGGAACATCCAGAAGCACCTGCTGCAGGACCTGGGCCGCGAGCCCACGATCGAGGAGATCGCCGAGGCCGCGGACATGCCCGTCGTCGAGGCCCGGCGGGTCATGAAGATCAGCCGCCACCCGATCAGCCTGGACCGCCCGGTCGGTGAGTCGGAAGACAGCTACTTCGGCGACTTCATCGAAGACGAAGCGGCAAGCAACCCGACCGACGCCGCGACCAGCGACATGCTCAAGCAGCGGATCGAGTCGGTCCTCAAGACCCTGACCTACCGCGAGCGCGAGATCATCAAGCTCCGCTACGGCATCGGCGACGGCTACACCTACACCCTCGAGGAGGTCGGCCGTATCTTCAAGGTCACCCGCGAACGCGTCCGCCAGGTCGAGGCCAAGGCCATCCGCAAGCTGCAGCACCCGGTGCGCTCGCGCAAACTCGCCGGCTTCATCGACGGGGACGAGGAAGAGATGCTGAAGTAAGGCACCCAATTCTTTATCAATAAACCCAAGCCCACGGCGTGCCGTCCCAACGAGACGCCGTGGGTTTTATCGTTGAGTTCGGTATCTATTTGCGCTCTTGCTTAAACAACCAGTCCCACATCGCCTCGTCCGAGTAAGCCTTGTCCCAGCTGTTGTGCCCGACGCCCTCATAAATGGTCAGCTTCACGTGCTCCCCGCCGCTCTGGTTCATGAACTTGACCATCCGCGTCGATTCCTCGACCGGCACGACCCGGTCCGCGTCGCCGTGGAAGACCCACATCGGCAGCTTCGTCAGCCGACGCGCCTCAAAGAACTGCCCGCCGCCGCAGACCGGCACCGCCGCCGCGAACCGCTCGGGCTGGCGGGCGCACAACGCAAACGTCCCGTACCCGCCCATCGACAGGCCGGTGATGTAGATGCGGTCCTGATCGATGTTGTAGCCCTCCTCGATCTTGTCCAGGAGCGCGATGAGCAGGTCCACTTCGTTGCTCCACCACGAATCCGCCGGGCACTGCGGCGAGACGACGACCGCTCCGAAGTCGTGCCCCCGCTCCACCATCTTCGGCGGCCCGTGCGCCTTCACCCGGCCCAGATCATCCCCGCGCTCGCCCGCCCCGTGCAGGAACAGCACCAGCGGCACCGGGTCGCCGTCCTGATCGTGCGCTTCGGGCACCGCGATCAGGTAGTCGAGCGACTTGGTTTCTTTGACCTCGATCTCGATGCGGTCTTCGGTCTGATTCATGGCCAGGCCCTGCGTGGTGAGTGACAGGGCAAACGATAAGAGGAGCGTGTTGAACATGCCAACATGGTAACGCGATCAATGGTTGATCTCACATGGCTCCGCGTTCATTGTTCCTGTGCAGTCACCCAAGGCGAATCGAGTAACAACAGGCAGATAAGGCATACGATAGCAGCGAGCAAAAGACAGTGACACATCCAAACCGGCGGGATCCACCGTCGCCAGTCGGCCCTGTCCGGCTTGTAGGTTTCAGGCAGCAGCGGATCAAACCCCGCCCCACACTCCGGGCAGCGGTTCGATCGGTGGTGGTTCAGATCGTAGTTGCATTGAAGGCAATGCATAATGACAATCAGTGCGTAGGCCGGGCTTCAGCACGGTGATCGTTGCGGCTTGGGTTTTCCGTGCCAAAGCCCGTCCTACCTTTTAACTCACGCCGCGTCGCGCAGCTCATCCGGCAGCGACTCCACACCCTTGAGCAGCGTCGCCCGGTAGTGCGCGCTGCCCAGCCACCAGGGCCGGCGCAAGAGCTGCTGCCAGAGGAATGTCCGGCCGGCGCTGTCCTGGCTCTCGGCCTCGGCGAGCGCGTATATCCGCCGGCGTTCGTCGCAGTTCCGCCAAAGCTGGTAACGCTGGGGCAGGCTCAGGTGGTTCGCGTAGCCCTCCGCGGCGTCGATGTACTCCCGGCCCTTGGCCAGCGTCACCGGCACGGGGTTGGGCACGCCCGCGTCGCGGATCGCGGCGAAAGTCAGCGTCGTCAGCTCCGGCCAGACGTCCGCAGCGATCAGCCGCGCCGCGATCTCGAAGCTCCAGGCGTACTGCAAGTCCGTCTGGAAGCCGCGGAAGTCCTCGAACAGCTCGCGCTTGAAGAAGCTCGATGACAGCGGCAGCAGGCCCGTATCGTGCATCAAATAAGACGCGAGCGACGCGGGCTCGCTCGGCGTGAGCCCGCCCAGCGACTCGTCCAGCGGGCCGATCTTGTGCGCCTGGCCGACCAGCCACTTGGGCTTGTCCTCGCGCGCCATCCGCCGCACGGCGTGCTCGATCGCGCCCGGCAGCAAAATATCGTCGGCGGCGAGGATACACACGATCTCGCCGGTCGCGCGGACCAGCCCGGCGTTGATCGCCTCCGCCGGGCCCGAGTCCCACTCGCTGTGCCAATAGGTCAGGTCTTCATCGTACATCGAGCAGATGTCAACGCTGTCGTCCTCGCTCCCGCCGTCGAGCACCATGACTTCGAGGTTGTCATAGCCCTGGTCCAGTGCCGAGCAGATGGCCTGCTCAACGAACTGGCCGTGGTTGAGGCAGGGGATGATGACCGAGACGCGGGGGAGTGAAGATTCGCAAGACATCGGGCGGTCCTTGTCGGCGGGCGTTGACGGAGTGCGTGCGGAACAACGGCACTCGTTAGGTCGGCCGATCAGGGACCGGAATGAAGGGCACAGGCGGAATAATCGTTACGTTTTAACAACGCCGATAATCACGCGGTCGGGTGTGTTGGTAACCAACGGGCCACGCCCGAAAGCCGAGCATTTTGTCGTTGGAATACCGGCTGTTCTCTCTCGCGTGGTGAGGCGGCGGTTACGCGGCGGCGCGAGTTGAGATCTGTTGGTTGGTATTAGTGTCCAGTCCCAGCGCTTGCACGTACCGCTCGGCGCTATCTGCCCAGGTGTAGCTTGATGAGCGGGCCCGTGCCTGCTCGCCGAGCTGCCTTGCCAACGCGGGGTTCGACGCGAGTTGCAGCAGCCTGGCGCCCAGTTCGCCAGGGTCGTGCGGATCGACGACGAAGCCGGTGACGCCGTTGTCGATCAGTTCGCCGCAGGCGGTGTAGATCGGCGGGCTGCCGGTGAAATCGGCGGCCCGCCCGAGTGTGGGTATGCCGTGCGCGTGGGCCTCGACGATGACGTTGCCGAATGTCTCGAAGCGAGAGGGCAGGACGAGTGCATTCATCGCACGAAACGCGGGCGCGGGGTCTTCGAGGTCGCCTGTCCAGATCGTTTGAGGCTCGAGCCCGGCGTCACGCACCCAGCGTCGGGCCCGATCGAAGCCGCCGCCCCCGCCGACGATGAGCAGGCGTGTCGATTCGGACATCGTTTGCCGCTTTACAGCCTCGATGAGAAAGGGCAGGTCCTTGCACGGGTCGCCCGGCCGACCGACAAAGCCGATGATGAACTGTTGGGGCGAGAGGCCGAAGCGCTCGCGCGGGGATGTGTTGGCTGTTCCCTGCTGTGCAGGGTTGGGGATGACCAGCGTGTTCGGCCTTCGGCCGTAGGCCTGCTCGTGCTGGTGTCTGAGGTTGTAGGACTCCTGGATGACCATGCCGGCATGTTTGTACGCGTACCGGTCGAGCCGGCGTGCCAGCAGCGTGCGCGCGAGCGGCCGCATCGCGGGGACTGCCCGGGCGACTTTGTTCATCGTTTGATAGCAGAACACCGGGCGGTACAGCAGTTTGTCGCCAAGGCCCGAGCGGATCGCGGCGACGGCGGCGGTCGGCTCGTTGGCCCAGACGATGTCGCTGGGCGGGGCCTGGGCGAGTGCGCGCTTCCACCAGCGCACCTGCACGAGTTCGCCGACGCGCCACAGCCGGCCGAACTCGACGGGCGTGTGCCGTTGCACGGTCAACCCGTCACGTGCCTGTTCGTTGGCATGAGTGCCGGCAACCGACTCGGTGACGACGTGGACATGCACGCCCCGATCTGCGAGCGCGTTGGCGTACTGCCAGATGACGCGTTCGAGCCCGCCGAATCGAGTGGGCCAGAACAGGCGGTTCAGGATCGTGATGCGCGGTCGAATCGGGGCGGTCATGCGGCCTCGCGTGGCGAGTCGGTCGGTCGGTTGGTCGAGGCATGCGTTTGGGTATCGATAAAGACGCTGTTGTGATCACACCGCGGCAGGGCGCGCTCGTTGTAGAGGTGCCCGAGGCCGAACTTATCCATCAGCGCCAGCGCCCGGTCGATCTGGTTCGTCGAAACCCGGCTCTGCCAGTCGCCGACGAGGCTGGTGCCGCGCAGGATGGCAGAGTCTCGGCGGAAGTGCGCGGATCGTTGCCCGTATGCGCGCTCAACACCTCTCGGGGTCTCGCGGTTCAGGAAGGCGAAAAGCGCTGGGGTTTCGTCATCGAACGATTCGCAGAAGCGCTCATAAAACAGCACGTGCATGTCGCCGGCGGCGAGCTGCCGCAAGGGCACCAGGTTCTCGATGCACCACATCGCCAGGTGCTTGTCCCACGCGTCGCCGGCAAATGCGATCCGCTCGATCGTTTCCTGGAATGGCCCAAGGTGGTCGCGTACTAATGCCGGTTGATCGAGCAATTGGTCGAGGTGTGTGTCCCAGCCGAGCTTTATGCGCGAGTACGCAACCGCGCAGGGGTGCCGCAGCGCGTACAAGAGCTTCGCCTCCGGGCAGTGGTACCGGATCCAGCCGAGCAGGAGGTTTGCGCGGATCGCCTTGATCAACCGCCTGCCGGCGAGGTGCTTGCGGTTGTACTGGTCCGTCCATGCCGATCTGACATGCCCGGCGAGCAGGCGCTTGATCGTCCGTGTGGTATCGGCGTCTTCATTGTCCGGTGATAGGTAACGCATCACCGGCCAGCCCCGGAGCGCCTCGACACGCTCGGGGTGGAAAGGCTCGAACACGTCGCGGTAGACGTTGCCGTGGTTGATGATCCGGCCGAGCCAGGTCGTGCCGCTTCGCCCCGAGCCCGCGAGCAGGACCGTGCCCGACGGGTCGTTCGCGTCCAGGTGCGCCATGCCGCGCGCCACCGCGAGGCGTTGGCGGGTCTCCGTGAGTGCGCGTTGGAGGCGGTAGGGCATCATGCTGCGGCGTTATCGCGGGTTTGTTTGGATTGGTTCTGCTTGTGGATCAGTTTGCCCGCGCGCTTCAGCAGCGGCCAGACCGGGCGGACCAGTGGCCGGCCCTTGAGCCGCCGGGTCTTGAGGTTGTCGATCTGCTGTTTGAAGAGCGCGGTGGACGTGAAAAACGTCGCGGGGTACCGGCAGGCCTTGGCGGCGAGCATCGCCGCGTGGCGGAATCGCACGAGGTCGTCCGCGGTGACTTCCAGGTTCTCGCTGTCGCGCACGAGGTTGAGCAGACGCCGACCCGCGACCGGGTCGGTGCCGGGCAGCAGCCGATCGGTCAAGGCGTCACGCGTGTTGTAGAACCGCTCGCCGTGCTCGGCGTTCCAGTCTGCGGTCGTTGCATCCTCGTGGATCCGGTAGCGCACCAGGGGCTGGTCGAGCGTCGCGAAACGGACGATCACCGCCATACGCACCCACAGGTCGTAGTCCTCC
>JANQKT010000212.1 GCA_028280965.1 Phycisphaeraceae bacterium
ACATCGACCGTGCCGAAGCTCGCGTCCACGTCGGTGCTCGGCGTCTGGGCGGGGTTCCAGTTCGCCGGCGTGTCGTAGAACAGCGTGCCGGCGGTGCCGATCCAGTCCTGCTGCGCCGCCGCCGGCAAGCCCGCAAATCCCAGCACACCCGCCGCGCCTGCGCAGACCCACAGCCGCCTCGTCGTCATCCCTGCCATGTGCCAACTCCTCAACGTGCCTGAAGTGATCCCAATCCCCCGCCCGACCGCACCACTATAAACGCAGCACGCCGATCCGCCTATGAGAAAAGCGAGAATACCCGCTGGGGCAGGCCGAACAGGCGATCAGGCCATCAGCTCCGGCAGCGGCGCCGTCTGATCGATGTCGGCCAGCAGGCTGTTGTCCCGCGTGCCGAACCGCTGCATCGGCTTGCCCGCGGCGTGGAGGACCGAGTGATAAAAATTGGTGATGCTCCGGCGGTCGTTGTTCGACGCATTGCGGCCGGCCGGGTACTGGATGTATCGGCCGGTCTTGAGCGCCCCGCCGAGCCCGCCGAGCGTGACGAACGGGAAGGTGCCGAAGCTGCAGTGGTGGGCGTCGCCCGACTCGCTAAGCATGACGATCAGGGTGTTGTCGAGCATCGTGCCCCCGCCCTCGGGCACGGCGTCGAGCTTCTCGGCCAACGCGGCCATCATCTGGAAGTGGCAGCGGCGGACTCGGCGGATGCCTTCCTCGCCGGTGATCTCGTCAACGGTCGGGTGCCGGCCGGCGTCTGTTTCGTTGTGCCCGTAGCCGTGCAGAGACAGCCCGCCCATGCCCAGGCCCTTGTAGTGGTGTCCCAGGTGGTCCATCCGGACGGTCACGACCTGGCTGAGCCCGGTGATCAACGCCGCGGCGGCCATGTCCATGTGCGCTTCCAGCCGGTCAACGCCTAGCTCGGAGGCGTATTTGTCGTCCGCCTTGGGCGCGCCCCGACGGATCGCATCCGCGCGTTCCTGGATCTTGACCTCGCGCTCACGCATCGATTCATACGCGCCGAGGTAGTGCCCGAGCTTCTCGCGCTCAGAGGCGGGTAGTTCTTTCTCAACACGCTTGATGTCGTCCTTGACGAAATCCAGCAGGCTGCGGTCCATCGCGATCTGCTTCTGGATCTTCTCGCCGCCCAGGACGCTGCCGAACAGGTCCTTGTACGCGCCCATCGGGTCCGCGTAGTAGGACAGCGGGTTGTTCGCGCCGGCGGATGAGAGGCGCGGGTTCATGATGTGCCTGCCCGGCGCGTCCATCGCCAGGCCCAGGTGCGAGAAGATGCTCGGGAACGCCTCGGCCAGCACCGCGTCGATTGTCGCGCCGGTCGGGGACTCGGCCTCCGAACAACGGAAGGCGCCGAGCGCGCCGTACGAGCCTGTGTGCGCCCCGACGTTCATCGCCGCGCTCAGGCCCTGGATGATGTTGAGCCTGGGCTTGAGCGGGTCAAGCGCCTTGAGGTCTTCGTGCAGCTCAAGCTCCGAGAGTTCATCGGTGTACAGCGATTGGTGCTGCCTCTTCCCGGCAGCGGTCATCCGGTCAACGATCCCCACCGGGTCGATCCCGTACGGCCGGAGCCCGTTGGAACGGACAAGGAACACGAAACGCTTGGGCATGAGCTCGGCCTCGCCCGACGCCTGCGCTTGCAGGTTGATCAGCATCGGCGACAACGCGCCGGCACCGGCGGTAAACGCCACACGCTTGAGCACCTCGCGCCTTGAGATCAGCATGGGTCAGTCCTTGTCTCGGCGGGCCAGGAAAGAATCCGAAGTCATCAGGGTGATGATCACTTCCTTGAAACTACCATGAGAATCGACATAGGCCTTGTCCATCGCCATCAGCGTCGGCGAGTCGCTGAGCATCTCGTTGCGGCCCATGAAATAGCGGAAGATGTGCCGGATGAACGACTGGCGGACACGCTCGGACTTCGCCAAGCGCTGCATCAGTTCGCCGACATCGTTGTAAGGACCATCGAGCTCTGGGTCGCGCGTGCCGGTGAGCACGCCCGCGCTATCGACCTCGGCGCTGTGCTCGGGCTGGGGCTGGCTCATGGCCGCAAGCTTCTGCCGCAGTTCTTCGGCCTGCTGCGCCCACTGCTCGACCTCCGGCCCGGCGGACAGCCTCTCGATCTCACCCCGCCACTGCTCCTTGTTGCGCGCGATCTCCTCAAGGATCTCGTCGTGCCGCGGGTGATCCTTCTCCGGCGGCCTGACGTTGGCAATCCGTTCTTGAAGGAGCGCGACCCGATCAGCGCGCGCCTCGGGGCTGTTTGCGGTCAGCTTCCAGACTTCTTTGAGCGTGCGGTCGCGCATCTCGCGGTGCTTGCGCCGAGCGAGCGCGTGCGCGACCTCATCCCCGAGCACGATCGTGCCGTCGCGGTATCGGCCGAAGTCGTCGTACGCCTCGAACGCCATGCCCAGCGGGTCCATCTGCTTGTGGCACCGCCAGCACGCATCAGCACGCGTGACCTGCATCCGCTGACGCAGCGTCTTGTGTGGGTCTTCGGGCAGCTGAGCATCCACGCCGATCGGCAGCTCCGGGATCGCGTCGGCCAGGAGGTGCTCGCGGATCCACTTGCCCCGGCGGATGATGTCGTTATCGAAGTTGCCCGACCATGCCACCAGCCACGCCGGGTGTGTCAGGAAACCGACACGGTTGGTGACCTTGAACGGCTGCTGGGTCGGGTAGTCCCACTCCCAGTAGTTGAAGCCGTACGGCAGCGTCGCCTCCCTGCGGTACTCCTTACCAGCAAGAACCGGCGTGATGCCCTCGCGCAGTGCGCCGCCGCCGTAGTTGCCCGGGTGTTCCTTCGCCCAGTTCTTCATACCGATCAGCCTGCTCTCGACCATCGAAGGCGGGGTGTGCGCGACGATGAACCGGTCGGTCGTCAGCAGGGTCTCCAGGACGCGTCGGTCCTCCTCGATGATGTGCAGGATCAGGAAGTCCGCGTCGCGGATCAGGTTCTTCGGGAAATGATGGCTGTTACGAGCCTCGTCCTTGAAAACAAGATCGCCCTTGGTGTATCCGAAAAACTCCTGGAAGAAGCGCAGCAATCGCGGGTTGTGCTTCGGCTTCCAGTCCGTGAACGAGCTCCACCCGTGGGTGTTGTAGTGCCAGTTGCTGCGGTCATCGACGACGGAGAGCATCCGCCTAACCTCGCGCTCGACGTCTCCGCGCGTCTTGAGCCGCCCTTCTTCGAGCGCGGCGCGCAGCGGCTTGTCCGGCGGGGAATCGGTCAGCGTGTACGCGATCGCATAGGCGAGCTCTTGCGGCCCGAGCATGCGTCGGCCGTCGCCCAGGTCTTCGCCCGTGCCCAGCTCCATGCGGAAGACAAACTCGGGCGACATCAGGATCGCCATGACCATGTTCTCGCAGCCCGTCGCCGGGTCGGACTGCGCGATCGATTCGGCCAGGAACTTGCGGTACCGCGCGTGCTCTCCTTCGTTGGGTTCACGGCTCAGCAAAAGTTTGAACGCTTCGGTGACCGCCTGATCGTAGGTCTCGGGCCCGGGCTCGGGCTGTGTGAGCAGCTGTAAGCCGCGCAGCGCCGCTCTGTTCTGGTCGTAAGAGCCCGGGCCGACCTCGTTGGTCTCCTGGTTGAATCGCCCGGGCTTGTAGGGGCCGCGGACGATGGTTGATGACAGGTGCCGGAAGTTGAGCATCATCGCACGGACGGTCGCGTCGTCGGCGCGCAGCAGGTCGTAGTCTTTGAAGGCCTCGCTTTCGATGCCCGTGAGCGCGCGGACCGGGCCGTTGGCGCGGCCCGCCGGGCCCCGGGTGGCGCGCAGGTCGCTGGAGATGCTGTCGTAGATACGCTGGCTGATCCGCCAGAGCCGCGCGTGCGAGAACGCCGGGCCCTTGTGCGCGCCGCTGAACAGGTCCTCGTGCCGGACGCGGTTGCCCTGGTCGGACGTCTGCTCGCGGTTCATCTCGTCGATGCCGTGGGCCTTGAGGTTCTCTCGGATCCACGCCAAGACCGCATCACGCTCCGCACGCGTTGGCTGCGGCCGCTTCGGCGGGGGCATCAATTCAAGCGCCACGTTCTCGGCGATCTTTTCCCAGTGCCCGAGATCGCCCGCGCGGATCTCGTGGACCGCGAACCCGGCTTTCTGGACCTCTTGGCCGTGGCAATCAACGCAGTACCTGGTCAGGAAGGACCTGATGTCCCTCTGCAGCGACGCCTCATCCGGCGGCGATACCGGGTCCGCAGGCTCCGCCCGCGTGCCGGGGTGATCGAGCAGCATGAACAGGCATGCAGCAGCCAGCCCGAGCACGCTTGCACGAGTGATGATGGTCTTTATCATCTTCAAGACTTACGATCGTTGAATGGGGGCAATTACGCAAGAATCGGCATGCATACTCCGAACCCTATTCGCGCTGCCGCCTATGAACCCATTTTAATGCGTACAACGCCCTACCAAACACGCAGTGCGTTGTCATGAATGGGCCTGGAGGGACTCGAACCCCCAACCGTCGGTTCCGAAGACCGATGCTCTATCCAATTGAGCTACAGACCCGGTGGGCGGGCGATTGTAGCCGGGCGCGGTGGATTTGGCTCTGGCATCACGGATTATCTGTAAATCATTGACTGGACGGTGCTTGCGGGCGATCACACCGGCGCGGTTCCCATAACGACCGGCCATATGGCAGGGATGGGCGTTCTTACCGGCACCGCCGATACAGACGGTCCAAGGCGTTTAAGTCGCATGCGCCGCACGACGATAGCGATCCTGAGAACCCGCCGATCGGCGGCGGGCTGGGGGATTGTGTTTCAGTGAGTGAGAGCCCTTCCATGACCGTCTTCGATGCGATCCACACCGACTGGTCCGACGCCCGCGCCCGGCATGGGCGGATCGCGTCGCCCGGCCGGCGGTTCGAGATTGCCAAACGGCTGCTGGACCTGAGCGGTGCCCTGCTCGCCCTGTTGCTGTTCAGCCCGCTGATCCTGTTCTCAGCCCTGTGGGTCAAGCTCGCGGACGGCGGGCCGGTGTTCTACCGCCAGTGGCGCGTCGGGCGCGAGGGCCGGCGTTTCAAGATCTGGAAGCTCCGCACGATGCGGACCGACGCGGAGAAAGACGGCCCGCAGTTCGCGACCGATAACGACCCGCGCATCGTCCGCGGCTGCGGGTGGATGCGGACCAGCCACATCGATGAGCTGCCGCAGCTGCTGAACATCCTTCGCGGCGAGATGTCATTGGTCGGCCCGCGTCCGGAGCGACCGGAGTTCATCGACGAGCTCCGCGACGAGCTGCCCGGCGTCGAAGGCCGCCTGGCCGGGACGCCGGGGATCACCGGCCTGGCCCAGGTCGTCAACGGCTACACGAACGACCTTGAAGGCATGCGCCGCAAGCTCGATCTGGACCTGCGTTACCTTGAACAACGCTCGATCGCGCTGGACCTGCGACTGATTTTGAAGACCTTCCCGCGGTTCTGGGACCGCTCGGCCTGCTGAGCCGGCCCCTTGTTGTTTTGACCGGAGCCCGACGATGATGCTCAAACTCCTGCACACCTACCGCGTCGCGGTCGCCACCGCCCTGGCCGGGCTCGCCCTGCTGACGCTCGGCGGGTGCTCGTCCAACCCCAAGTTCACCGATTACCACGCGTTCGTGGAGGAGCCGCGCCGCCCCGCTTCGAGCGAGACGTACCGCGTCGGCCCGCCTGACGTGCTCGAGTTCAAGTCCGCGCGTGTGCGTGAGGTGCAGAACTACCGCGAGACGGTGAGCCCGGACGGTTTTGTGAATGTCCCGCTGCTGGGCCGGATCGAGGTCGCCGGGCGGACCATCGCGTCGATCCAGGCAGAGTTGGAAGACCGCGCCAGGTTCTATTACCAGGACGCAGACGTGAACGTGCGGGTGAGCACCTACGCGAGCAAGCGGCTGTTTGTCTTCGGGCAGGTGACCTCGCCGGGCGCGTACTTCTACAACGGCTCGAACACGGTGCTGAACACACTTGCGCAGGCCAAGCCGACGACGCTGGCCGACCCGTCGTCGGTGCTGATCGTCCGCCCGGACGAGAACGGCGAGCTGCGGGCGCGCATGACCATCAACCTGGACCAGATGATCCGGACCGGCGACACGACGCTGAACGCGGTGCTGCAGGAAGGCGACATCATCTACGTCCCGCCGAGCGGCATCGCGAAGGTCGCGCTGACCTTCCAGCAGCTGCTGCTGCCGCTGAACCCGATCGCCGCGACGGTCAACGGCCCGGCGACGATCGCCGAGAACGCGACCGGCCAGCGGCCCTACGGCGACACCGACAACAACTAACCGATTCCAGAAACGTTGGGGCGGAGAACCTGCCATGGCAACGAATAAACAAGAACAAGCCAAGGCCATCTACGAGCTGTGGGACGTGATCCTCCAGCACCGCTGGCGTTTCGTGCTGCCCGCGTTCCTGGTCATGGCGCTGGTCCTGCTCAGCAGCCTGTTCCTGCCGCGCAAGTACCAGGCGACCGCGCACTTCGAGCGCCGCAACGCGCCCGAACTCATCGAAGCGATCCGCTCGGGCGCCAGCGAGTCGTACATCGACCCGATGCAGTCGCTGAACAAGGAGATCGCCGGCAGCCACGCGATCGCGCAGGTGATCCAGGACCTGAGGCCGCGCCTGGAGAAGGTCGGCTACATCAAGAGCGAATCGGACTTCCTCCAGCTGCGCAGCAAGGTCAAGCAGCAGCTGCTGGTCAACCGCGAGTACGCGGACAACACACGCATCCAGCTTAAGCTCGAGCTGATCCTTGACGACCCGAACATCGCGGCGCTGATCGTCAACGGCCTGGTCGATCGCTACATCAACACGACCCGGTCGGCGATGGTGGACCGCGCGCACAGCTCGATCAGCTACTTCGACGGCCTGATCGCCGAGCACCGCACCGAGCTCGAGAAGAAGCAGCAGGAGCTGGGCGAGTTCGAGCAGGAGCACGCGCTGCTATTGCCCGAGCAGCCGTTCAGCATCCAGACCCAGCTTGGCGAAACGCAGGAAGAACTCGGGCGGCTGACGACCGACCTCGAGGGCCTGGAGATCCGTCGGCGGACGCTGCGTGACGCGATCGCTCAGGAGCCGACGACGACGCCCTCGGTCGTGCGCGGGCCCAACCCCGAGCGCGTCCGGCTGACGCTGAAGATGGAGAAGCTGCAGGAAAACATCCGCGAGCACATCACAACGATGCGCATGACCGAGCAGCACCCGGAAGTCATGGCGCTGCGTGATCAGGAAAAAGAACTGCAGGCGAAGATCGACGCGACCGACGAGCACATCGTTACCGCGACCGAGAACCACCCCAACCCCAAACGCGCCGAACTGGAGCTTCGACTGACCGGTGCCAACGCCGAGCGGGACGCGCTCAACGAGCAGATCACGCTCCGCCGTGAGAAGATCGCCGAGCTGACGGCGATGTCGGCGGACATGCTGCCGGTGCGGGCCAAGCACCGCAAGCTTGTCGCGGGCGTGGACACCTCGCAGAAAGACGTGGACTACTACCAGAACATGCGCCGGCGGGCGGAGAACTACCTCACGCCGGAGACCGGCGACCGCGGTGTGCAGCTCGAGTTCATCCGGCGCGCCGAGGCGCTGCGCCACCCCGTCTCGCCGAACCTGGTGCAGGTCATCCTCGTGGCCGGCTTCCTCGGCGTCGCGGCGGGCGCGCTCAGCGTCTTCCTGGCCCACCGCACGGACGAGTCGTTCCGCAACGCCCGGCAGCTGTCGGAGGCGACGACGATCCCGCTGCTCGGCTCGGTGAGCGAGCTGATCACACGCCAGCACCGCCGGATGCGCAAGCTGCGCTACTCCGTGGTGTACCCGATGAACGCGGCGGTGATGGCGAGCGTCCTGCTGCTCTTCGCCGGGGTCCTCTACCTCGACCTCGAACGCCCGGAAGTCCTTGAGCAGATCAAGGACCGCGCCAAGTCGGCGGTCACCGCACAGGCCGAGACCGAGCCGAACGAGACACCAACCATCGGCCTCGCCGCCGTGGAACAGAAACCGCACTGATGAACGACGCGCTGAATCAACACGCGACCCGACGCGCCGGCAAGGCGGCGGCGTTATCGGATGACGGGGTTGGGGCGCCCGGCCGCATCGACGCCGCAAACGCCGATCAGCCGAAACAAGACCGAGCGGGGACATGGCTTGGCCGCCACGGGTTGCTTGGGTCGCATGACTACCGACCGGCCGTCTGATCTGGAGTTGAATGATGGGTTACATCTTCGATGCACTAAACAAGCAGCAAGGCGACGAGCCCCGGCCCGAGACGGGCGCGGACGGGCTGACCGCCGCGCCCAATGTTGATGGCATTGCCGAGCACGCGGATGCGACCGACTCGCCCGACGTCCAGGCGGAGAACGCCGACGCACCGGTGCTGCTGGCCGACCACCTGGAACCCGCCGACGACGCGGCCGATGTCCCCGCGGACCTGCCCCCCACCACGCCGATCAAAACCGGCCAGAAGAGCTGGTGGCAACGCCTGTTCGGCAAGCACGTCCGCGGCAAAATCGACGACCGGCTGGTGTCGATGACCAGCCCGGCGTCCGCGGTGGCGGAAGAGTACCGCTCGATCCGCACGTCGATCCTCGCGCGTCACGACAACGAGCGCCACCTGGTCCACACGATCACCAGCGCGACGCCGCAGGAAGGCAAGACGATCACCTGCGTGAACCTCGGGCTCAGCTTCGCGGAGCTGCGCAACCGCAAGACGATCATCGTCGAGTGCGACATGCGCCTGCCGACATTCGCCAAGCTGCTGACCAGCGACACGAACAGGCCCGGCCTGATCGAGTACCTGCGCGGCGAGGCGGCACTCAGCGAAGTGATCCAGCAGATCGACGACTCGCCCTTGCACATCATCCCCGCCGGCGGGCGCGTCAGCGACGAGGCGGTGCAGCTTCTGTCTAGCGCCAGGATGACGCGGCTGATCCAGTCGCTGCGGGCCAAGTACGACCACGTGCTGATCGACACCCCGCCGGTGCTGCAGCTCGCCGACGCGGGCATCCTCGGCAGCCAGAGCAACGAGGTGCTGCTGGTCGCGCGGATGCGTCGCACGCCGCGGACGCTCGTCGAGCAGGCCGTCAACACCCTGACCAGCTACAACGCGGTAGTCAGCGGCATCATCGCCACCGACAACCCGCGCACCCGCGCCCGGGGCTACGGCTACCGCTACGGCTACGGATACGGCTATGGCTACGGGTACGGATACGGATACACCAGCGACAGCACGTCGCGCAAACGCCGGAAGCGCCGCAAGGCGGCGTGATGCCCGTCACCATCCGTCCTTGGTCATCTATTCGTTGTACGATGCCCGCATGCCCAAGGGCCCGCTCATCCCGAACCCGCAGAAGCGTGAGATCGTGATCGCGGTCGTCATGGGCCTGCTGCTCGCGCTCAGCCTCGGCGGTGCCGCGATGATCACCGGCGCAACGCTGGGTTTCTAAAGCCGCGTATATCTGTACAGGATGACTGCTTTGCCCCCTCTCCCTTCCAGGGAGAGGGTTGGGGTGAGGGTCCAGCGCAATAATCACAATGAAATACTGAACAGGCCGCGGTCAGTCGCACGCCCAACCCTCATCCCACGCCTTCTCCCTGGAAGGGAGAAGCAGCCCAAGCCTTGCAGATAGAATCTATGCGGCGTTAGGCACCCAAGCCTTATAATTCTCTGGATGCGTACTCCCACCCGGTCCCGCCGTGCGCTGCGTGCCCTTGCGGCCATGCATGCCTGCCTGCTGCTGTTGTTGATCGCCCGCCCCGCCGCGGCGCAGGGCGATGTCGGCCTGCCCGACGACCCGCTGGCCGACCCGGACCGGTGGCTCAGCGACGAGCGCTGGGGCGAGCTCCGCTACGGCCTGTCTGTGCGCGAGCCGCACGATGCGATCCGCGTGCTCGACACCGCGCAGGGTGATTCGATCCGCTGGGCGCTCGAAGACGGCACGCGCATCAGCCTGTCCTTCGCCAGCGGGGTGTACGAGGGCGTCAAGAACGGCAGGCTCATCCACCTGCCCGCCCAGATCAGCGTGCTCAAGAAACAGCTCGGCGACGAGATGAAGCTGTCGATCAACGGCGACGTCGTCAACCTGCGCAACGATCAGACGATCGAGGTTGGGCCGGATAACGAGATCGTCGGCACGGTCAACTACTTCCTGCTCCGCCCGAACACCGCGGGCGCGAAGCCGCTGCGCGTCAACGAGGGCTCAACGCTGCTCAAGGGCTTCGCGCTGTTGCAACTGGACCAGCGCAGCGTCGGCGTGGTCAGGCTCGAGTGCAAGCCGGAGAATATTGACAGCGCGATCAGGACCTTCGAGTGCCTGGTGCACAGCGTCGAGGTCGAATCCCCGAAGGATGTCAACCGCCGGCTGCACGGCTGGCTGAGCAACGCAGAAGACCTGATCGAAGGCATCACGCAGGAAGACCGCCTGGCCGCGATGCGCGACGACCGGCTGTACCGCGTCCTCGACGGCGGCAAGGACATCGGCTACGCCCGCATCTGGCAGCGCTACCAGGACAAAGCCTTCTACGACCAGCTGCGCGAGAAGGACAAAGAAAACGCAGGCGCGGGCCGGCTCTACGGCATCAACCGGTTCGAAGCGACCGGCAACGCGGTCGTCATCCAGACGCACAGCGAGGCGCACGGCGTCTCGATCGATCGGCTGGCCGAGTCGGTCGATCAACTCGGCAGCATCGATGAGTACTGGCAGATCAAGAACACGCTGAAGTACAAGAACGACCCGACCAACCGCCGGGCGGGCGCGTGGGCCGAGACCGGTATCCGCGGCATCGCCGACGTCAAGGGCACGCCGGTGGACCACGTCCAGCTCACCCGCGAGGGCACCCCGCCGCGGCACATGGTGGACTTCCTGCTCGAGCGCGAGCGCGACCCGGCCCGCAAGCTGCGTTACCCCTCCGCCGACCCGCGCAGCTACCCGTCCGGCGACCTGACCCGCGTCACCCTGCCGGTCCGCCCGCGCGCCGCGCTCTCCTTTGTCGATGCCCAGCTCATGCCCGCGCTCTTGCCCAACGAAAAGAAGACCTACGCCTTCACCGCCTACGACCCCGAGACCACGACCAACGACTACCGCATCATGCGCGTCGAGCCCAACAACCTCGGCGGCAAGACCGTCTACCTCCGCCCGACCCTGGACAAATCCGAACAGACGCTCGTCTTCGACCGCAACAACGAGCTGGTCAGCCACAGCTACCCCGACGGGAGGGAGATGCGCAAGACGACCCGCGAGGAGCTGGCGAAGATCTGGGGGGTCAGGCTGCGGGATTGAGCCATGAACAGACCTTTTTTATCGAAGTTCTTTACATTCTTGGTCATCACACTCTTGTTTGCCGTGATAACTTTCACTGTTCTGGTTGTTACAGGCTTTGAATTCGTTACGGGTATTGAAGCAACGCCGAAGTAAGATCAAGTCAAGCGTATGGAACTCACCATCAAGATCCCCGACGGCGCCGAACGGTTCGGCGTGACCGGCCCGGCCGAGCGGAACCTCAAGATCATCCGCGAGGCGCTGGGCGTGACGATCAATGCGCGCTCCGAGGCGCTCAAGGTCACCGGCAAGTCCGCCGCGGTCGGCCAGGCGGCGCACGTCATCGAGCGCCTCAGCGAGGCGGCGCGGCACGACGCGCCGCTCAGCCGGCAGCAGCTGCTTGATGCCATCGCAGCGATCAGCAGCGCCCCCGCCCCCGGGAGCTTTCACGCCGGGCGCAACATGTCAGACGGCTCGCCCGACGACAAGACCCTCGCGCAGGCGCTCGACGTCTACCTCGACGGCCGACGCGTCAGGCCGATGTCGCCCGGCCAGCGGCACTATCTTGATTGTTTGACCAAGCACGACCTGACCTTCTGCATTGGGCCGGCGGGGACGGGCAAGACCTACCTCGCCGTCGCCGCCGCGGTCTCCATGCTCAAGCGCGGGCAGGTCCGCAAGCTCGTGCTCGTCCGCCCGGCGGTCGAGGCCGGTGAGAAGCTCGGGTTCCTGCCCGGCACGATGCAAGACAAGGTCAACCCCTACCTCCGCCCGCTGCTCGATGCGCTGCACGACATGATGCCCTTCGAGCAGATCGAGCGCTTCATGGCGGTGGACCTGATCGAGATCGTCCCGCTCGCCTTCATGCGCGGGCGGACGCTTAATGATGCCTGCATCCTCTGCGACGAGGCCCAGAACACGACCAAGAGCCAAATGCTCATGTTCCTGACCCGGCTGGGGCACGGCAGCAAGATGATCGTCACCGGCGACACCAGCCAGATCGACCTCGATGACCCGCGCGACTCGGGGCTGATCGACGCGGTTCGGCGGCTGAGGCGGACCAGGGGCGTGGCGATGTGCACCCTCGACGGAGCCGATATCGTCCGACACAGCCTGGTCCAGCGGGTCGTGGAGGCGTATGGGGAAAACGCAAAACGGCCACAAACCGATTTCATAAAAGATGTTATGGACGATGTAGAGGGGTCCAATAACGCCGAAGAGCAGGCGTGATCGCCCCGGGGGACAGAGGTACAATACCCACCGTATTCGGCCGCGCCGCTGGTCGATAAATGCGTAGGCCGGGCCTGAGCCCGGCGACCGCAATACGACTACTGAAGTCGTGCCGGGCTGAAGCCCGGCCTACGGACGGCTCCATGGCCCAAGGCAAAACCTCGACAGCCCGCCGGCGTGAGGTGCGTCGGAACCTGCCCAAGGCCCAAGCGGGCTGGCGCGAACTCATCCGCAAGCCGGAGTTCGGCTGGGCGGTGCTGTTCGCCACGGTCTTTGCCGTGGTCGCGACCGCGATCGCCTCGCCGCTGATCGACCGCGACCGGCCGATGCACCTGGGACAGGCGGTCGAGCGGCCGATCGTTAGCCGCGTGCCCTACACCGTCATCGACGAGGACGCGACGCGGCTGGATCGGCGGTTCGCGGCGGACCAGGTCCCCCCTCAGTTCGAGGCCGACCGCTCGCGGCTCGATGCTCTCCGTCAAGAGCTCAACGACCTGCCCGCCTCCCTGACCGGGTATGAGACGCTCGACGATGTGCCCGAGTCGTTGGCTCAGTCCATGTCGCTGACACCCGGGAGGCTCACTGCCTTCAAGGCGATCGGTATCACGGGCTCTGAAGAGAACAAACGCTGGCAACGGTCCATCGAAGAGCTGACCCGCGGGCTGTACGACACCGCGATCGTCTCCGAAGACCAGTGGCAGGACCTGAAGACCACGAGCATCGCGATCCACCACCCCGACCCGGCCGAGGGCGAAACGGGCCGGCGGGTCAAGGCGATCCGCGCCGTGCTCACGCCGACCGACGAGCGTTTCGCGCTCGAGCTGGACCAATTGGTCGCGCCGCTGCCCGCCGAGACGCGCGCGGTGATTAAGCGCGTGCTCAGCGACCGCATCGAACCGACGTACACCTACAGCGACACGCTGACGCGTGCGATGCGCGACGCGGCGCGCGGCGCGGTCCCCGTGCGGATCGAGTCGCGTGAGGCCGGCGTCGTCATCGCCCAGCCGGGGCAGAAGGCCAGCCAGGCGCTGCTCGACGAGGTCCTGGCCGAGGAAGCGGCGTACCTGGATGCGCGCTCGCCGGTCGAGCGGTGGGCCGGGCGGGCCGCGATGCTCGCGGTGATGTCCATTGTCGCAGGCGGGATGTGGGTCTACTTCTTCGCCTACTGCCCGCGGCTGGTCCGTAACCCGATGCGCGGCGTCGCGATCACCGCCCTGCTGCTGTTGTGCCTGGGCGCCTCGGTCTATTCGTCCCTGCTCTGGCCGGACTTCATCATCGGCTCGCTGACCTTCCCCACGCTCTTCGCCGCGACGGTGCTCGCGATCGCCTACGACCAGCGGTTCGCGCTGGCGATGGGCGTCGTGCTCGCCATGCTCGTGGTTATCATGCTCAAGCTGCCCCTGGCAACGACGCTGATTGTTGTCGTCGGCGTCGCGATCGGCGTCATGCAGCTGCGCGAGATCCGAACCCGGTCCAAACTCCTCATCGTCGGCACCTACGCGGGCCTGGCGATGGGTTTCACCGCCGCGGTCGTCGGCCTGGCGGTCAAGCCGATCTTCAGCGAGGGCGTGCTCCAGACCGTGCTGATCGATGCGCTCGCCGCGATCACCTCCGGCTTCTTCACCGGGCTGCTGGTCCAGGGCGCGTTGCCGCTGATCGAGCGTGCCTTCAACGTCACCACCGCGATGACGCTCAAGGAACTCAACGACGCGAGCCACCCGCTGCTGCAGCGGCTCGCGCACGAGGCCCCCGGGACATACCAGCACTCCCTGCGCATCGCGGACATGGCCGAGGCCGCCGCGGAAGCAATCGGAGCCGATGCGCTGCTGTGCCGTGTGGGTTCGATGTACCACGACATCGGCAAGACCAACAAGCCCGCCTACTTTATCGAGAATCAGGCCGGCGGCCCGAACAAGCACGCCAAGCTGCCGCCGGCGATGTCGCTGCTCATCATCGTCGGCCACGTCAAGGACGGCGTCGAGATGGCCCGCGAGTTCGGCCTGCCGATCGTCATCCGCCACTTCATCGAGTCCCACCACGGCACGACGCTGGTCGAGTACTTCTACCACGAGGCGAAGAAGCAGACCGAGGCCGAGGACAAGCCCGGGCCGAGCGAGTTCGAGTTCCGCTACCCCGGCCCCAAGCCCACGACGCGTGAAGCCGCGATCATGATGCTCTGCGACTGCGTCGAGGGCGCCGCCCGCGCGATGGACGAGCCGACCGCGACGCGGCTCGAAAACCTCGTCAGGTCCATGGCCAACAAACGCCTGATGGACGGCCAGTTCGACGACTGCGACCTGACGCTGCAGGACCTTTCCCGTATCGAGCAGGCGATCACCAAGAGCCTCACCGCGATGTACCACCAGCGGATCAAGTACCCCGAGGACAAGAAGCCGTCCGACGAGCGCGAGAAGACCGCGGCGGGGTGACCAGACATGGTTGATCCCCGGGATTCAGATCGATATCCCCTTCCGCCAGCACCTTTATTATCCGATGGCGTGATTCAGCTCCGCCTACTACGCATCCTCGGCCCCGGCCAGGGCGATCAGCGTCCGGAGCAAACACGATTCTTGGCAGGCGTGCCGGAGTACCGCTTCGCGATCCATCGCCTCGAAGATAGTCTGCGCGTAGGGCGCATCCATCTGCGTGTGACAAGCGATCACCACATCACGGAGACGATTGGGCACAGTGGGTATGCCGTTGACGAGGCCCATCGCCGCAAAGGCTATGCGACACGCGCGGTTCGGCTTATCGCTGGGTTGTCCAGGTACTGGGACGTGCTGCCGTTATGGATCCTGATCGAACCAGACAACATCGCGTCATGCAAAACGGTTGAACGCGCCGGGTTTGAATTGGTTGATGAGATCGATTCAACTGGGCAACTCGTATCGCTGGGCATCGGCTCGACCATGAGGCGGTACCGGTATCGACTTACATGACCCTGCGAGGCATCGTGATCATGCTTGTTGCTCTTCTCTTGTCGGGGGTCCGTAGGCACCCGGTTCTTTCTGAGAGCGGCGTTACCCAATAGCCAGCAACCCATGTGCTCCGGAAGCGCAAGCAACTACTTTATCAATGTATATAACCGATGGCCTCACGGCCTAACCCCGCCCATTGCTCACAAAACTCAAACCAAACCCCCAAATCCGGGAAAAATCCCCCAATCCATCGCTACCCTCTTGTAGTTAATGGTATAGAGGTATATTATCAGGCCGTTGCCTCGGCAGGCCGCCATGCGGCGTAGGTCGGGCTTCATGCTTGACAAGGGGTTCCGGGAGTTCCGGGTGTTCAGGAACAGGCGTCACTCACCGGGGCATCTGCCCTCTCCACGGGACACGTATCAACGGAGAGCTTATTCCATGAGGACATTCACCACCCCCGAGTTGTTGCACACGACACGAACACGCTGGGCCGCCGGCACCGCGTTGGCCATTGGCCTGGCTGGGCCCGCAGCAGCGCAGGTGACGATCGACAACGACAAACCGACCACCGAGCAGGGCTATTACACGGTCGAGGTCGAATCGGGCGGCGAGTCCCGCAACGCGACCCTGCGCGGGCGCGACCTGTCGGACAACAGCCTGACCACCACCGATGTCCTGTTTGACTACTTCAGCTACGTCGATGTCGGCAACGGCGCCTTCCGCCTGGACAACGCGACCGCCGGCCCGACGCTGGACGGGGACGACCGCGTGGTCAGCAGCGGGTCCTTCACCGGCTCGGGCGGCAACACCATCAACTGGACGGTCACCAGCAGCATCGCCAACGGCCAGTCGCTGTACACCAACCGCATCGAGTTCGACGCGATGACCGGCACAATCGGCAACCTGACGTTCTACCAGTACCTGGATGAAGACGTGTTCAACGTCAGTGACGACGTGTTCTTCACACGCGGCTCGGCCGCAACCAACGACCTCGAACTGTTCACGCTGGACGGGGCGACCGGCATCGGCGTGTCGCAGGGCGGGGCGTTCACCGCCGCCCAGGGCCTGAGCAACGCCAGCTTCATCGGCTACGCCGCGGACAGCTACAACGATATCAAGCCGCGTCTGACCGCCGGCACGCAGAACGTCTCGCCGAACGGTGTGATCGACGCCGCCGCGCTGCCGCAGACTAACAACGAGCTGCTGGACAGCACGGTGCGCGGTCCCAACGACGTTGTTTCCGTTATGGCCTGGCAGGCCGATGCGGGCGCAACCAACGCCGTCGTGTTGACCACGCTCGGCGGGGTCGCCGACGGCTCGGCCGTGCCGCTGCCCGAGCCCGGGCAGTTCGTGATCAATGCACTGCCGGGCGATGTGATCACCCAATCCTTGTATGTCGAAGACGAAAACGGCACACCCCTGGCCATCACACTGCTCAATCAGGCGAGCTTCGTCGGTCCCGACGGTGCCCTGTACCGCCCCGGTTACAGCACGATCGACCGCGTGATCACATGGGACACCACCGGCCGGGAAGAGGGGACGTACATCCTCGATTTTAATATCCGAAACGCCAGCGGCCAGTTCGACAACGGCTCGGTCACGGTCAATCTCGTCCCCGAGCCCGCCTCGCTGGCACTGCTCGGGCTCGGCGGCCTGATGATGTCCGGCCGGCGCCGAAGGTAACCCGGCCATGCAAATCAAACGAAGCCCGCCAACCGCAATACCGTTGGCGGGCTGTTTTTTGACTCACGATCTGCGATACCAAGTCCGGCTAGAACAACCCGCGCTGGCTCAACAGCTCGTACACCTTCTGCACCGACTGATCCACCGTCAGGTCATCCGTCTTCAGCACCAGGTCCGCCGTGGCCGGCGGCTCGTACGGCGCGGCCATGTCGCTGAAGGCGGCCATGTCCTTGTTCGTCTTGGCAAACTCGTCCGTCTTAGCCCGCTCTTGACACACTTCCGGGGGGGCCTCGAGGTAGACCTCGATGAACTTGTCGTCTCCGACGATGCCCTTGGCCATCGCGCGGTCCTCGGCGGACGGCGAGAGGAAAGCGCAGATCGTGATGTGCCCGGCGTCGTTAAAGAGGCGGGCGGCCTCGGCGGCGCGGCGGAGGTTTTCTTTGCGGTCGTCGATGGTGTA
>JANQKT010000224.1 GCA_028280965.1 Phycisphaeraceae bacterium
GCAACGGCCAGGCCTACACCGAGCTGCCCGCGCTCCAGCCGTTCGATTACTACTTCATGTACGACCCGGACCAGCGGTACCGGGTCGCGGAGTAAGCCGCCGCCTACAAAGAGGTGGGGGCAGGCGTCCCGCCTGCCAAGCAGATGACCGTTTATCATGCCCGCAGGCGCTCACGGACAAGCAGGTGGAGGACCTCCACACCGCCGTGAGTGCCTGCGTTTTCTTTTCCCGTTTTCCTTTCCACACACCAGGGCCAAACCGATGATCCACGCCACCCGGATGCTCACGCTGCTGCTTGTATTGTTTGTGGCCACGGCCGCCGTCGCGCAGCCGACCGAGCCCGAACAACCCGAACCGCCTCAGCCCCAGACCGAGGAGGTCGAGCAGGGCGCGTTCACCGCGGAGGTGCGCGGCAACGGCCGGTACACCGCGACGCGGCTCGCGCAGGTCACGGTTGAGCTCGACGCCTACACCGGCAAGCTCGAGGTCGCGGAGGTGCTCGCCGAGCAGGGCCGTGTCTCGCGTGGCCAGCCCGTGCTGCGCCTGACCGCGCCCGACCTCGATGAACAGCTTGACAACGCCAGGCGTGCGCTGGAGCGCGCTGAGCGCGGGCTGGCGTGGGCGCAGCAGGAGCAGGCGATCAGCAAGGCCGAGGCCGAGCAGGCCGCCGAGCAGCGCAGGCTGGCCTGGGCCGATCGGCAGTCGGACCACAAGGCGTGGCAGGCGTTTCAAAAAGCCGACCAGTACCTGGACGCGAAGCTGGACATGCAGCAGTAC
This sequence comes from Phycisphaeraceae bacterium, assembly GCA_028280965.1. Taxonomy (GTDB): domain Bacteria; phylum Planctomycetota; class Phycisphaerae; order Phycisphaerales; family Phycisphaeraceae; genus JAHQVV01. The sequence goes on from JANQKT010000224.1 coordinate 778, forward strand.
GAGGCCCGTGTCGCGGACGAACAGGAAGAGCTGAACCAGCTCGAGAAGCTGTACAAGGACGCCAAGCTCGCCTCGCGAACCCAGGACATCGTACTCGAGCGCGCCCGCCGGCAGCTCGCCGTCTCGCTGCAGCGGCTTGAGATGGCCGAGCGCAGCAACAACCGTGTCGTCGAGGTCATCATCCCTCGGCGGGACCGTGATGAGCAGAACGCGCTGCGTTACGTCGAGACCCAGCACAAGCACGCCGAGCTGCGCGCCAAGATCACCCGCGAGAAGCAGGACCAATCCGTCGAGAGCGCGACGCGCGCCGTTGAAGACGCGCGCGAGGCCCTCGCCGACCTCCAGGCCGACCAGCAATCGCTAACCCTCGAGGCCCCGGCCGGCGGGGTGCTGGTCCCGATCGACCTCAAGCCCGGCGACACCGTCAGCAACCGTCAGGCCATCGCGACGCTCGACGACGACACCGCCGGCGAGCTGAAGATGACGATCCAGGCCCGCGACCTGCGCGTGCTCGCCGAGGGCGCCGAGGTGACCGTCCGCTGGCACGCGTTCGGCGAGGTCGAGACCGCCGGCACCGTCGAGCGCATCGACTGGCAAGGACAAGCCGCCGGCGAACGCGGAGCGCAGTACGGCGTGACCATTACGCTAGACGAAGTGGACACGCGTATCCGCCCGGGCATGACCGCGGATGTCCGCTTCACCCAGCCGCTCACGGACCAGACCCTGTCGGTCCCCCAATCGGCGGTCGGCACCGATGAGCAGGGCACCTACTGCATGGTCAAAACGGACGCCGGCTTCGAGCGCCGCGACATCGTCACCGGCGCGACCAACACCGAGCGCATCCAGATTCTCAAAGGCCTGAAGGCGGGCGAAGAAGTCCGCGTGCCGGTGCAGTGAGCGTGGCAGAAGAAATAGGGGGACAGGCATTCCTGCCTGTCAACAGGCCGAAGGCCTGATCCGCATTGTGATTTCGGCTGCGCCGAACAACAGGCAAGAATGCCTGTCCCCCGTCAAGCCAAATCGGTTTCCACGAAGTAAACACCCGCGATCGCCCGAGCACGACCATGTTCAGTAACACAACCTCACAACGTCTGTTCCAAAACACCTGCCTGTTCGCGCTGGTGCTGCAACTGCTCGCCTGCAACAACTCACCACAGGCCGCGCGAGACGCCGGTGTTGATTGGCTGGTCAACAACCAGAACATCGACGGCTCGTGGGGCAGCTTCGAGACCGCCCGGCCGATGGAGGTCTACCTCGGCTCGCAGGCCTCGCACGACGGCTTCGGCCTGGCGTGCACCGCGCTGGGCACGATGGCCCTGCAAGAGCCCAGCCGCGATGACGCCGCGGCATGGGACGCCATGATCCGCGGCCTGGACACCCTGCTCACCCACGCGCCCGTCGGGCGCGCGACCGGCGACGTGTTCTACGACACCTGGGCGCACACCTACATGGTCCAGTGCCTGGCGAATCTTTATGTTGATGATCGGCTGGCCGATTACCGGCAGCGCATCAAGCCCGTGCTCAACCGCTCGATCCAGACCATGGCCGACCGACAGTCCGTCGATGGCGGCTGGGCCTACTACGATTTCGGCCATTCCCAGGAACGCCCGACCGGCTTCCTTTCCACGAGCTTCAACACCGGCGCGGCGCTCGTCGCGTTCTACGATGCCCGCGCCGCGGGGTTTGAGGTGCCGCAGTCGGTCATCGATGACGGCATCGAGGCGCTGGTGCGTCTGCGCTTCCCCGCCGGGGCTTATGGCTACAGCTTCGGCCACCGCTACCGGCCGCAGGGCCGGGCCAACAAGATCCAGGGCTCGATCGGCAGGACGCAGGTCTGTAACCTCGCGCTGTTCCTCTGGCAGCGCGACGTGACGCAAGATGACCTGGTGTTCGGCGTCGAAGAGCTGCGCCGTTGGCACCACTACATCCTGATCGGCAAGGGCCGGCCGATGCCCCACGAGGCCTGGTACGCCACCGCCGGCTACTACTTCCTCTTCGGCCACTACTACGCCGGCCGTGTCATCAACGAGCTGCCCGAGCCCGATCGCACCGAGCACGCCGGGTGGCTCGCAGAAACCATGGCCGAGCTCAACGAAGACGACGGCTCGTGGTTCGACTTCCCGCTGTACGGCTACCACAAGGCCTACGGCACGGCGTTCGGGACGATGACGATGGAGTACGCGCTCAAGGCGCAGGGCGATACGGCTGAGTAAGCCCACTTCCGCTACGATACGCGGTCATTCATTTTCAAAGAGGAAAGACCATGACCGCTGCGGATACCCGTGTCACGATCGATAACCTGCAGGCCGCGCAGAACATCGCCGGCGTCTTCGCCGTGCAGAACCTCCAGCTGGGCAACACCAAGGCGGGCAAGCCCTACCTGAAGATGCTCATCGCCGACAAGACCGGCCGGACCCCCGGCCGGATGTGGTCGGCGACGGAAGAGCTGTATCAATCTTTGCCGACCGACGGGTTTGTGTACCTCGAAGGCCAAACCCAGCCGTACCAGGGCGAGATGCAGATCATCGTCCACCAGATCCGCGCGCACCACCCGACTGAGCGCGAGCTGATGGACCTGTTACCGGCAACGGAGCAGGACGTCGATGAGATGTTCGCGCAGCTGCTGCGGCTGCTGCAGTCGATCGAGCACCCGGCGCTCAAGTGCCTGGTCGATCGTTACCTGGAGGACGGTAACCTGATGCAGCAGTTCTGCCAAGCCCCCGCGGCGCAGACGCTGCACCACGCGTACCTCGGCGGGCTGCTCGAGCACACGCTGTCATTGATGCAGCTCGCCGACAAGATGGTCGGGCACTACGCGCACCTGTCGCGCGACATCGTGCTGATGGGCCTGTTCCTGCACGACCTGGGCAAGTGCACCGAGCTGACCTGGCTCGAGGGCTTCGGCTACTCGACCGACGGGCAGCTGGTCGGCCACATCGGGCGCGGCGTCGTGCTGCTTAACGACAAGTGCAAGGCGTGCGAGGACCCGGAACTGGGTGAAGCGGCGCTGCCCATCCCGGCGGAGCTGCGCATGGTGCTCGAACACATCATCCTCAGCCACCACGGCGTGCCGGAGTTCGGCGCGCTCAAGGTTCCGGCGACGCCCGAGGCGGTCTTCATCAGCAACCTGGACAACCTGGACGCGAAGATGAACATGGTGCTGGACGTCGCTGGCCGCGATAAGCTCAGCCAAGGCAAGGACCTGGGCGGGGACTTTTCTGAGAAGGTCTGGGCCCTGGGCACGCGGGTCTACCGCCCGGACCCATCCGCGGGCTGATCGGCGGGGTCGGATCAAAACCCAACCTTTTTCATTGGCGTGTACGGCAATGTGCGGTAACCTAGAGTGGTTACTCTGCCGCGGCGGCTGTGCTGCGCGAAACGCTTCTCACGACCCAGGAGGCACGGATGGCACGTTTGCATTTGTTCACCGCGGGGCTGGTCACGGCGATCGGTGCCGGCTCGGCCGGGGCGGTCGATCTAGTCATCGACTACACCTACGACGCGCAGGGCTTCTTCAACCCCGGGACGACCAACGGCGCGTTGGCGCGGGCGACGCTGGAGAAGGCCGCGGCGGACTTCTCCGCGATCCTGACCGACTCGCTGCCCGCCGTGAATCCCCTACCCAATTACAATAGTCAACAATTCAGCGGGGTGGTTGTCTGGGAGTGGGCAATCTCGTTTTCGAACCCCGGTGTGAATGGCGGCCCCACGGTCACGGTGACCGATCCGAGCATCGCCGCGAATGAGTATCGCATCTATGCAGGCGGCCGTTCCCTTAGCGGATCGACCCTGGGTGTCGCTGGCCCGGGCGGGCGCTCATGGAGCCGAACACCGTCGGGCGGTTTTTCGCAAGAAGAAATCGATGAATTTGAAGCAATTGAAGCGGCTTGGCTTGAAAACGTCGAGAACCGCGGTGAGCCGGAAGGTGACTTCGCGAGTTGGGGCGGCGTGGTCGCATTTGACAACGATGCTGGGACGAATTGGAACTACGACTGGCAGACCCAACCATCCCCAGGCGAGTCGGACCTGTACTCGGTGGCGCTGCACGAACTCGCCCACACCGTCGGCTGGGGCACAGCGGATGAATGGAGCGACTGGATCACGAACGGCACGTTCCGCGGGCCCGCATCGACCGCGGAGAACGGCGGCTGGGTCCCGGTCGATGCCGGCAGCGGGCACTGGGCCTCGGGCACGATGAGCACCGTGCTGCGTGACGGCGACGCGCAGGAAACCTCGCTCGACCCCAGCCTCACCAGCGGCACGCGCAAGCTGCTGACCGACCTCGACGTCGCGGCCCTCGACGACATCGGCTGGGATATCAACCAGTCGTTTAGTTACGTGACTGCCTTCGCACCCGCGGACCTGGACCTGGACGGCGACGTCGATGACGCGGACTTCGCCCTGTTCTTCGCCGCCTTCTCCGGCCCGGGCGTGCCGACGGGCAACCCCCCCGCCGACCTCGACGGCGACAACGACACCGACG
>JANQKT010000241.1 GCA_028280965.1 Phycisphaeraceae bacterium
GTGCGAAGCCTCAGTCACGATCCGAAAACGGGACGCTGCGCGTCACCCGCGACACGGTCACTCCACCTCGTACGTATCACCCACATTGAACAGCGCCTCGAGCGTGCCTGCCCCTTTCTTTTCGACCGCCCGATCGACCTGGTCGTGCAGGAGCTGCTCGTAGGTCGGGCGTTCTTCGCGGTACAGCACGCCTAAGGCCTCGGGGTACTCGGGGTGGTGCAGTTCGGCGAGCATCAGCGCCATCGGCTTGTTCGTCTCGTCGTGGAAGAGCAGATCGTCTTCAGAGACGCCGTTCTCGCCCAGCTTGACCACCTCCGGCCGGCAGCCGGTCAGGCGCAGGCCCTTGTCTTTGTTGGCGCCAAAGATCATCGGCTTGCCGTGCTCGAGGTACAGCACGTTGTCGTCCTTCACATCGCGCCCGGTCGCGAAGTCAAACGCGCCGTCGTTGAAGATGTTGCAGTTCTGGTAGATCTCAACGAACGAAGCACCCTTGTGGTCCGCGGCGCGCTCGAGCACGCCCACCAAACCACGGTCTTTGTCAGTCGAACGCGCGACGAACGTCGCCTCGGCGGCCAGGGCCAGCGACAGCGGGTTGATCGGGAAGTCCAGCGAGCCCATCGGTGTGGACTTGGTCTTCTTGCCCTGCTCGCTCGTCGGCGAGTACTGGCCCTTGGTCAAACCGTAGATGCGGTTGTTGAACAGCATCGCGTTGACGTTGACGTTTCGGCGCAAGAGGTGCATCAGGTGGTTGCCGCCGATGGACAGCCCGTCGCCGTCGCCGGTGATCATCCAGACGTCCAAGTCAGGATTCGCGATTTTTACGCCTGTGACAAAGCCGGGGGCCCGGCCGTGGATCGTGTGGAAGCCGTAGGTGTCCATGTAGTACGGGAACCGGCTGGAGCAGCCGATGCCGGAGATGAACACCGACTTCTCCCGCGTCGCGCCGATATTGGCGCAGACCCGCTGCACGGCGTTGAGGATCGAGTAATCCCCGCAGCCCGGGCACCAGCGCACGTCCTGGTCCGAGGAGAAGTCTTTGGCTTTGAGGGTGGGGAGTTTGGTGTCTGGCATTGTGCTACTCGGTTCACTTAACGGCCTGGTTTACGGGCAACCTGACCACGTATGGGTCTTGCTTGGGCAGGCTCGGCATAGACATCGATTCCCATGTCTGCAAGCTTTGCGGCCATATACGTCTGGGCATCGGAAACGCCTTTGTTGTAAGCGTCTACACCGATCGAATCCTTGAGTTCATTGACAATCATTTCTGCGTCTAAATCGTCTACCGATACACGCAACCGCCGTTCGATGATGTCTTTGAACGCATCGATCTGAGCACGCTTCTGATTATCGGTAAACTCGATCTGCATGGCTATGCCATCAGGGCTTGGGACTTCACATCCACCCGGCCGTTCTCCGGGTACAGCACTTCCAAATCGCCCCACTCGCCGGACAGCATCAGGTCGATCGCCTGCTCGATCTCTTCGACCAGGAAGGGCTTGCCCTGGATCTTGTTGAGGCCGCGGGCGTCGGCGAGGAACCTGCCGCGGATCAGCAGGCGCAGCTGGCCGTTGTTGAGCTCGGGGATCAGGACCTTGTCGAACTTAGCGAGCACTTCGCCGAGGTTCTTCGGCATCGGGCTGAGGTAGCGGATGTGCGCCGAGGCGATCTTCTTGCCCCGTTCGCGGGCGTTGTTGACCGCGGTCGTGATCGAGCCGTAGGGCCCGCCCCAGCCGAGGACGAGCAGGTCGGCGTCCGCGTCGCCCTGGACCTCGATGTCCGGGACCATGTTGGCGACGTTGTTGACCTTCTCCTGGCGGATGCGGACCATCTGCTGGTGGTTCAGCGGGTCGTAGCTGACGTTGCCCGTGCCGTTTTGTTTCTCCAGCCCGCCGATACGGTGCTCGGTGCCAGGCGTGCCGGGGGTGGCCCATGGGCGGGTGAGGTTTTCGTCCCGGGTGTAGGGCTTGAAGTCTTCGCCGTTCTTCTGGGCATGCGCGATCTTGATCGGTTCGAAGCCCGACTCGGTCGGCACGCGCCAGGGCTCGGAGCCGTTGGCGATGTAGCCGTCGGTCAGCAGCACGACCGGGACCATGCGGGTCAGCGCGATCCGGCACGCCTCGATCGCGGCGTCGAAGCAGTCGGCGGGCGACTGCGGCGCGAGGACCACCGCCGGGCAGTCGCCGTTGCGGCCGAGCATGGCCTGCCAGAGGTCGGACTGCTCGGTCTTGGTGGGCAGGCCGGTCGAGGGCCCGCCGCGCTGGACGTCGATGACAACGACGGGCAGTTCGGTCATCACCGCGAGCCCGAGCGCTTCGCCCTTGAGCGCGAGGCCCGGGCCGGACGTGCCGGTGACGCCGAGCTGTCCCGCGAAGCCGACGCCGATCGCGGCGCACATCGCGGCGATCTCATCCTCGGCCTGGAACGTCTTGACGCCGTAGTGCTTGGCGGGCGCGAGATAGTGCAGGATGTCGGACGCGGGCGTGATCGGGTAGGTGCAGTAGTGCAGGCTCTTCTCGGCCAGCTTGCTCGCGGTGATCAGGCCCATCGCCAGCGCTTCGTTGCCTGTGACCTTGCGGTACTTGCCCGGCGGGATCGACGCCTTGGCGACCGAGTAGCGGACGGGGAACATCTCGGCGGTCTCGCCGAAGAAGTAGCCGGCCTTGAGCGCGGCGATGTTGGCTTCGGCGACCTCGGGCCGCTTCTTGCGCACCGCGAAGGTCTCGTTCAGGTGCCGGATTGTCGTGTCGAGCGGGCGGTCGAACAGCCAGTACACCAGCCCGAGCGCGTACATGTTCTTGCAGCGGTTCACGTCCTTGGGCGACAGGCCGCTGTCCTTGAGCGCTTCCTGATTGAGCTTGGTGATCGGGACCTTGTAGACCTTGTACTGCTGGTCGATCGCCTCGTCTTCGACGGGGTTGTAGCCGGGCTCGTAGCCGGCCTTCTTGAGGTTGGTCTTGCTGAACTCGGTCTCGTTGACGACCACGATCCCGCCGGGCTCGACGTCGGCGAGGTGCGCCTTGAAGGCGGCGGGGTTCATCGCGATCAGCGCGTTGACCTGGTCGCCGGGCGTGAAGATCTGGTCGGCGGCGAAGTTGACCTGGAAGCCGGAGACGCCCGCGACGGTGCCGGCGGGCGCGCGGATCTCAGCGGGGTAGTCCGGCAGGGTCGCGACGTCGTTGCCGAGGATCGCGCACGTGTCGGTCAGCTGCGTGCCGGCGAGCTGCATGCCGTCGCCCGAATCGCCGGCGAAACGGACAACAGCAGAGTTGCGGGCATCGGCGGGGATCGGTCCGTTGGTCGTGGGCTGGGCTGCCATGGAAAATTCCGGGGGCTTGAATTCCGGTTCGGGCGGGTCGTGGCGGGGCAAACAGGTAAACGGGTTATTGTAACGGAGGCCTGCGGGGAATCCAATGGGCAGACGCCCACGTTTGATAGATGTGGGCTCCGCGCGAAACCTAACTCACCCGGCCAGCCTTGCGCCCACGATTGTTCCAACAACAAACAGCGCGATCCCGATGACGTTGTGTGCCAGAACATGCCCGCCAGCCGCCACCCACTGGCCCTTGGTCGCCAGGCCCGAGGTGAGGTAGGCGAAGGTGGAGAAGGTGGTGAACGCGCCCATGAAGCCGGTCAGCACGATCAGCCGGGTGGGGTGGTCGGCGTGCAGGACGCGGGCGTCGAACCACGCCAGCGCGACGCCGAACAGCAGGCAGCCCAGCGCGTTGACCGCGAGCGTGCCGTAGAGCTTGTGCTGCCCGGCATGGAGCAGCCGGCTGTCGATCAGCACGCTCAAGCCGTAAC
>JANQKT010000263.1 GCA_028280965.1 Phycisphaeraceae bacterium
CGGTAGACCGCGGCCACAGCTACACGACCACCGAGCTGCGGCACAACGGTGAGTACGACCGCGTGCTGGGCCGGTTGAAGCATGAAGAGTCGCTGCTGCACCGCTGCCGGTCGGACTACGACATTCACGTGCGGGACCGTAACGCTGCGCAGCACCACGCGGACCGGCTGCGCCCGCCCGCCCCGCCGACCAAGCCCGTCAGCCAGCCGCCCAAACCCGGCGAGATCGAGAAGAAACGCCAACGACGCGAGGAGGCGAACCGTGCCGAGCGCCAGCGTTACGAGCGTGAGTTGGCGGAGTACCAACGCAAGAAGCGCGCCTACGACCAGGCGTGCGCGCGGGTCCGGCAGATCCAATCGCGTTGTGACCGCGCCCACAGCGCGCTGCGGTCGCAGGAGCGCACCGTCAAGTCCTGGCGTCACAAGCTGTCGAACACACCGCACAAAATCCGTGTGACCGTCCGGCACACCTGGCCGTACACCGTCGAGACCTACAGCAAGCGCGGTGAGCTCGCCGTGCGGGCCGAGCTGGTTGACACCACGACGGGCAAGGCCATCGATACGCTTGACCCCCGAGCCGATTTCAACGCGGAAGACGACCTGGTGCTGAACGCCAACCCGGGCGTCGGGCTGCGTGAAGACCGGCTGGACCTGCCCTCGGACCGGACGGTGCGCGGGGCGCTCTCCGCCCGGGTCGCGAAGTCGGCCGGGCCCTGGGCGGTGGAGGCGGCGGTCGCGCACCGGCTAGGTGTGATCAAGGCCCAGGCCGATGCACTGCGCAAGGCCGGCGAGGATGACGAGGCGCTCGAGGCCGATGTCGATGCCGCGGTCGTGCTCGGCGTGGTCGATGGCGAGGCGTCGTGGAAGCGGATCGATGCACTGGCCGCCGAGCATGCGCGGTAGTTCGCATAAACCACCGTTGCCTTTCATAGCACCGGGCGGGAGCCAGGAGCAAGGGTCAACGAGCTTGGGCAACGCATGAAGGGCGCGTTGCTGCCGCATGCTCCTAGCTCCCGCCCGGTGCTATGAAAGGCAACCAATTGTCTAAACCCATAATTCCTGCGTGTTACATACGCCCTGTCCGACGGTAAACCCGCAAAAAACAGCCATAAACCGCTTGGCCCGGGCGGATCGGACCGATACGCTTACAGGAGTTGTTGACCCGTCGATCAGAACCAAGGAGTGTGTCATGGTGCGTGTCCCCCGGCGTTGGTTGTTGTCCGCGGTGTTGTGCAGCGCGTGGGTCGGCTGGGCCGCCGCGGGTCCCGCCCAGGACGCGGCCAAGGCCTACGAGCAAGGCGACTACTCGCTGGCGGTCGAGCTCTACGAACAGGCCGCGGACGCGGCGCCCGCGCTGCTCGACGACGCCGGGTTTGTCTCGGCGTACCGCAAGGCCGAGGCGCGCGTCGCCTACGCCGCCGGCTCACGCCTGCACGAAGAAGGCGAGCACGGCGCAGCGGTCGATCAGTTCATGCTGGCGATCGCGAAGGACAGCAACTACGAGCTCGCATTCGCGGCGCTCGACGATGCACAACAGGCCGGCGTCCGGCAGCACTTCGCTGAGGCGCTGACCGCCGCGGACCGGGGCGACCTGCTGGCCGCGAAAGAGCAGCTCGAAGCGTCGCTCGTGCTCGGCGGGGCCGGCGACGAACAAGTCACCAAGGCCCTGGCCTCGATCGCGCAGCCCGACATGGTTTTCGATGAAGCAGCCCTCAACAAGCTCGCCGAGGCGCAGCGGCTGAGCAAAGACCGCCAGTGGGGCCTGGCCGAGCGGCAACTCACCGAACTCGTCGGCGAAGCGCCGCTGCTGCTGCCCGCGCGGGCCGAGCTCTACCGCGCCGGGCGTATCAAGACCATGTCCGTCACGATGACCGACGAGGCGGCGGCGCTCATCGCCCAGGGCCGCCTGAGCCCGGCGCTCGCGAAGCTGTCGGGCGCGGCAAACGTCTGGCCATACAACAAGCGCGCCGCGGAGCTGCTCGAATCCGTCGAAGCACAGGTCCAGCGCGCCGAGATGCTGGTCAACGAAGCCCGGCAGCTGGCGGACGCAAAAGATTGGCGCGGCGCGAACGAGAAGCTCAACGCAGCGCTCAAGACCGACGCCAGCCACGCCGGGGCACGCGCCCTGCGCAGCGAGGTGCGGGTCGGCATGGTCACGATGCTCAGCGAGCAGGCCCTGGCCGAGCTCGAGGCCGGCGACACGGCCCGCGCCCGCGTACTGCTGGACCGCGGCGACCAGTTCTGGCCCAACAACCGCTTCACTCGTCGAGCTTTATCGAGCTACCAGCTCGCGCTGTCCGACCGCGCCGCAGAGGCCGGGCACACCGGCGCGGCCTACCTGCGTGCCGTGCTCGCGGCACGCGACATCACCTCCGCTCATCAGCGCATGGACCGCATGGAGCGCGGGATGGTCGACGACGCCGGCGCGACATATGCCTACCACATCGACGCGTCCAACCCGTCGATCGGTGTCGACTCGACCACGCTGACCAACGCGATCACGGCAGAGGCCTACAACCGCGGCAAGAAACCGGCGACCTGCGTCGGCCTGCTGCACGGCGGCGAGCCGTTTAACCCCGGCATCGACGCCGCGGACACCGCCGAGGCTCGTTATATCGCCCGCGTGCGGATCACCGATACCGACATCGACCTGCGCCAGCGCAACAACGGGTTCAACTCGTACAGCGGCACGGGCCTGGGCGGGGTCGGCACCATCACCGCAACCGGCAGCCGGCACTACTGGGAGAAGCACGGCACGGTCGAGGCCGCGGTCTCGATCGTCGATCAGCAGACGGGCCGCGAGATCAAGAGCTGGACCGCCAGCCGGTGGGCGAACTACACCGACCGCCGACAGTACGTGATCGGCACGACGTGGAACACGACCTACTGGACGCTGCCGACCGACGCCGAGATCGCCGACCGGCTGGCACGCGACCTGGCGGCGCAGATCCAGCCGTCGATCGAGGAGGCGGTCACGCTCGCCCAGGCGCGGTCGCTGCGTGACGAAGCCGACGCGCTGGCCGAAGACGACCCGGCCGGTGCGCTGACCCAGCGCGTCATCGCGGTCGTCCTCGCCGGGCAGATCAACCCACGCCAGGCCCGGCACGAGCTGCGCAAGATGGCGAAGCAGCTGGACGAGGCGCACCCGAACGGCAGTGTCGAACCCGCGGAGTAGGCCGCCCGCACAATTTGTGCTGTGCTAAGCGGCAAGCCGCTCGCCCGGTTTGCGGTATCATCCCGCCCATGCAGGCGCTCTATTCATGGCTCTGGCGCTTGGTTCCGGGCAACCCCCAGGTCGTGCGCATCGTCCAGGGCGCTTCCCGCCGAAACCAGCACGCGATCGTCCGTATCAGCTACCTCGCCATCCTTATAGCCGTCGTGTTCATCGGCCTGGTTGGCGGCGGCGGGCTCGGCGGTTCGGGCGATCTCGGCGACCTCGCTCAGGCCGGCGCGCAGACCTTCCGCGTCGTCGCCATGGGGCAGGTCATCCTCGTCTGCCTCATCGCCCCGATCTTCATGGCCGGCGCGATCGCCTCCGAGCAGTCCGGCAAGACCTACGCCATCCTCCTCACCACGCCGCTGAGCAACCTGCAGATCGTGCTCGGTTCGCTCATCGGCCGGCTGTTCTTCATCCTCGCGCTGCTCTTCAGCGGGCTGCCTTTATTCGCGGTGATGCTGATCTTCGGCGGGGTGCCGGTCAAGTCCATCTTCATCGCCTTCGCCGTCGCCGCGCTCACCGCCCTGTTTGTCGGCGCCGTCGCGGTCCTGCTCTCGGTCATGCGGGCCGGTGGGCGCAAGGCCGTGTTCGTCTTCGTCATCTCCATCGCCGCCTACCTCGTCGTCGTCGGCGCGCTGGACATGATTGTGCTGCGGCAGATCAACAGCGCCCCCGGCCGGACGACCGTGCTGACGCCGGTCCACCCGCTGCTGGTGCTCGAGGCGAGCATCAACCGCGCCAACTACGCCCCGCCCGGGCCCGAGTCGCTCGCGGCGTATCCGTGGTTGGTGCGCTTCTACCTCGGCCAGCCCTTCGCCGCTTTTGCGACCCTCACCGCGGGCAGCTCGCTGGCGATGATCCTGTTCTGCTCGCTCTGGGTCCGGCGGATCGGCGCGGGCGACAGCAGGCTCGCGCTGTGGTTCAAGGAAAAACTCCGCCTGGCCGAGAGCGCCCGCCGACACAGCGCACGCTCGGTCGGCAACGGCAACCCCGTCGCCTGGCGCGAGGCCAACACCCGCGGCAACCTCGGCGGGTTCATCGCACGCTACGGCTTCATCCTCGCCGGCCTCGTCGCGCTGGGCGTGATGCTGTACTACTACCACTCCGACCCCGGCTGGGCGCCAAAGCTCGGCGCTGATGGCAAACCGTTGGCCACGCAGTCCAAGACCAACGCCTCGACCGACTGGTTCCGCCCGGCGCTCACCGCCTTGCTCATCACCGAGATCGCGGTGATCACCCTCGTCGCGCTGTACATGGCCGCGGGCAGCGTGTCCAAGGAGCGCGAGGACGGCACGCTGGACATCATGCTCACCACGCCGATCACGCCGCGCTACTACATCTGGGGCAAGCTCCGCGGGCTGGTCCGGTTCTTAAGCATCATGATCGCCCTGCCGGTCGTCTCGCTCGCGATCGTCAGCGCGTACAGCCTCGTCGGCGGCATGCTGGACTGGAACCAGGCGACCGTGATGCAGCAGGCCCGCAGCTACAGCAACTACTCCGGCTTCGGCCCGTCGCCGGTCAGCGCCACCACCACGCCCACGCCGTTGGTTTACCTCGAGGCCCCGCTGCTGCTGTTGATCATGCTGCTGCCGTTCATCGCGACCTGTGTGGCGATCGGGATGAACGCCTCGCTGCGGGCCAAGGGCGTGTTGGGCGCGATCGTCCCGTCTGTCGCGATCGTCGGCCTGGGCGCGCTGGTGTTCGGTTTCTGTGGCCTGGCCGCCGCCGACACGATCCCGCTGATCGGCCCGGTGCTCAACGCGTTCAGCCCCGCAACCAACGTCGTCATGCTCGTCGACCCGCACGAGTGGGTGGACGGGTTTACCGACGAGCCGGTCATCGGCCGGGCGTCGCTGTTCATCGCCGCGCTCTGCGCCGCCGCCGGGTACGCGACGATCGTCTGGGCCGTCATCTCCGCCATGGTCCGCGGCTTCGACCACACGGTGCGGAAGCTGTCGGGGACGAAGTGATGCTGCAGAGACCGTTTTTCGCCACAGATGCACACGGATCAACACAGATAAGGCAGAAAGGCCATTGCGTTGCCGCATTGTTTCGTGCTTGATCTGTGTCTATCCGTACGCATCTGTGGTTTCAACCCGGCTTGATCGCCTATAATGCTGCGTCACCCAGGAGTGACCTCAGATGCTCTGGCAGCCAAGCCTCCCCGACCATTACCACGCGATGAGCGACGCCGAGCTCGCGGACGCGATCGCGGCGCGTAAAGCCGAGCTGGGCAGCGACCTGGTCATCCTCGGCCACCACTACCAGCAGGACGAGGTCATCCGGTTCGCCGACTTCGACGGCGACTCGTTCAAGCTCTCGCAGCTCGCGGCGCAGAAAGTCGAGGAGGTCGGTGCGAAGTACGTCGTCTTCTGCGGCGTGCACTTCATGGCCGAGACCGCGGACATCCTCACGCCCGACCACGTGCAGGTCGTCCTGCCGGACCTGGGCGCGGGCTGCTCGATGGCGGACATGGCCGATTACGACCAGACCGTCGACGCGTGGGAACAGATCCACGACGCGCTCGATCACAACAACACCCGCGTGCGCGTGATCCCCATCTGCTACATGAACTCGAGCGCCGCGATCAAGGCCTTCTGCGGCCAGCACGGCGGCGCGGTCTGCACCTCCTCCAACTGCGACAAGATCTTCGACTGGGCACTCGCCGGCGGCGACACACCGCTCGAAGACGGCGAGCAGGTCAAGATCCTCTTCCTGCCCGACCAGCACCTGGGCCGCAACACCGGCGCGCAGGCCGGCTTCGACCCCGTCACGCAGATGTGCCTGTGGGACCCGAAGCAGGAGCTCGGCGGCAACGACGAGCAGCAGCTCCTCGACTCCGCCTTCATCCTCTGGAAGGGCCACTGCTCGGTACACAAGCTCTTCCGGCCCGAACACATCGATGAGGTCCGCGCCGACTGGCCGGACGTCACGGTCATCGCCCACCCCGAGTGCGCCTACGAGCTGTGCCAGAAGGCCGACATGACCGGCAGCACCGAGGGCATCATCCAGGCGCTGCGCAACGCCGAGCCGGGCAGCCGCTGGGCGATCGCGACCGAGGTGCACCTGGTCAACCGGCTGGTCAACGAAGCCAAAGCCCGCGGCGTCGAGGCCCGCATCCTCTCGAGCTGCCAGTGCCTGTGCACGACGATGTACCGCATCGATCTGCCGCACCTGCTGTGGGTGCTGGACAACCTCGTTGAAGACAAGGTCGTCAATCGGATCACGGTACACCCCGAGGCGCGCAAGCACGCGTTGACGGCGCTCAACCGGATGCTGGACATCACCGCCAACGCCGGGGACGTGAAAAAGCCCGGCGCGACGGGCGCCGGGCTCGCTTAAATCTGATTGTTGCCTGCACTCAGCGACGCCGACGCGCGGCCAGCAGGCCGCCGATGCCCAGCAATGCCAGCGAGGTCGGCTCGGGCACGAGCATCACGTTGTCCACGCCGTTGGTCTCGGACACCTGCGTGCTGTTGTTGTCCACCATCTCGAAGGAGATGATCAGCGAGCTGACGTCGGCCAGCACCTCTTCGAACGTCTTGTCGGTCGAAAAATTAGCCAGCGGGATATCGCTAAGCGTGATCCCGGACCCGGCGGAATCGAAGATACCCAGGTCCACATCTGCCACAGCGGTGAAATTCGCCGCGTCGAGCGTCTGCGAGACGGTGACCCAGTCCGTGTCCGCCTCGCCGAGCATCGGGCCGTCCTGGACCGAGACGTAGGCGTTCAGATCGTTGAGGTCGCCGGAGATCAGCATGATCACGTAGGGCCCGACGCTCGTCGCGTTCGCGCCCTCGTTGAAGATGCGGTGGTCGTACTTGATCGTCTGGCCGGCGTACGAGCTGAGGTCGCCGGTAAACTGCGCGGGCGCTTCGAGGAACGAGCCGGGGTTGGTGATCTCGTCCTCGAACCGCGCGAACCCGCCGGGGTTGCCATCGAAGGCCGGGTCGAAGTCGCCGCCCGAATCCCAGGCGAGGTCGGCGGAGTTGTCCGTCTTGGTGATGTTCAGCGACGGGGGGAGGGCGATGTTGACATCGAAATCGAAGCCGACCGCCTTCCACCCCTCCAGGCCGGCATCAAAACCGCTGACGATCGGCATGGCGCTGCTCGGGGCCGCTGCGAACAGCGCGGCGCAGGCCAGGGCCGGGGTGATCCGATTCAACCGCTTCATCTCAAGCTCCTGTTGGTTGCTGTGCCCCCTCAATGCCGGCACAAGAATGGTGCAGGGCCTTGCATATAACCCTTAGTAACTAAGCTATAGAATAACCATTTCTGGGTACAGGCCAAGCTTAAAATGCCGGCCAGACAAAAATAAACCTGGTTTAAAGCTCCCCTTAGGCCGTGATTCTGACGCAGCCAGAACCCCTAAACCCCCTACCTTCCAGGCGCCCGCTCGACCAGGGAGGCGGGGTCGGCTAGGGTGAGAGAGCAGCGCTCCGGTATTGAGCCCCGGCCACTGCCCCTAAGACCCTTGCCCCGGAAGAACCCCGGGACCGCCCCGGAACTGAGTGATGTCTATCTCCGACCTCCGCCAGAGCTATGAGAACGCCCCGCGGCTGAACCGTGCCGACCTGGCCGATGATCCGGTCGATCAGTTCCGTGCTTGGTTCGATGAGGCGGTATCGGCGAAGATCATGGAGCCGAACGCGATGACGCTGGCGACGGTGGACGCCGACGGCCGGCCGGACGCGCGGGTAGTGCTGCTCAAGGACGCCGACGCCCGCGGCTTCACGTTCTACACCAACTACCAGAGCGCGAAGGCGCGGCAGGTCGCCGATCACGCCGAGGTGGCGCTGGTGTTTTACTGGGACGTGCTGTTCCGCCAGGTGCGCATCCGCGGGCCGATCACGAAGGTCGATCGCGACGAGGCGTTGGCGTATTGGAAGACGCGCCCGCGCGCGAGCCAACTCGGCGCGCTCGCCAGCGAGCAGTCCGTCGAGTTAAAAGACCGCGCACAACTCGAGGCCGTCTTCGCCGAATTGGCCGAGCGCTACAACAACGATGAGCCGATCCCGCTGCCCGACGACTGGGGCGGGTACCGCGTCGTGCCGAGCACGGTCGAGTTCTGGCAGGGCCAACGCTCGCGCCTGCACGACCGGCTGGTGTACGTCCGCGACGCCGAAGGCTGGCAGGTCAAGCGGTTGGCGCCGTGATGAATGCGTGCTGATCTTGCCGCTTGGCGCTCTTGGCGTCCTTGGCGGCAAAACCCAAAAATCAATACGCACCCACCTGCTTGTAGTAGTACGCATCGACTAAATGCTGCCGCCACTCGGCCGTCTTGTCGGGCTCGACCTCGTCGTGCTGCGGGACGGACAGCACCATCAGGGCGATCTCATCGTATGTCTCGGCGTCCTTGTTCGGCATCAATTCGCGCAGGCGTGCATACACCGCGTCCGCTTCCCGCCGGCGCTTCTCGAGGCCGGCATCGAGCCGCGTGTCGGCCGTCATGGTGTTGGGCGCATCGTCGCCGTAGAGGTAGCGCAGGTATGTTGCTTCGGTGACCGGGTCCAGAGTGTCCTCTTTCTTGATCTCCGAGAAGCTGACGATCGGGACCATGAACATCGAGACGATGATCGCGATCATGGCGACGCCCTTGAGCAGGCCTGGCTGGCCGGCGGTGGGCGCAGGCGTGGCGGGTGTGCCGGCCTGCCCGCCCGGGCCGTCGGGGTCCGCGGCCGGGCGCTGGTTCATGACCAGTTGCTGCATGGGGTTGAAGATGAACTCGGCGAGCAGCGCGCCGTAGGCAGGGGCAAGCAGCGCAACCGCCATGCCCGCACCGATCGACGCCGGGTCGGAGAGGTCCGACAGCATCGCGATGATACCGATGAGCGCGGCGACCAGGCCGCCGCCCCACGCGAGTTGGTATAGGCGTGCGAAGACGGCGATGCGTTGCTCGCGTTGCCAAGCGGTGACCGGTGGTGCGTTTTCGCCCGCGAGCACGGCGCCGATCG